>DATDLS010000137.1:0-11471 GCA_036519195.1 Occallatibacter sp. | reverse complement strand
GTCCACGGCATCATGGCCAGGATGATGACCACCAGGTAATACCAGAAAGGCTGCACGTGTTGATAGCGGTCGGTGGCAAACCGCTCCAGATTATGCTCCAGGAAAAACTCGCGGAAGAAGGTCGGGTTCTGGTGCTGCACGGCAATAAACCATGGCAGCACAATGGAAAAGTAAAGTACGATGCCCGGCCACCAGATGGTCTTGCGCAGAATGGACCACTCGCGGCGGACATAGGCAAACGAGCAGAGGATCAGCCCGGCCAGGAACGGAGCCACCGGACCCTTGGCCAGAGTAGCTACGCCTGTAAAAAAATAGATGTCGAACAGCCAGAACTTCGACCCGGTCTCATACCATGCATACCAGCCGAGCAGGCCGATGGCCAGCGGCGCCGCCATCTGCATGTCGGTGGAAGCCCCGCGTGCGAAGCTGATGATGCCCGCGCAGGCCACGGTAATCAGCGCCGCGTCCAGGTGACCGCCGGCGCGGAATCGTCGCATGTGCAGGTAGATGAGCGCGGCCATCACCAGCGCGAAGCTGGTCGAAGGCAGGCGGGCACTCCAATCGTGCACGCCAAATTCCTGGAAGGTGAACATCGCCCGCCAGTAGTAGAGGGCCGGCTTCTCCAACCAGGGTCGACCATACAGATACGGGGTAACGCAGGCGCTCAAGCGATCGCTCAGGGTATGCGCGGAGTCAAACCGGCCCAGCATTTCATGGGCAATCTGCGCATAGCGCGGCTCATCAGCGCCCACCAGGCCAAGACCATCGCCACCCAGCAGCGGCGTGAGGCCATAGGCCAGAAAGAAGACCGCGAATGCCAGAAACACCGCACCCTCTGCGATGGCCGGCCAGCGCATCAACCGTTTGCGGCGATGCTCTGACGTGTGCGGCGCAGATGGTGACAAGGCAGTCTCCACTTCGAGGGGTTCTCCAATTCCAGCGTTTTCGATGCGGTCGGGGCTCAGTCAGCCCCGGCGGAACCGGGCTCTCCGGCCTCCCGGGCCAGGGGGCAGACCTGGCTGCCGGATTGCGGTCCGCGCCCCCTAAAAACACCGAGAGAATACTCGGTTTCGACAGGGTCAAGCCTACCAGATTTGCCCGGATTCTCAATCCTTATCAGCCGCGCTTCTGAGTGCCTCAGTTTGAAGTCTTGCTGTTAGGTTCAATAATATATCTTTACCGGTGATCCTCGGAAAGCCCCGTCCTTCAGGGCGGGGATGTAGAGATCGGACGCACTGTTCTACACCGTCTTTGCAGCAACGATAATCAAGTTCTTCGATTGGAATACCAAGTTTGTCGAGTACCCGAGGGCCGGCGAGGCCCGGATCGCCTGTCAAGTGAGCCCTTCTCGAATGGGGCCAGCAGCAGGAACCCACCTACCGGACTCTCTGAGTCCGGTAGGAATCTCCTTGCTTTCGTCAAGGAGGGGAGGATTGTCAAATCGATCAAGCGACGCTCCGGTCGAATCTGCGCCAGCGGTCATGCGTTTTCCGCGAGCGTTAGCAAAGCAAAATTGCCGCCGGTTCCACTTCCCGCCGCGCAGCCATACGTGGCTGCGCAAGCGCGCTCCGGTTGGCCGCGCCGATCCAGCGACAATTTCAATTCTGCTCGTGTCAGTTTGCGTGCCATCTAGACCTTCAGGGTTCTCGCGGCCCGGGAGTCTGATGATCGCATTCGCTCTCAAACAGGTCGACATGTTGATGAATTTGAATACCAGTAGATATCATCCGTTCACTCCCGGAGCGCGTTCTCCAGTTTCTCCCGCCTGCGCCTCAAAGCATTCGGCGGATCTCCAGCAATTGCTGACGTACTTCGGGGGTAGGAGGAAGGTCTCTGCTTGTTGTCTGATCTGCGCGGCAACTTCGAGCGATCCACGAGCGGCCTCTTCAGCCTTTCGGACACGGTCTCTTTGGAATTGATGCCACCGAACCGCATTGTTTCACTCATCCTAAAAACCGCAGTAGATGCCATTTTGGGGCTGTCAAGTGTTACGACTGCACTAACGACTGCTCCGCAATACACCGAATACACCGAATTGGTGAATCTCCAACAACTGCAAGTGTTTGTGGATTCAAGTAAGTGCAGAGCCAGCAGGGGTTCAACTGCTGTTTTTAGGCTCATTGCTCGCCGCCCCAGTTCGGATCGCTGGGTCCGGCTTCGAGCGCCGGTGTCACGCCATTTCAGACCGACCCACGATCGCCCGGCTCGGGGAGCAGCCATGAATTCGGGGCCTTATGGCGCTTTCTCTTCCGCCGGGGCACTGGGCACGGCCTCGGCAGCCGCCTGCCCCCGTGCGTATTTATTCCGCTTTCGTGATCGGTCCATCAACTCTTCGATCCGCGCCTGGAAGCGGCCGGAGCGATCTGCCAGAAACGCCAGTTCGGGCACGTGACGCACCCCCATGCGCTCTTTCAATTCGTAGCGAATGTATCCCTTGGCCGCTTCGAGACCGGCAATGGTATTCTTCTCCGCCAGCACAACGTCGGGGACGGTGCTGTCGACTGCCACGTACACCCGGGCCGACTTCCCACCTGGGTTCAGCGCCACTTCGCTCACGTAGCAATTGCTGATACGCGGGTCGACGAGTTCTCCGTCGATCATGGTGCCAATCTCCAGCCGCAGCGTCTCCGCGACCCGGTCCTGATGATGCTTCCGCGCCCTGTTCTCCGGCATACCCCTGACTCCTGATCCCTAAACGGTTAAGGATAGCACCACCTGCGGTGGGGCAGACGCCGCTTGCGCCGCAGCGGGCTCGGGGCTTGCCCTCCTATTCGCAGGGAAGAAGGAAAAGATTGGATACCTCAAGCTGTGCGGATGCCTTCTGCCGGCGCGCGCCAGAACGTAACTGCGGGTTTCGATCTCCACGCCTATCAAGGTGAAGCACCTCTCTCGTCAGCTCTCCAGATACTCCCAGAACGAGTCAGCCAGCTCGGCGCCGTGCTCATTGAGGATTCGCCGCGCGGCGCGCTCCACCTCTTCGACCAGCCCATGCAGGTAATCGCGCGATCGCGAAATCGCCGCGATTCCAATCGTGGCTGACTGCCACATCACTGCCTCATCCAGCTCAGTAACGCTGATATTGAATCCCTGGCGCAGCTTGTCTTTGAGAGAGCGGACCACCTGGCGACGGTCCTTGAGAGACTGCGCGTGTTCAATCCGAATTTCCAAAGTCAGTTGCGCAACGGCCATGGATGGATTCACTTTCATTGCCAGTGTAAGACGGAATTCGTGCAGTGCGCGATTGTGTGAAACTGAAAGCCTGGTATCGCGAATTCTCTAGAGAAGGCTCCAGGCAATGATGCATTCCATCCTCGACCGAAGAAACTTCCTCAAAGTGGCCGCCGGCGGCGCTGCCGCCGCCGGCACCGCATGGGCCGCAACGAGGCTGGCCACCCACTCCGAGGCCTGGCGTCTGGTCGCAGCCACGGATCACGCACGCGTCCTGGAAGCCGCCAGAAGATACGTGGAGCAAGCGCCGCTCACGATCACCGCCTTTGCGGCCAAGGGCAGCGCCGGCGGACTACACGACTTCTACTCACAGGCGGACTACTTCTGGCCCAACCCGAAGGATCCAAGCGGCCCTTATGTCAACCGCGACGGGCAAAGCAATCCCGCCAACTTCGACGACCATCGTCGCGTAATGGTGCGGCTCTCGATTCAGGTGCCGGCGCTCACCGCAGCCTGGCTGCTGACCCATGAGCGTCGTTTCTCGAACCGCGCTGTCGATCATCTCCGCGCCTGGTTCGTAACTCCTGCCACGTGCATGAACCCGAATTTACAGTTTGCCCAGGCGGTGACCGGCGCCTCGACTGGGCGATCGTACGGGATCATCGACAGCTTGCACTTGGTGGAAGTAGCGCGGGCTGCGGACTTTCTGGCGTCAGAGATGAGCAGCGCCGATGAGCAAGCATTGAGGAACTGGTTCAGCAGGTATCTTGATTGGCTCAATACCAGCGACCCGGGCAAAGCCGAACGCGACGCCAAGAACAACCACTCCATGTGCTGGGCCTTGCAGGCGGCCGAGTATGCGCGCCTGGTCGGCAACGGCGACGCGCGAAGAGATCTCTATCACCGTTATCGCGAGATCCTGCTGCCCGACCAGTTGGCCGCTGATGGCTCGTTTCCCCGCGAATTGACCCGCACTAAGCCCTATAGCTACTCCATCTTCAACTTCGATGTGATGGCCGGCCTCTGCCAATCGCTGAAGGGATTGAGGCCGGATCCATTGACCTTTCAGCTCGCCGACGGACGCGGGCTTCAGAGAGCGGCTGAGTTTCTCTATCCCTATCTCAAGGACAAGAATTCCTGGAAATGGGCCAAAGACGTGGAGCACTTTGATGCGCTGCCAGTGCGCTCCCCGGGGCTGCTTTTCTCCGGGATCGCCTTCGGCACGCAGCAGTACATTGCACTTTGGAAAACTCTGAATCCCGATCCGACGGACAAGGAGGTGATTCGCAACTTTCCGATTCGTCAGCCACTGCTGTGGGTGTAGCAGCGGGGTTTAACTGTCGAACCTAGCCAGCTGCTCCGCCGCCGGAGCAGCGGTGAACAGACTTACCACAATCATCGCCCCGACGGCAACAAACAGCGCGGGGAAAATCGCATCCCGCTGGGCCACAATGGCAGGAAAAAATGACTTCACTCCCGGAATATCCCAGGCCAGCGTCACACCGGTACCACAGGCAATGGCCCCCACCGCGCCCCACGCCGTAACGCGCTTGGAATAGAACGCCGCCAGCACCACCGGCGTGAGCGCAGCGGAATAGATGGTGTACGCGTACAGCATCTTCTGCAAAATGCTTTCGGCATAAATCGCCTGATAGAGCGCCCAACAGCCCAGCAGCACTACGGCCAGCCGCGACACGATAATCACGCGCTTATTGGAGGCTGCCGGCATCATGTAGCGCACAAACACGTCGTTCACCAGGTTAGTGGCCGGAGAGAACAAATAATTGGAAGCCGTGGAAACGACTTTGGCAAACACCGCGCCCAAAAGCAAGGCGCCTACCACCGCAGGCAGCCCATGCCGTGCCGTGTAGGGAATGATCTCACGCGGATGCCGCGCGACTTCGCCGGCCGGATAGAGCGCCCGTCCGAACACCGCGATTGCCACAATCAGCGTCTCCAGCAGCAGCGTCCCCAGCGTCCAGCCAATCACCGAGACCCGCGCGTCGCGCTCGGTCTTGGCCGAAAAGAACTTCTGGTACATCACTTGGTTACCCAGCATCAGCAGCATGGTCGGCAGCAGGAACTCGAGCGCCCGCACCAGGCCCATGCCCACCGATTGCTGCACATGATCCGGGCCCATGCGATAGTTGCCCAGCACCTGGAAGTACTGATCCGGCAGCACCGCATGAAGACCCGTCCATCCACCCACTTTGAAAAGCAGCATGGGCGCGGCGACCACGCAGATGACCGTCACCAGCGACCCGATGGCCACATCCATATATGCCACAGAAGACATGCCTGCCAGGGCAGTCGTAAGAATCACGAACCCGGCAATGATGTATGTGCCCAGCTTGGGCGTCACGGTGTTCGGGAAAATGAGGTGTAGCACATCGCCACCGCCCTTGAACTGGTAGCTGGTAATCCCGACATACGCAAACAAAATGGCGATGGTCCCCAACACGCGCGCCGTCCGGTTATAACGCGCCTCAAGAAGATCCGGCAGCGTGAACTGGGCAAACTTCCGCGCCCGCGGAGCGATGAAGTAGATCAGTAGCAGCCCCAGCCATCCGCCCGCCGGCTGCCAGAGTGCGGCGAAGCCGTTTCTGTAGGCGTTCTCAGCACCGGCAAAAAGCGAACCGGCGCCGATCCACGATGTGAGGAGCGTCAACACCAGCACCAGCGCGGGCAGAGATCGCCCCGCCAGCAGGTAGTCCGTCTTGGTTTTCACCCGGATCGTGCGGAAGATGGCCACCAACAGCAGTGCCACAGCAATCACTGCCAGAACAACTACGTAAAGCTGGGACATAGAGGGAGGTTCCTCGCCGACATAACCTGGATTCCCACGAGTCTATCGGATCGGGATTCTGATGAGGTAGTTGCTTGGCCATTGGCCCGCAAACGCGCGGTCCCCGAACGCGAGCCACCGTTCGAGCCCCTCCGCGGGCCTCTGAGCCCCTGAGTGGGCGAGCGAGCGTTGACCCTCGGCGGCAGGTGTTGCTACACTAGGAATGCGGGGTGGAGCAGCCCGGTAGCTCGTTGGGCTCATAACCCAAAGGTCGCTGGTTCAAATCCAGCCCCCGCAACCACTTAGCCGATTGGCCAACCCCAGATAACCCCAAATAACAGCGCCCGGAAAAACGCCGTGGGGTTTCTGGTGTGTTTGCAGGGTCCTTTGCATGGCTATGAACTCCTGAGTGCCCTTCTGACTACCCTTGCTGTTCGCCTCCCGTTTGGCGCCCATCAAAGTATTTCCGTAGACGTTCATCGTGGTCGCGACCTGGGCGTGGCGCATCAGCTTCTGTTGCACCCCAACCGGCGCTCCGGTGTCGTCCAGCCACGACCGGTAGGTGTGGCGGAAGGTGTGCCACCCCACGCTGCCGTACTTTCCGACTGCTGCCCACCGCTCCTCATGGAGCGGAAGCCGCTTGCCGTTCGGGGTAGGGCTGTCGCCCGGCTCTTTTCATCTTTGCCGATCCTCACGATCTGGGGCCGTCTGATCATTCAGCAGCGCGCGCAGCGTCTGAGGCACATGATTTTCGCACAACTGAAAACCAAGTAAAAGCCGTTGAGACACAAGTGCCGGAGGCACATGTGGTCCGCGTCGCGCATGCGAACCATTATGTCTTTGTGTCCAACGAACAGGATGTCCTTCGGGAGATGAATTCATTCATCTCGAAACTGCTTCAGTCCTCACAATGAAAGGTCAGAAAATTGGAGAGCACGTGTGTACCGCCACCAGCTTTCTCACAACAAACCAGGTACCCCAAGGCATCCACCCGCCCCCAAGTCCCCGGCCCCGACAAACTCCCGCTGTCCGCGCAGGACTCCTCTGCCCTCTATCCTCTATCCTCTCTCTATGTGTAGAATCGGCGGACAGATCAGTCCAAGAGCACGTGTTGCTGTGATCATGAAATCTCTCGCCGCACTCTTCCTGTCATCTACCCTCTTCGTCACAGCGGCCCTCGCCCAGCAGACCAAGCCGATCCCTTATGGCAGCAACCCCGCAGCCGGGAAGTATTACGACATCAACGGCTTCAAAATGTACACTGAGGTCTACGGCTCCGGGCCGCCCTTGCTCATGATCCACGGTAACAACGGCAGCATGAACGCCTTCGAAAAAAACGTGCCATACTGCCTTTCGCTGAACAGCAGCAACAAGCGCTTCTGCCTTATAAACAGCTAGACGGAGTCGTGTCCTGAACAACCAGAATGACATAGGTGAGGAATTGTCTCGGCTTGCTGAGGACCCGCGAGTGCGAGTGCGGAAAGATGGAACTCCCGCGAGAGGCGGGAAAGCCGTTGTTTACTGGATGCAACGGGCAGAACGCGGGATCGACAATCATGCTCTGGACGTGGCAGTGCATATGGCGAACGAACTTGGGCTTCCAGTGGTGGTGTTCTTCGCGGGCATCAACAACTTTCCGTATGCCAACCTTCGACACTACTACTTTTTGAATCAAGGTCTTCGGGATGTCGAAGAGGATCTCGCTGAGCGAGAAATCGGCTTTGTGATGCGGAGATCACCGCATGAGGATCATCTGCAGTTCTTTCATGATGTGGGTGCGGCAATGGTGATCGGAGATGAAAACCCGATGCGCGAGCCAGAGCGATGGCGGACGCTCATCTCGAAACGGTTAACCATTCCATTCTGGACGGTCGATGCGGATGTGATTGTCCCATCACGGATGCTGGAAAAGGCGCAGTTTGCCGCGAGGACAATACGGCCACGTCTGAAACGACTATTACCGGACTTCATGCAACCGTACGAGAACCCGAAGGCGGCGAAGTCATGGCAGAGACCGAAGGGACTGCTAGTAGACGATGTGCAGTTGGACATGACTCGTGGGTGGAAGGAACTGGATCGCAGCGTGCTGCCTGTTGAGGAATTCATCGGAGGAACGCACGCGGCGAGAAAACGGCTGAAGATGTTCGTCGGATCTATGCTTGGAAGCTATGACCGGGAACGAAATCGCCCCGAGGTGGATGGAACGAGCATGCTGTCGATGTATCTGCACTTTGGCCACATCGGCCCGCTGACGATTGCGCTAGCGATAGAAGAGGCGGTTAGAGAGGACATGTCGCTGCGAGCAAATGCGGACGCCTATCTGGATCAGTTGATTACGTGGCGCGAACTGTGCGTGAATTATGTGCTATATAACGACAAGTACGACTCGTTGGAAGGTGCTGAACCATGGGCGCTGAAGACGATTGCGGAACATGCAAGAGACGAGCGCGAACGCACGTATACGCTGAAGCAACTGGAGGAAGCGAAGACGTACGACGAGCTTTGGAACGCCGCGCAACGGCAGATGGTGGCGCGCGGATGGATGCACAACTATGTGCGCATGTACTGGGCAAAGAAGATTTTGGAGTGGACACCGGATATGAAGACGGCAATGCAATATGCAATCCATTTAAACGACAAGTACCTTTTGGATGGACGCGATCCGAATGGCTATGGTGGCATTGCATGGGCGATAGTTGGAAAGTTCGACAGGGCCTGGGGAGAGCGTCCTGTCTTCGGGAAAATTCGATATATGTCCGGAGCTTCGACGGGACGGAAGTTCGACTCGAGACGATATATTGCACAGAACTCTTGAGCGGTATACCCAGCAGGCAGCCATAGAGAACGTGAAATCGATATTCAATAATAAAGGGGCAATTTCCCATCCGCGTTCGCTCGATTAGCGGAGCCAGTGCATCCTTTGATCCCGAACGGGAAGGGCGATCCAACTCAGTGGTCAATCTGGTACAGGGGGCATACGACAAACAATGCTACGATTGTGCTCCTCGGACATTGCGAGGGCAATTGAGGTTCCCCAATAGGTACGAACCATCGGTCGCTTGTCCTCCTAACGGGAGCATCGGGTTATATCGGCGGTCGCCTCCTGAAGGCGCTTGAGGCGGTTGGTCAGCCCGTCCGCTGTCTTGCCAGACATCCTGAGTTTCTTCGCTCACGGGTTTCTTCCTCTACGGAAGTGATTCAGGCGGATTGCCTGGATCGTGCTTCTCTTGCACCTGCAATGGCTGGAGTGCGGACCGCATACTACTTTGTCCATTCCATGGGCTCGGCAGGACAGTTCGAAGAGGAAGACCGGCAAGCCGCCCAAAATTTCGCCGACACCGCGCGCGAACAGGGGGTCGAGCGCATTGTTTACCTGGGAGGTCTTGGGAATCAGCATCAAGCGTTATCCGCACATCTACGGAGCCGCCATGAGGTGGCAGATATCCTGCGCAGTTCAGCGGTTCCCACGATTGAATTTCGAGCCTCGATCGTTATCGGCTCCGGAAGCCTCTCGTTTGAAATGATTCGTGCCCTGGTACAGCGTCTGCCGGTTATGATTTGCCCGCGATGGGTTGAGGTCAAAGCCCAGCCGATTGCGATCGAAGATGTAGTCGCTTATCTTGTGGCAGCGTTGGAGCTACCAGTTGGACAGTCCGCTGTCTTTGAGATCGGAGGTCCCGACCAGGTCAGCTATGGCGAGATCATGCAGGAGTACGCGCGGCAATGCGGATTGCAACGGTGGATGATTCCGGTGCCCGTTCTCACACCGCACTTATCAAGTCTTTGGCTCGGACTGGTGACTCCCATCTATGCTCGCGTCGGCCGCAAGCTGATTGAGAGCATGAGGAATCCGACGCTGGTCCGCGATCAGTCGGCCCTGACCGTCTTCCCGATTCAGCCAATGGGCTTGAGCAGAGCAGTCAAGCGGGCTCTCCTCCATGAAAACCTAGAGTATGCCGCGACCTTCTGGTCCGACGCGCTCTCCTCCAGCGGCAAGCCCGCCTCCTGGGGCGGTGTCCGGTTTGGGACAAGGCTGGTCGATTCCCGCACCGCACATGTGCCCGTTCTCCCGGCTCTGGCCTTTGCTCCCATCCGGCGGATTGGCGGCAAGAACGGTTGGTACTTTGCCAGTTTTCTGTGGCGGGTTCGCGGCTTCTTCGACCTCCTTATCGGCGGCGTGGGACTGCGCCGGGGGCGCCGCGATCCTCATACGCTCGTCGCTGGCGACGCTCTGGATTTCTGGCGCGTTGAGAGTTTTGAACCGGATCGCAGGCTGAGCCTGGTGGCGGAGATGAAAGTGCCGGGCCGCGCGTGGCTTCAGTTCGAGGTGGAGCCGGCCATCCATGGCTCCGTCATTCGACAAACAGCAATTTTCGATCCAGCCGGACTCGGCGGCCTTCTCTATTGGTACGCTCTTTATCCGATCCATTACTGCATCTTCCAGGGGATGCTCCACCGGATCGCAGCCATCGCGCGGCGCGAACCAGCCGCAGCTTCGGCCCTGGCATAAGGCACCTACACATCATGCTTTGATTCAGGCAATCCATCGAGCTCCTGGATCAGTATTGGCAGAAAACCGGGCGGAACCGCAAAAGCGGTATGAAGAGACTAGAATGCCGACCATGATCCATATCACCTACGCGAGCGTCGAGTCCCAGGCCTTTTCATCGGCCCAGCTTACCGAGCTCTTGCAAAAGGCACACGTAACGAATGAAGACCAGCACATGACCGGGATGCTCTTGTACTCCGATGGCAATTTTTTCCAGGGGCTGGAAGGGGAACCTGACTCCGTGGACGGGATGTATAAGAAGCTGCATCTGGATAAGCGTCATCAGCAATTGACTCTGATCCTGCGGGAGCCCATAGCCAAGCGGTATTTCGCTGACTGGAGTATGGGGTTCTCCAGTATCACTCCAGAAGAGCTCAATCAGGTCGAAGGGCTGAACGACTTCTTCCATAAAGGATCTTGTTTTGTCAGACTCGACAGCGGGCGCGCCAAACAATTGCTCGCCTCATTCGCAGAAGGTCGCTGGCGCGCAAAACTCACCGGTGCACAGCGACCATGGGCTTAAGCATCGATCCGCACAACGCGCCTGATCCGAGCTTTACCTTCGCCTTTCAGCCGATTGTCGAAACGAAGGCCCGCGAGCTTCTTTCCTACGAGGCGCTCATCCGCGGGTCGGGCAATCAGCCCGCCTATCAAATTTTGGAGCAGGTACCAGCCGAGAGGATGCACCTATTCGACGAGAAAGTCCGTATGGAAGCGATCGGTCTCGCCACGCGGCTGGGTATCGGCTGCGACCTCAATCTGAATCTTCTGCCGCGCAGCTTATACTCATCGCCAACAACGATCCTTAGGAGACACCCAAAAACTATTTCATGACTTTCGTCTATCTGAAAATTTGTTCAGAATTTCTTGGACTACTTCCATGTGCCGAGTTTCCGGCGGAGGGCACCGGCAGGCCGTTGCGCGCTTCGCATCGCAAATAGAGGGCACTCCTTTCCCCGCCGCCACAAA
>DATDLS010000136.1:0-58944 GCA_036519195.1 Occallatibacter sp. | reverse complement strand
GAAGACGGCGTTCTCGTAGAGCACTGGGATGTCATTCAGGACGAAGCCAGTGCGGAGCAGTCGAAGAGTAATGCTCCTATGTTTGGAGACACGTTTCCGACATCTTGATCTCAGTTGATTTGAATCCAACCCAAATATAAGTAACGAGAAATGCCCTTTTCGTCACTAAGCGCCGCAAGCAGTAAGGGGGAAGGTGCAGTGCGACTTGAAGTCGTTTGAATGATTGTTCAACACGAAAGGAGTGAGCTGAACCTGCGGTTCCGTCCGCAGTAGCCTATCGGCATCGGCGTGGCTTGTAACGGCTGGGTCGAATAGCTGCCGAGACAACCACCCTCTTTCCTCTGGATAGGAAGAACTCCGTGAGGCGTTCTTTCGCACTGCAAGCGTCGAAGCGGTGAGGGGGGCAGGCTGAATGATATGTCCAACACATGTGAACTGCCGTAGGCACCGTCATCCCCACAGAGCCAAAGGCGCTGTCAGGCTCCAGCCAAAAGGCATGCGGCCGGTTGCTTCCATCTGCACTTGGAACACACGGACAGAGAGGCCGCCGGTGTACAGGCAGGGACTAAGTCATTCGTGTCGTTCAAACGGAACAAGGTAAGCCCGATGCTTCGCCCTCTCGGGGGCAAGCTGTGCCGCAAGGCAAGCTGTCGAGGCAGCGGGTAAAGGAGGCTGGAGAAAGCGAATGCCGTTCTGTAATGGAGCGGATAGGAGTAGATCACTCCGCTGCGAAAGCAGGCAGACTTCCAGCAGGTCGTGGTTGACGAAAGAATTTACAGAATCTTCGAAGGAGGAAACGCAAATGAATGTGGAGCGATCCATGTGTGCAGCCTCCGACCCTTCGGCGCGATGGGAACAGGTTGACTGGTCTCGATGCGAGCACAAGGTCAGGAGACTGCAGGCGCGTATCGTCAAGGCAACACAGGAAGGCCGTCACGGCAAGGTGAAGGCCTTGCAATGGCTGCTGACCCACTCGTTCCATGGCCGAGCGTTGGCTGTGAAACGGGTGACGCACAATCAGGGCAAGAACACGCCGGGAGTGGACGGAGCGATCTGGAGCACACCGGCGTCCAGATACAAGGCCATCGACACGCTGAAACGTCGCGGCTATCAGCCGCGACCGCTGAGGCGGGTCTATATCCCGAAGACCAACGGAAAGCTAAGGCCGCTGGGAATCCCCACGATGAAAGACCGCGCTATGCAGGCGTTATACCTGCTTGCGCTGCTCCCAATCGCGGAGACAACAGCCGATCCCAACTCCTATGGTTTTCGTCCGGAACGCTCGACCGCCGACGCTATCAACCAGTGCTTCCTCGTGCTGGCTCGCAAGAGCAGTGCGCAGTGGGTTCTTGAGGGCGACATCCGTGGCTGCTTCGACAACTTCAGCCACGCGTGGATGCTCGACCACATACCCGCTGACAAAGAGGTGCTGCGGAAATGGCTAAAGGCGGCCTTCATGGAGAATCGAACGTTGTTCCCTACGGAGGCAGGTACACCACAGGGCGGGATCATCTCGCCCACGCTGGCCAACCTGACACTGGATGGGTTGGAACGCCTTCTGAAGGCGACCTTCGATAGGAAGGCCGCACGATGGAAAGCCCACAACCCGAAGGTGAACTTCGTACGCTATGCGGATGACTTCATCATCACCGGAAGCTCGAAAGAGCTGCTGGAGAATGAGGTCAAGCCACTCGTCGAGCGCTTCCTGCTCGAACGTGGCTTGCAGCTCTCACCTGAGAAAACCTGCATCACGCATATCGAAGACGGCTTCGACTTCCTGGGGCAGAACGTGCGAAAGTACGACGGGAAGTTCCTGATCACACCTTCCAAGAAGAATATGCACGCCTTCTTGGAGAAGGTGCGCGGTGTGATTCGTCAGAATCGCAGCGCAAATCAGGAAAGTCTGATCAGGATGCTCAACCCGATCATCCGTGGATGGGCAAACTATCACCGTCATATCTCGGCGTCCTCAGCGTACCGGAAGACGGGAATGGTCCTCTGGCACTCGCTCTGGCGATGGGCGAAGTTCCGCCATCCAAACAAGACCTATGCCTGGATCGCAAAACGATACTGGCATCGGCTTGGAGGACGGAAGTGGTGCTTCGCTGCGGCTGCTGGCCCTAACCCGCACCCGGCGCCTCCGATGATGGCTTGGTTGGTTGATCCCACCAAGACCCGCATCCGACGGCACGTAAAGGTCAAGTCGGACGCTAACCCGTTCGACCTTGCCTGGTACGGATACTTCGAGTCTCGCGAGAGACTCAAGAAGGCCCGCGCACGTCGCTGATCCCTGTGCGTTGTTACCCCGGCCCCGCTTGCGCGGGGCTTACCACCGGCTTGAGCCGGATGATGGGAAACTATCACGTCCGGTTCTGAGGGGAGGGAGTGGCAGCAATGCCACTTCCTTACCCGACGGAGGGGGAAAGTCTCCTGCAAAAATTTGGGGAGCCGTTGCCGGCTCCCCGTTGGTCTAAGCTGCGATTTTCTTTTTGGATGGTGTCGCCTTCTTCGGGGAAGGCTTTGCCTCTTTGATGACGGTGGGCTTTTGCTTCTTTCCCTGCGTCTTCTTTTGCTGCGGTAGGACGAAAGCGGCTTCGGCTTGTGCAAGAAAGTCGAAGTCTCCTTCGCGTGGAATGTCCGTATGTCCGGTCAGTACAAGCCGAAGCGCAAAGCTGGTTAGCTTCTCGTCGGGCAGGGTTCTGACTGTGGCAAACAGTACCTCCTCTGGTGTCTGTTGGCTGTTCTCGTCGCCGCCAACGTAGTATTCCGCTACATCCTCGGCGAAGTCGTACGGGTCAAGGTTGACGAGGGCGCTGAGAAACACCCTCAACTGCGGGACTGTGAACGTATCGGGAGCATTCGTAAGGATGCGCTCGAAGGTAGCTTGCCGCGCATTCCGCAATTCCGTTCGGCGGGATTGCTCGGCCTCGAACTCCTGCTGCTGGCGCTCGAACTCCTGCTTGCGTTCCTCCTCCTTGCGTTGCTGCTCTGCGTCGTACTCGGCCTTTCGCTGTTCGTATTCGGCCTGACGCTCGGCGGCTTCTTCCTCCGTCTCCTGTTCGGGTTCCGGGGCGATGGTGGGCGGTGGATCGGCGGCGCGTTGTGCCGCGACGTGCGGGTTATGCACCGGGCAATCGGTATCGGTGCAAACGATGAGCGTATGTCCGGCAAGTTTGCCGAACACGATGATGGCGGATTTGGTGCTGCCACATGGCGGATCGGCATCCGGGTTGTCGGCGATGTCGAGTTCACAATACTGGTTCTTCTGGAGCGTACCGGGACGCTGCTCTTTGGGACTGCGCCATGCCGTTTCGATCTGGACAAGTTCAGGCCGCGAGGCAATCTCCCGGTCGATGTGCGCAGTGATTTTGAGTTGAAAACAGGGCGCGTCAAGGCACTGGTCGCCCTGCACGTCGGCAAACAGGCTGGTGTTGTATCCGCTGCGACGGGGGCAAGTGACGCAAGCTCCGGCAGCGGGGTTGAGGGTGGTGTCTTCGCGGTCGAACGGAGCCTCCGCAAGGTTCAGGTAGAGGTTTGCCTGAATCCACGCGGAAAGGTGCTTGGCCGGAAGCAGGTGCGGTTCCTTATCCTGCCAATCCTTGCGCCAGCACTGTTCGAAGGCATCGGCTTGATGTTCCTGTGGCAGACGGGCAATCAGGTTGGCATGGTCGAAAACAGGACTGGCCTTGACTTCTACGGCTAACGCGGCCATGATAATTACCACGGCCACGATAATTAACGTGGCCAAGGTAAAGACATGGCCTCCCCGCTTTCCAATCCGAACTCTCCCGGCGCGCACAGTGGGCGCGAGTTCGAGGACCTCGTCGCCAACCTCTTTCGCCAGCACGGCTGGCGGGTGAAAAAGGAGCCTATGCCCGCCGACAAGAGTGCGGACATCGTCGTCGCCCGCGGTAACCAGCGCTACATCATCGAATGCAAAGTTGCCTCCGAGGGCCGGCCGGACCGGCTTGTGCCCTTGCTCTCGCAGGCCATCCTCCAAGCGCGGGCCTATGCCCAGGCATTTCCCGAACCGGCAGCGCCGCTCGCCGTCGTCGGCGCCCCTGCAATCTCTCCGAGCGCCGCGAAGAGCTTGGTCAGTTTTCTCTCCCAGTTCGCGCCCGACGTCGCAGTCGGCATCCTCGACCGCGAAGGCTTCCGGTACTTCGTCGGGCCCGGTCTCGAAAAACTCAATGCCGCACCTCCCCGCCGGGCGCATCGACAGAAGCTCCCTCCGCCCGAGTCGGCGTACCTGTTCTCCGATCTCAGCCAGTGGATGCTCAAGGTCCTGCTCGCGCCCCTGCTTTCCGAAGACCTTCTTCGCGCGCCGCGGAGAGAATATCGCAACGCTTCGGAGCTTGCGGCCGCGGCTGAGGTCTCCGTGATGAGCGCCTTCCGTTTCGTACGCCAGTTGCGGCAGGAAGGTTTTCTCGACGAACGTGATGGGCCGTTGCGCCTGGTGCGCCGCAAAGAGCTGCTGCACCGATGGCAGGCGGCACACCTGCGCGGCTCACCCGAACTGCCCCTGCGCTGGATCATTCCGGTCAAGAGCCAGCGCCAGCTGCCGGCGGCGCTTCACTCCTATCGTATTCAGCCAAACGTAAAGAACGAGCCTGCGCCACGCGCCTGTCTCGGGCTCTTCGCGGCAGCCGAATCCCTCGGATTCGGTTTCGTGCACGGCGTTCCGCCTTACTTCTATCTCGAAAGCCTGGACCGGGAAGTCCTCAGCCGCATGGGGCTCTCACCGGAGGGCGCGGAACAAAGACCGGATGTTTATGTGCGCATTCCCGCTTTCCGGGAATCCGTCTTCCGCGCCGTGGTCGTCCGCGACGGCGTTCCAGTTGCTGACATCTTGCAGGTTTGGCTGGACGTGAGCTCCCATCCGGCCCGCGGCGAGGCACAGGCCGAAGAGATCCGCCACCGCGTCCTTGCGCCGATCTTCGAGGAGAAACCGTAATGGCCGTCCAATCGGATGTGGAGTATTTCGCCCGCCTGGTTGACGCCCTCGAACCGTGGCTAGATCAGGTCGTCATCATCGGTGGCTGGGCACACCGCCTCTACCGCCTGCACCCTCTCGCGCAACCGCTCGAATACGAGCCTCTCGGAACCTTCGATACCGACATCGCTGTCCCTCTCGATCTACCCGCTACCGGCGGGCAGATTCGCGCGCGGCTGCTCGAAAGGAACTTCCGTGAAGAGCTGATGGGCGATATGCAGCCTCCGGCCGCGCACTACCGCATCGAGACGGGAGACAACAGCTTCTACGCTGAGTTTCTGACGCCGCTTGAGGGCAGCGCAGTCAAGCGCGGAGGCAGGCGCGACGTAACGGCCCGTGTCTCCGGAGTCTCAGTCCAGAAGCTCCGTTACCTCGAACTGTTGCTCCAAAATCCCTGGGACGTGATGATCGCCCCGGCCACGGGCTATCCGACGCCCGGCGTTCGACGCATCCTTATTCCCAACGCGGCGGCATTCCTGGTGCAGAAGATTCTGATTCACGAAAAGCGTGATCGCGACAGACGCGCCAAGGACATTCTTTATATCCACGACACGATCGAGACCTTTGGTGGCAATTTCGCCGCGATTCGCGAACACTGGCAAACAAACGTTCGGCCCGCGCTGCATGCGAAGGCGGCCCGTGCGGTTGAACGTGCCGCGGAAGAGTATTTTCGCGAAGTCAACGACACGATCCGCGAGGCCGCTCGCGTCGCCACGGGTCGGAATTTGACGCCGGAGATGGTGCGGGAACTGTGCGCGTATGGATGGCAGCAGATCTTTTCGTGAGAAGGCCTCGCACCTAACCCTGTACTGGAATTTTCGCCACGTATTCAGCGACTGAACGTCGGCGCCGCATACAACGTTGTAGCTACACTTCATTGACGAGGGTAATTTAGATGAACCTAATCCTCACAGGACTGGATGAATCAAGCGAAGAGATTAGGCGGTCGAATCAGTCGGAATGAGTAGATCTGAAACTGGCCGCGATTTAGCCACATTCTCAATGGACTGTTGTTTAGAAGTGCTAAGTGACGCCATATCGGATCGGAAGCCGCTATTCAGAAGTTCCACGAGATTGGCACTGGGAACACCGCCCTAGTCACAGATCAGCGGGGAGAGGCTGTCCGGATCCGTGGAGGGCTCGGTGAAAGCCCTTCCCGGGCGTAGATGAAATGTCTGATCTCGACAGGCTGGATAGCATAGCTCAGCACTTGATTCTCGATCTCACGATCGGCCACGGTAAAACGATCGTGCTGTCGCTCATGTTCGGCCCAGGAATCGACTTTGAAGCATTCCAGGTAGGTATCAGGAGCTTCTGTATCGACAAAGACTCCCCAGCTTGTCGCACCGTCGCGGCGACGAACCCTCTGATATTTGTGGATTTGATGGAGAAACTCCGAAGCCTTCAATGGTTCGATCACATATTTCACCGTGACGAGGACAGGCCCTCGACGAGGATCGGGTACCTCAAAGGTTGTTGGCTTGGCCCAATGATTCCAGGTACTGAGATCGCCCGGCACAACGGGCAGCCTGAACAGAAGCTGCAGCAATAAACACGTGCCGGTTCCAATGGCGGCGAGCACTAGGGTCTCATGGACGCCCCTGTGCAACGCTACATATCCCCACAGAGTGCTTCCCGCCGCAACGCTTCCCTGAAATACGAAGAGATAAACAGCTAGCACTCTTGAGCGAACCCAATCGGGCGCAAGTTCCTGCACAATGATGTTGAAGAGCGACATGACGGAGGTCCATGAAGCGCCACCCAGGAGCATCACGAAGCAGAGGATGACAGGCGAGCGCAGCAGCGCCATGCTTAAGATGACGCCGGCGAATGTCGCCGTGGCGGCAGATAGCAAGGTCTCTGAGGAAATCTTCGAACGAGTCCGTTGCAGTACCATCGCGCCTGCGACCGCACCGAATCCAAAGAAGCCAAGCAGGAAGCCGTACGTGATTGGATTCTCGCTTATATCCTTCGCTGCCGTCGGCAAGAGAGCCCAAAAGGAGCTGGTGAAGAAAATGAGAACTGCCGAACGAAGCAGGAGAGTTCGAATGCCGGGAGAGTACCGCACATAGCGGATGGCGGCAGAGGTCGCTCCTTGGAAGGTCTCCAATGGCAACGTGCTCTTTCGGGCGGGTCTCTTCCATCGCGCGATGACGGCGATCACACCCAGAAACGAAAGGGCATTGAAGGAGAACGCCGCCCCCACTCCTACGGCGGCGACAATGAAGCCGCCCAGCCCCGGACCTAGAGCCCGAGCGAGGTTGAACTCGATTCCATTCAGAGCCAGCGCGGCAGGCAGGTCCTCTTTGTTCACCAACTCGGGAAATATTGCCCGCCATGAGGGAGACTCGACTGCGTCCCCTATCGATAATCCGAGCGTGAGCAATAGCAAGAGCCAGGGCGTCATTACGCCAGAGACTGTTGCAACGGTCAATACAACCGCGACCACGAGCATCCAGATTTCTGTACCAAGGATCAACTTTCGACGATCGAAGATGTCTCCGAGCGAGCCCGCAGGGAGAGCCAATAGGAAAAAAGGCAACGCCGTTGCCGTCTGAATCAGAGCGATATAGAGAGGATTATTAGTAAGCGAAGTCATCAACCAAGCGGCACCGACACTCTGCATGAAGGTGCCGATGTCCGAGACCAGATTGGACACAAGCAGGTTTCGAAAAGTCGAGTTGCGGAGCGGCCGCCACGGACCTGGCAAAATGGTTGAACCTAGCTGAGAAGCTTGAATCATCGCTTCGTGACTTTATATCATCAATCCGGCGAGGTTCATCCTCGTTTGATCTCGGGGTTTTTCGTGAGTTCTTCGAAATATGGAGCTTCGTCGAAAACCCGTAGTTCAGCGGTCTCGAAAAATAGCCGTCCCCATACCGCCCAATGCAGCGCATTTTGCCCCAATAAGCGCTGCGTGCCACGCCGATGCCTCACGCGCGAGTAGCTTCGAACAAAAACCAGATGCGGCGCTGGCTTTGATCGATCCAGTTCTCAATAAGGCTGGCAGTTGCTACATCCCCGGCGTCATCGCAAAGAGCATGCACTGCGCGCATGCTCAGGAGTACTGCTTTCTCGTCCTCTCGAAGTTCGCTCAACATGTCGGCGGGCGTCACGAAGTCCGAATCATTGTCAGGAATTCGTTGCAGGCGAGCAATGTGCCCGATCGAACGGATCGTGGTTCCTCCGATCTTTCGGACACGTTCAGCTATGTCGTCGGTCATGGCGTATAGTTGGTCTCCGTGATCGTCGAGAAGCAAATGGTAATCACGGAAATGAGGCCCGCTCATATGCCAATGGAAATTCTTGGTTTTGAGATAAAGAACGAATACGTCAGCAAGCAGCGCGTTAAGCGCTCCCGTGATGTCCGTGACTGCCTGCGGCGCGATATCTGAAGGAGTTGCGAGCGGGGCCTTCTGGCGCCCTACAAGTTCAGAAGTGCTTGACATGATTCTTCCTTTCGCTGGTTGGCATTTGTTATCGAGTGTCACGTCAGCCGTTCGCCCGATTCCGTGATTGCACGAAGGGAGCAGAACGCTTGTTGAATTTCATTGCAATGGAACTTATGCGGCTCTGCATCAAAAGTTGAACGCACACTCGTTGCCCGGAAATCCAAAATCTCAAGCGGGGCGAATCATTTCGCGGGCATACGCCAGGCCCATTCCATACCCCCCACCGTTTGCAACAACGATTGAGCGCGCGACTTCGTAGGTTTCGTGTCTGGTCCAATCACGCTGGAACTCGAGCAGAACCTGGATCCAACTGGTCAACTGAGCTCCCGCGGCTTGCATGCGTCGAAGTGCCAATTCATGACCTGCGAGACTCAAGCCTCCACACGCATCGCCAACGACGAAGACCTCAAAGCCCTCTTTCAGTGCGGAAAGCACCGGAAACGAAACGCAAGCCTCAGTGAGCAAGCCAGCAACAAGAAGTCGCTTTCTTCCAACCCCTGTCACGGCTCGATGCGCCGCTTCGTCTTCCCATACATTCATATTCCTCCTCTCGATTGGAGTAATTGAGGGCAGGGCCTCTTGCAACGCTGGGATCATCGGCCCGCTGTACACGCGAGATGCAGACGTAGAAGCAACTACCGGCACCTGAAAGGCTATTGCAGTGCGTGCCAATGCAACGGCATTGTTCAAGAGCGTCTGTCTTGCGGTAGACTCCACGCCGAATACCAGACCAGCCTGAAAGTCTACAAGCAGCAACGCGCATTCATCGGGCTTAAGCAGCACATCAGATCCTGACATAACACTCCTCTTCAATCGATTAGTAGAGGCGGCAGCGTCTTTAGGAAGTGTGACGGCCGACTGGATTCAAGTTAGGCGGACAATCGCCCGTTGTCACCCCCCGATGGGGTAGCGCGAGAGCGACACGAGTCAGTAGTCTGGGCATCCAGCAGAAAACACAGATCTCAAAAGTTTCATCGCCTGAAGCCACGCATGCGTTGCATCAGGACGGAGTGCTGGACGGATCGACAGGGATCGTGCAGAACATTTCGACGGTACCAACCGGAAATCATCCTCATCGTACCGTCGCCAACGATGCAAATTCACAGCCGAAAGCCGCCCAAATGCAGGCTAATTCGACGACACGCCTTAGTCATCGAGAAAGCCGCGCTTAATCGCGATCATCACCGCGTGCGTGCGATCGTTTGCCTGCAGCTTTGCAAGGATGTTTTTCATATGCCCTTTAACCGTGTCTTCCGTGATAAATAACCTTTCCGCAATGATCTTGTTCGCACAGCCCGCCGCTACGCAACGCAGAACCTCTATCTCTCGTTCAGATAGGGAATCAGCAATGAAATGCTCGGCGATTTCGGAGGCAATCTGAGGAGGGATATGTCGCTGTCCGGAATGAACCCGGCGGATTGTATTGATCAACTCGTTGCGAAGCATTCCCTTTAGGAGATAACCTACCGCTCCCACCTTAATGGCGCGCGAGGCCTGGATATCGCCGGAATATGTTGTGAGAATCACAATGCGGGCATTGGGAAACTCTCCACGTATCGCAGTGGTCGCATCGATCCCATTCATCTGTGGCATGCGCAGGTCCATGAGGGTCACATCAGGCCTGTGCTGTCGGAAAGCAACCACTGCGTCGATGCCGTTATTTGCTTCCGCCACAAGCTCCATATCGGTATGCTGCTGCAGCGCAAATGCTATGCCATCCCGCACAAGTGGATGATCGTCAACGCAAAGAACCTTGATTCGATCCGAATTTGGCATCGATCCCTCCCCAACAATTGCGACCTCTTACGTGGAGGGTCTTCGGCTGCAAGGTAAATGCAGTTGCCCCCGTGGAACCATATTTTTTACGACCATACTATCCGGGAACTGCTTGTGCCAGACCCAAAAGGGTGGTCTGACGTCAACCTCATCCGGTAAGGGGGCGACGCCGAGCGTGGTGTGCATCAGAGTGTCGCACCGAACGCAGCGCCAAGTTGCCTCCCATAACTGGCAATCTCAAGGCCCATACGCCTGCGAAGATCGTCATATCGTTTCAGTGCCTCCGGGACTTCAAGACCTTGTACCAGGCAATCACGGAGGGCCATCGCATCTCCAGCCGCCTTTGACACACCATCTCGCATCAAAGGATGATCGTCGACGCACGGAATTCGAATCATCTTTGCCACGTACGTTCGTCCTTGCCATTGAGAACCGACCGCCCGTATCTGGGGATCATTTGCAACTTTAATTCAGTGCAGGGTCTCCGCTCCTACCCTAAAGTGTTGTTCTGCCAGGACCCTTCTTGGGGTTAGATGTCAGTTGATAATTCTCTAGCCTAGTGAAATGTTGGCTTGTGCGAGGGGGCGGCCGGGGTTCGGCTTGCTGATGCAGCGAATCATAGCCGCCTTACTAATCTTTACGATGATTACCCAGCAGTTTTTGGATCGAGGGGTTGGGCTAGGGTCATTTCTGCTTTCCATCATCGCGCTCTTCATTGAGCTCGGACTCTTCACTGTGATCTCTTCTGGAATCGCATCTCTATTGACGGTGATACTTTTTTGGTTCCTACGTGACTCTCCGATTTTGGTTGTCGCGACCTCTGCAGCACTTTGCGTCTCGCTCTCGATGCTCGGAGTAGGCGCGTATTCACTGGATGCTCTGCTGTTCGGACGCCGAAGAGTAATCTTCCCGAATTCCTAGGGTCCGAACCTCTCGCACGCCACCTTCTCTTCCAGAGTGAGCGCTTCCACAGGCCCCGGCCGAATGGTTTAGTGATTACGACAATTAGAACTTCACAAGGGAAATTGCGGCCGGTCGGGCCGTTGCCGTCTATTTGAGAGCATTTGACCGAACGACCAACCTATTTTCGCCGGTACGCACGGGATTTGACGGCATTGGGTGCATATGAATCTCTTCAATGGAACTGCTTATTCCTCGAAAAGACAACTCGGAGCTCTTCTCTTGATGTCCGGCGTCATGATTGCTGGGTGCAGGTCCCAGCACTCAGGCGAAAAACCTGTCGTGACAATCACTCATGTGCCTGCAGCCGACCCCGGCGGCCCGGCGAAGCTAGATTTTATCGAAGGCCGCGTAAGTGGCGCAAAACCCGGACAACAAATCGTGTTATACGCACACAGCGGGATTTGGTGGATTCAGCCACTTAAGGCTCAAGCATTTACAAGAATTCAGCCTGATTCAACCTGGAAGAATTCTACCCACCTTGGCACGGATTATGCGGCGCTTCTGGTAGAGCCCGGATTCCGCCCCGAATCGAAGATTTCAACGTTGCCGGAAGAAGGCAGCGGCATAGTCGCAGTCGCAGTTGCGAAAGGTACGCCGGTTGCGCCGATCGTGGCCAAAGTGATCCATTTCAGTGGCTACGACTGGACCGTTCGCGACGCCGGCAGCGATCGCGGTGGCGAAGCCAACGACTATGACCCGGCCAACGCTTGGGTTGATGGGCAGGGGCATTTGCACCTTCGGATGTCGAAGAAAGACGGAAAATGGTCATGCGCGGAAGTCAGTCTCAACCGGAGTCTGGGGTTCGGCTCGTACCGGTTCGTCGTTCAAGATAGCGCTCATCTCGAGCCTTTCGCGGTTCTCGGATTGTTTACCTGGGACGACATCAGATCTGGTGACTTCCGCAACGAATTCGATGTAGAGCTGAGTCAATGGGGCAATCCAAATGGGATGAATGCACAATTTGTCGTCCAGCCGTTCTATGTCCCGGAAAACATCACTCGGTTTACAGTGCCTGCCGGCATAATGACCCACGTGTTTCGATGGGGGCCGGAAAGCTTGGAGTTCAAGACGATCCGCGGAGCAGCGGACGTAGCAGGAACGAAGCCTGTCTATGAGCATTCCTTCACTTCCGGGATTCCTACACCTGCCGGAGAAACGGTCCACATAGATTTGTACGAATTCCATCCATCCAAGAGCTCCTCGCACCAGCCGTCTGAGGTCGTGATTGAAAAGTTCGAGTATTTCCCGTAATCGAATGGTTCACCTGACACGAAGTTGCCGGTGGCTTGTTTGCGGATTTCTGATCCTCAATCTGGCCGCACTGGCACTCGGTTTGGACCCGAGCAAGAGCCTGTCACAATATGCCCACGACCGGTGGGATCCTGCTCGAGGGTTCCTCGGCGGAGCAGTTTATGCCATTTGCCAGTCAGGGGACGGATATCTCTGGATCGGAACCGAACGAGGCTTGGTGC
The DNA here is from genome assembly GCA_036519195.1 of Occallatibacter sp. Taxonomy (GTDB): domain Bacteria; phylum Acidobacteriota; class Terriglobia; order Terriglobales; family Acidobacteriaceae; genus Telmatobacter. Next base: position 46,288 of record DATDLS010000136.1, on the reverse strand, counting down.
GGTTTGACGGTTTCCACTTTACTCTTCTACCGCGTCCAATCTTGAATGCGGCACCCTTGGGCCCAGTGCGTGGTCTTGTCTCGGATGCCGAAGGAAACCTATGGATTCGCCTAGATGGCACCCGCGTGATTCGGTACAAGGAAGGGAAGTTCGACGATGCCTCAATGCGATTCGATCTGGGAGAAATCAGCTTCACGGCAATGTCGCCGGACAATGAAGGAGGAATTCTTCTGTCTGGTCTTGGTAGTCGCATTCTTCGTTACCATGGGGGCGCAATTGAATCGATCGCGGATTCGACAGAAATGGCGGGCACTGCAATCGCGCTAGGCAGAACACGAGATCAGCGGGTCTGGATTGGGACCAGAGATAACGGGCTTTTCCGAGTCGATGGAGGCCGTGTGGTCCACGTTTCGAACGATTTTGCCAATCAGAAGATCAACGCATTGAGTCCTGCGAAAGATGGCGGAATTTGGCTTGGAACTGACAACGGCATCAAATACCTCGACCGCGGCGGGATCCTGGTAAGAAAGGTGCCAACATCATTTGATCACTTCCAGATCTTCTCGATGGTCTTGGATCATGACGCGAATTTGTGGGCAGGGACCGATCAAGGACTCCTCAGGATCAACCGCAATGGGGTCGTGTCAATCGCTCAACGGAACAAATCGTCAAATCAATCGGTCACGGCAGTCTATGAAGATCGTGACGGAGATTTGTGGGCCGGAGATTCCCAGGGAATAGAGCGGCTACGCGACGGAATATTCACCACCTACTCGACATCCGATGGGCTTCCACCGAAAAACAATGGGCCAATTTATGCCGACTCAGACGGCAGCACATGGTTTGCCCCGGTCTCGGGCGGGCTCTACTGGCTGAAGGATGGACACGTAAGCCACGTTTCAAGCGCCAGCCTCGATAACGATGTTATCTATTCGATCGGCGGAGGCGGAGGCGAGATTTGGGTAGGCAGGCAGCGGGGTGGTCTCACTGTGCTGACAAGAAGCGGTGAACTATTTGCCACCAGGACCTACAGTCTAAGAGACGGATTGGCCCAGAATAGCGTCTTTGCGGTCCTCCGAGACCACGATGGCGGCGTCTGGGCCGGGACCGTAAGCGCCGGAGTAAGCAGATTCAAGAACAATGTTTTTAAGAGCTACTCAACGGCTGATGGGCTCCCTTCAAACGCGATCAACTCAATTGTTGAGGCTTCAGACGGAACGGTGTGGCTTGCTACACCAAGTGGTCTCTGCTCCTTCACGAATGGACATTGGTTGACTCGGAACACCCGGGATGGTCTACCGTCCGCGGATATTCGGTCAATCTTCGAAGACTCAAAACATGTTCTCTGGATTGCAACATCGAATGGCCTGGCTTTCCTCGAGTCGGGGCATATTGCGGCTCCGCACTATTTGCCGGAATCTCTTCGCGAACAGATCTTCGGGATCACCGAAGATGGCCTCGGCCATTTATGGTTTGCCACTTCGGATCACGTCATCGAGGTAAGTCGTGACCAGCTTCTGCACGGACAGATGACCGAATCGGACGTGCAATCCTTTGGTACCGCGGACGGTTTGGAGTGGGTCGAAGGCATTCGCCGCGATAGGTCGTTGGTTGAGGATTCTCTCGGCCGCGTGTGGATCTCCCTGAACCATGGACTCGCAATGGCGGACCCAAAGCTCACGCAAAGTAGCGCGATCCCAGTGAGAGTCCGCATAGAATCGATGGCTTCAGATGGCCAGGAAATCAAACTCGACGGCACACCAAAGGTTCCCGCCGGCAGTCGAAGTATAACCTTTACGTTTGCCGGAACCTACCTGTCAGCTCCCGAGCGGATTCGGTTTCGATACAAGCTGGATGGGGCTGATCAGGGCTGGAGCGCCCCAGTCGACTTGAAGCAGGTTGTATACAGGAATCTCGAGCCAGGTGCTTATCGCTTTCATGTTGTGGCATCCAACAACCTGGGCCTCTGGAATGGACCGGAGACCTACATACCATTCCTAATTGATCGAGCATTCTGGGAATCTTGGTGGTTTCGCGTTTCGTGTCTTTTGGTTTTCGTTTGGATGGCACTAGCGTTCTACCGTCTCCGCATGCATCAGTTGGCTCACCGAATGGATATCCTATTTCAGGAACGGCTTGGAGAGCGCACACGTATCGCTCAGGAACTGCATGACACGCTTCTTCAAAGCTTTCAAGGATTGATGTTTCGCTTTCAAACGGTTGAAGAGATGCTTCCGAATCGTCCAGCCGCCGCCAGAGAGGTGCTTGAGGGCGCACTCGACTTGGCAGACCGGGCTCTGATGGAGGGCCGGGATGCAATCAAGGACATCCGTTCCTCTCCAAGCGCCAACCGCGACTTGGCGAAGGCTCTGAATGCTCTAATGGCGGAAGTTAACGAAGAGGTGAGCGCGAGCAATCGCGAAGCCCCGGAATTCAGCGTGATCGTAGTTGGCAGGCCGCAATCGGTCCGTACAGTCCTGCGCGCCGAGATTTTACGCATTGCACGTGAAGCGATTCGAAATTCATTCCGCCACGCACACGCTGGCCGGATCGAAACCGAGATTGCTTACGAGGAACTCTTGTTCCGTTTACGCTTCAGAGACGATGGAATGGGTGTTGAGCCGGGAGTTCTCGAGCGCGGAAGACGAGCGGGACATTGGGGGTTAGTCGGGATGGAAGAACGCGCGAAACGCGTCGGTGGACAATTGGATGTATGGAGTAAGCCTGGCGCGGGCACGGAAGTGGAGTTACGTATTCCCGGGCAGATCGCATACGAAGCACTTCCTGCGCGCAAGCTTTTCCGGGGCTTCCGAAGAAAGGCCAATCAAGACCATGACGAATGATCCTTGCCCAATCCGCATTCTCTGTGTTGACGACCACGCTCTGGTCCGTGACGGAATCGCTTCGCTTCTTGGCAGTCAGGAAGACATGCGAGTTGTAGCCGAGGCCGGCACTGGACTCGAAGCTCTGGAAGAATTTCGCAAGCATCGTCCGGATATTACATTGATGGACTTACGGATGCCCGACATGAACGGAATCGATGCGATGATCGCAATTCTCAATAACTTTCCGAATGCTCGTTTTATCGTCCTGACCACCTACAGCGGAGACGTCGAGATCGTACGTGCGCTCAGAGCAGGAGCGCAAGCATATCTTCTGAAAGGCCATCTTCGAAAGGAGCTCTTTGAGACCATCCGCAATGTCCACGATGGCCGGAGACGCATACCGCCTGAGATCGCGTCACAAATCGCAAACCATACCGCCGACAGTAGCCTCTCCATTCGCGAGATCGATGTCCTGCAGTTGATCGCGGCCGGCAACGCAAACAAACTGGTGGCGGATAAACTCTCGATTAGCGAGGATACGGTCAAAGGGCACGTGAAGAGCATCCTTTCAAAATTGGACGCACACGACCGGACACATGCCGTGACGATCGCGATGAAGCGTGGAATCATCGAGCTATAGTTGACTCAAAAGGGTGGCTCCCCACCCCCTCCATTTGGGAGATGTTACATCGCGCAATTTGCTGGTATCTTCCGTATTCAGGAAGGTGCGACTTTGCAACGCCTGTTCTCGATGTTTCCAAGCGGCTGGCCGGGCAAAGGACTCCTCGTCCTGAGAATTTTTGCCGGCGCCTTCCCGATTCACGACGGCATCATTGCCCTCATTGGATCGCCTCACCATGAGCCGATGACCTTGTTGCTTGTCTCTGCAGCGGGCGGGATTTTTCTTCTAATTGGCTTGTGGACCCCTGTCGCAGGAGTGATTGCAGCAATCGCAGAGTTCCTCATTCTTCTTTCCGGCACTGATCATCCACGGAGCAATGTCTTATTGCTTGCCCTTGGAGTCTCCATTGCAATGCTGGGTCCGGGAACCTGGTCGATCGACGCGCTTCTGTTTGGCCGTCAGCGCCTCAATCTTCACCAACGCTGAGAGTGCGCATCCCTCGTTCATTTGCATAAGACTCTTCATGGAATTTCAGGCTCCTGTCCTGCTCTCAATCAAATTTTGATCCTATTCCGAGACCGAGCCCCTTTACGCGCGGCGGAAATCTCTGCACGCGCAAATACGCATCGCGGATTGCCTTGAGCAACCCCGCTGGGTCACCGGCCAGCGATCCCATTAGGCGTCCTCGCCCCCACCCGAAAGGGGCGTGGTCGACAGTCTGTTTTCCCGTAGCTTGAGCACAGCATGACACAAGGCGCTGACGGGAAATCATTCCCCGTGCTTGCGCAAACTTCACAGGAATGCCGGCTTTCTTAGAGGCGCTCGAAGAATTCCAAATTGACTGTCGCTGCCAAAGAGAAGAGAGGGAGAGGAATCCATGTCACTTGCAAAACGCAGTGAAAAAGGGCTGCTCACGCCAGACAACTGCGTCGTGGCTCTTATCGATCACCAACCGCAGATGCTGTTTGGCGTTACCAGCATCGATCGCCAAACACTGATCAACAACGTCGTCGGCTTTTCCAAAGCCGCGAAGCTCTTCGACGTGCCGCTCATTCTCAGTACGGTCGAGTCCAAATCGCTCAGCGGGTATATTTGGCCGCAACTGAAGGCGCAGTACCCCGATCAAATCCCCATTGAACGCAGCACGATGAACGCGTGGGACGACGCCAACTTTGTGGCTGCCATCAAGGCAACCGGACGCAAGAAAATCGTTCTCGCCGGCCTCTGGACGCAGGCTTGTGTCACTTACCCCACCGTGCAGGCAATCGAAGACGGATACGAGGTCTACGTCGTAGAAGATCTGAGCGGCGATCTCAACCTGAGTATCCACAACGCGGCAATGAGGCGCGTGGAGCAAGCGGGCGCAAAGCCTGTCACCTGGATTCAGGTGATGCTCGAATGGCAAAGGGACTGGGCGCTGAAAGAAACCTATGACGGCGTAGTGGACATCGTGAAGAACCACGGCGGCGCATACGGCGTAGGCGTGGAATATGCGTACACGATGGTGCATGGTGCGGCGCAGACCCACTTCCCCACATGGACCCCACCGCTGGAGCTTGCAGCGCACCGGTAGGCGAGCGCTGGGAAGGCAAGAGCCTTCCCAGCCTGCTTTCCGATAGAAGTCCAGAATTTCCCGGGAGGGTACAGTGGCGAAGAAGACGATTTATTTCAACGGCAAGATTGCGACTAATTCCACTCCGTACTTCGCTCAGGCGATGACGGTCGCCAACGGAAAAGTCATCGCAACTGGCGCCTCTTCGGACTTGCTTCGTGTTCGTGATTCCAGCACGGAAGTTGTCGACCTTGGTGGCCATACAGTGATTCCCGGTCTCAATGACTCCCACCTGCACGTGATCCGGGGCGGCCTTCATTACAACCTAGAGCTTCGCTGGGATGGCGTCCCCTCTCTCGCGGATGCATTGGCAATGCTCAAGGAGCAAGCCATGCGGACTCCGGCTCCGCAATGGGTGCGCGTGGTGGGTGGCTGGACGGAGTTTCAATTCACCGAACGGCGCATGCCGACTCTTGAAGACATCAACGAGGCCGCGCCTGATACTCCTGTCTTTGTCCTGCACCTATATGATCGGGCGATGTTGAACGCGGCTGCTCTTCGTGCGGTCGGTTACACCAAAGACACGCCTGACCCCTTGGGCGGAGAAATCCAGCGTGACAAGCGTGGCGTCCCAACCGGGATGCTGATCGCCATGCCAAATGCGGGAATTCTCTATTCCACGCTCGCAAAGGGTCCGGTACTCGGTTACGAAGATCAGCTCATATCAACTCGTCACTTTATGCGTGAGTTGAACCGGTTGGGCATCACCAGCGCGATCGATGCGGGAGGTGGATTCCAGAATTATCCAGACGACTACAAGGTCGTCGAAGAGTTACACAAGCGCGGGCAAATGACCCTGCGCATTGCGTACAACCTGTTCACCCAGCGCCCAAATCATGAGATCGAAGACTTCAGCAAATGGACCTCTTCTGCTTCTCTGTACCAGGGTGACCACACCTTGCGGCTCAACGGCGCAGGCGAGATGCTCGTCTTTTCGGCTGCGGACTTTGAGGACTTTCTCGAGCCACGGCCAGATCTCAACACGTCCCTGGAAACCCAACTCGAAGGCGTTGTCCGGCTTCTCGCCGAAAAGGGCTGGCCTTTTCGCTTGCACGCCACCTACAACGAGTCCATTGAAAGATTCCTGAATGTCTTTGAGAAGGTCAACCGCGATGTGCCGTTCGAGGGACTGCACTGGTTTTTCGATCATGCAGAGACGATCTCTGACCGAAATATCGAGCGAACAGTCGCTCTCGGAGGTGGAATCGCGGTGCAACACCGTATGGCGTTCCAAGGAGAATACTTCGTCAATCGGTACGGCGCTGATGCGGCAAAGAGGACGCCTCCTATCCGGCGGATGTTGCAGATGGGCGCCAATGTCGGAGCCGGCACGGACGCCACCCGTGTAGCCAGTTTCAACCCCTATGTCTCGCTTTACTGGCTTGTGTCCGGTCGGACAGTGGGTGGACTGCGGCTCTACGACGATCAAAATCGAATGACGCGCGAAGAAGCACTTCGCCTTTATACCAAGGGCAGCAGTTGGTTTTCGACTGAAGAAGATGTCAAGGGGTCTTTGGCTCCCGGCCAACTAGCCGATTTCGCAGTGCTCTCATCGGACTACTTTTCAGTACCGGAAGAGGAGATCAAGGGATTGCAATCCGTCCTTACTGTGGTTGGCGGCGAAGTCGTTTATGCGGTGCAGGAATTCAGTGATTTGGCTCCGCCTGCATTGCCGGTGGCTTTGGACTGGGCACCAACTGCTCATTACGGTGGCTATTACACTCCTGCCATCCCGGTCGCTGCGCTGCTGCATCGCGGATGTTCCAGTCACCATGTCTCGGGAACTCCGCAAGGTTCCGGCCGACTTGGAGAATCGCTTTGGGGCCTGGGCTGCGATTGCTTCGCTTTCTGACATGCAGTCGAACTACTTACTCAATCCGAAAGGACGTCACACTTGGATCGGTCTGAACCACAAGTCGAGCAGCCGCAACTTTCACCGTTCGCTCGGCTTGGCCGTGACAGCGTGTATGAGTTGGTCCTTACTTTCGTCCTGCTATTCGGCGTGGCGAGCATCGTAAGGTGGGTGATTGGACCGTCGCCTATCTCGCGCGCCGTTCCTGGAATCCATGCAGAGCTCTGGATTGTCGGCGCTGCTGTGGCATTGCTTCTTTCCGTATTGATTCTCAGCCCGCCGGGGAGGGTTTCTGGCGCACATACAAATCCCGCCATTTCTCTTGCCATGTGGCGCTTCGGCGTTTTTCCAGGAGGCTCCGTAATCCCGTATGCCGCTGCTCAGCTGATCGGTTCCGTGCTCGGAGTGATGGCAGCCCGAGGAATATGGGGACCAATTGTTGCAGATCCACCGGTGGTATATGCTGCGCTCCAACCCGCAACTGGGTGGTCAACTTGGGAGCTCTTTGCAACCGAAGCCGCGGGGATGGCGGTTATCGTCCTTTTGGTCGGGCTCTGCCTCTCCGTTCATCGCCTTACAGCATTTGTGCCCTGGATTATCGGGGCGTTGGTCGGCACAGGTATCGCCGTTCTCGGAACCGCAAGCGGTGGGAGCCTAAACCCTGCAAGACAGTTCGGTCCGGCAATCGCCTCTGGGCAAACGCGGTTCCTCTGGGTGTATTTGTTCGCACCCATGGTGGGAGCGGCGTTTGCAGCGTGGCTGCTGCGGCGGATTCAGAACCGCCGCAAGGTACTCACTCACCGGCTATGTGGCACGATCGGCTAGAACGACATTCGAAGGGCCTACACCGGCCGTGACTCTCAATACCTCAACGGAACATTCAAGAAGGGACGCCAGTATGACGCACATGCGAACAACTACCTGCTCGCTGGCAATTGTCGCTCTGCTTGCTTGTTCAAGAATCTTCGCTCAGGGCGGCAGTACTGACCAAGTACCTGAGATGAACCGCAAATACCAACTGCTGCGCGAGGACGAGGACTGGACATTTCTTCGCGATCCTACGCTCAAGCAAGACTTCTTGGATCCGATCAAGTACATTCCGTTCAATCGAAAGTTAAATCTCAAATATCTGACAATTGCCGGAGAGGCCCGCGAGGTATGGGAGCAGATCGGTAACGACAATTGGGGGCAGGAACCGTACACGAATGGATATCTGAACGAAAGATACATGCTCTCATTTGACATCCACTACGGCAGTCACGTAAGCACCTTCGTTGGGCTGAAGAGTGGCTTGAACTCTTACCGGGATGGTGGCCCGCGACCTATTGACGAAAAGAAACTCGATTTTCAGGCTGGCTTCTTAGAAATTGGTTCCGCGGGAAGCTCAAACTGGACCAAGGTTCGAGTCGGAAGACAGGAAATGGAGTATGGATCGGGCAGACTGATCGATGTCCGAGAGGGACCGAACGTCCGCCTCAGTTTCGATGGATTCAAAATCAAGTCGGTGGTGGATTCATGGAAGATCGATCTGTTCGCCATGAGACCCGACCTCGACAACCCTGGATTCTTCGACAATGCCCCCAACCATACGGTTGGCTTTTGGGGCATTTACGCGGCTCGGCCAGTCACACGAACTGTCTCGATGGACGCATACTACCTCGGACTTGATCGAAAGCGCGCAACATTCGAGCGAGGCACGGCGCGCGAACTCCGCCACACGATTGGAGCCAGGATCTTCGGTCCCGCGCCCACGGAAAAAGCCGGATGGGACTTCGATGATGAAGCATTGTGGCAATTTGGCACCTTCGGCTCGGCGGATATCAAAGCATGGACCGTGGCCAGCGACACAGGCTACAACCTCCCGAACATGCGCCTGAAGCCGCGTCTCAGCGTCAAAGCCGACATCTCCAGCGGAGATAATCCTCAGACACACTCGTTAGGCACCTTCAACCCTCTGTTCCCGATGGGCAATTATTTCGGCGTACTCGCAACAACCGGGCCTGGGCCTTTGAATTTCATCGATGTTCATCCCCGCATCCAAACGCAATTGCCACGATCCGTCACCATCTCCACTGACTGGGTCTTCCAGTGGCGAGAGAACGTTCTCGATGGTGTCTACTCGGTTCCTGGGACGCTGATCCGCGCGGCTGGTAACAGCAGAGCTCGTTATGTGGGAAATCGGCCTGGCACAGAGGTTCGATGGCAAGCTGACCGTCATCTATGGTTTCAAGCAGACTATGGAATTTTTTATCCCGGTGAGTTTCTGAAACAAACGAAGCCGAGTCGCGATCTCAATTATTGGGCGTTGTGGGCCGGCTACAAGTTCTAGCCGAGGCGTACCAGGCTGGAACAATGGAGGAATCGATGTCTGAAGCAATAAATCCGGCGCCCATCGTCGGTCTTCATCACGTGACCGCAATCGCGTCAGATCCGCAACGCAACTTGGACTTCTACACCGAAATACTTGGACTTCGGTTTATCAAGAGAACGGTCAACTTCGACGATCCAGGGACATACCACTTTTATTTCGGTGACGATCTCGGATCGCCTGGAACCATTCTTACTTTCTTCCCTTGGCCGCATGCCACGCGCGGATCGCTTGGAGTGGGTGCGACTTCGGCAACAGCATTTAGCGTTCCTGCGGATTCCCTATCGTATTGGGAGTCACGGCTCTTGAATGCTGGCATACCCGCCCAGCGCCTTGCGGAACGGTTCAGAGCTGCCGTGCTCGGATTCGCCGATCCGGACGGGATGCGCCTCGAACTGATCGCACATGAAGAAAAGACCGCTTCCCATGCTCCCCGAAACAGTGATGTTCCGCCTGAATACGCTATCCATGGCTTTTTTGGCGTGACCTTGTGCCAGGCTGGATTTGAACTGACGGCCGAAGTTCTTGAGAAAATGGGTTTTCGCAGATCTGGAGAAGAAGGCAACAGATACCGCTTCACCGCGGATGGGGGTGCCTTCGGGAGTCACGTCGATGTATTAGTTCAGACCCAACTGATGCACGGTCGTATGGGCGCCGGAAGCGTTCACCATATCGCTTTCAGAGCCCCTGACGACGCAGCGCAGCGAGACTGGCGGGACGAACTCAGGCGGTTGCCGTTGAACGTAACCCCGGTTCTCGATCGCACGTATTTTCATTCGATCTATTTTCGTGAACCGGGTGGTGTGCTCTTTGAGATAGCAACCGATCCGCCGGGATTCAGCTTTGACGAGTCGCTCGAAACACTAGGGGAATCGTTGAAGCTTCCGCCCTGGCTAGAAGCCGAGCGCGCAGCTATTGAGAAGGTGCTCCCTCCCATCTCTCTCCATTATCAGAGGTCTATCGATGAAGACAAATGATCCGCACGGCAACGAGTCCTTCATTACAGCTGGCGCGGTTCTCTCGCAGGCACGCTCTGCATTGATTCTGCTGCACGGTCGTGGGGGCTCCGCGGACGACATCCTCAGCCTTGCGGGCGAGCTAGGCAACACGTCCACAGCGTACCTCGCTCCACAGGCCGCACAGCACACATGGTATCCGAACCCTTTCCTTGCACCGATCACGCAGAATGAGCCTTGGCTCAGTTCAGCGCTCGCGAAAGTCAACGTCTCCGTCGAGAAGGTGGTGTCTGCTGGAATCGCGCTTGAACGGATCGCAATTGTGGGATTCTCTCAGGGCGCCTGCCTGGCTTCAGAGTTTATCGCTAGGCATCCCGCACGTTTTGGGGCACTCGTCGCATTCACGGGGGGACTGATCGGTCCGATGGGATCGGAACTAAGTCACGCGGGCCGTCTCGACGGCGTGCATATCCTCCTCAGCTCCGGTGACCCAGACCCGCATGTTCCCTGGGCGCGTGTGCGAGACACCAAAGAAGTGTTCGAGGATATGGGCGCTTCCGTGATCACCGCACGCTACCAAAATCGTCCGCATACCATCCTGCCCGAAGAAATCGAGTCAGCGCGACGACTAATCAATGACGCCTTCGCATGAATTCGTTACTCCGATTTCGGGAGTGGCCTCCACTGGTTACCAAACCGTTCAATTATGGAGGTTCCGTCTTCCTTGACGAGAATGTTGATGCGGCGCTTTCCATGGTTGTCAATTAAAACCACTCCCGATTCCCCGGCATTATTCAGAAACAGATAGGCAGAAGATCCATCAGAACGATCAAACTTCACATGGGCTCCCTTGGCATCGATTTCGATCGCTGCGTCCGGAGCGCCATCCGCTGGGTTATGCAACTTAAGCGATCCATGTCCACTCGCATCGAGAGATGCTGACAGTCCCGGCACCCCGTGATCGTTCAGCATTTCCACAACAGGCAAACCGGATGTCGTTGAGAGCATGATGCGCGTCTTGCCAGATGCATCTACCAGCCGAATCTCGTTGGTGACTACTGGAACTGGTTCCTTCTCCACTTGATTCCTCCCGTTGAGGCCCGTTTGAGACGTACCGCTATCTGCAGTCGTAGATCCAAGAAACACAAACAGCATAAGTACTGCTTTGCACAATGCTCGCCAACCGGCGCCTCCAGGCATCATTCCCTCGCTCATCGTTTCCGCCCCCCTGTCTCTCGCTAGCCTTGAACTTTCCATGAAGGTACTGGCTTCCCTGATCGTCCACAACTATCGCTTGGCCGGCACAAACGGAGACATGAGAGGGATCAGGCACATCGCAAACGCGCCGACAGCGGCCATGAACAAGAAACAATCCGCGTAACTCAACACGTCAACCTGATGGGAGCCAACGCGCGCAAGCAATCCTATCGATGTCAAGTGCGCACCGCTTTCATCCGCTCCGCCTCGCACCGCAAGATATCCGTTGACTGCGCCCAGCCAATGGTCCGTTGTTTCGTTGGTCGAGATCAAGTGATCATAGAGCCGTGAAGAGTGGACCGTTTCGCGACGCTCGATGAAGATCGTCAGGAAAGCAACGCCAAGCGATGCACCAAGTTGCCGGAAGGACATATAGAAAGAAACTCCGTCCAGAAGCTTGCTCTGCTCGAGCTTCCCAATGGTTCCTGCACCCACAGACGGCAGAAGAGATGAAAGACAACAGGCATAGAGTGCCAGCGGCAGCAGGAAGTATCCATCTGGAGTCGATGTTGTGAGGCAGCGATTCAGTAGAAGCATGGCAGCAATCAAGATTGTTAATCCCGCAGCGACCATCTTCGTTGGTCCGAATCTGGCAACCAGTTTGGACATTATCGGTCGAACGGCAGCCGCAATGATCGCATAAAAGGCGATCAGGGATCCGGTCTGCGTTGCGCTGTGGGTTTGGGAGTCTACGAGTCGCAAAAACTCGGGCAGGACATACAGGCTGCCTGAGAGAATGATCCCTGTACATATTCCAATTAAACCGGCTGCCATTACATTGCGATCCCGAATCAACGAAGTGTCGAGCAAAGGATAAAGATTGCGCGGACTATGCTGCCAGAAGATAAAGGCAATCAGCGCCGAAGCGCTTATGAGAGTTAGAGCGCGAATATGAGCAGAACCGAACCAGTCATCGATGTGCCCTCGACTCAATATCAATTGAAGGGAAAGGATGCAGATAGCCAGGAGAAGCAGTCCCCAGCAGTCGGTATTTCGAAAGCGTGGCGAGGTTGGTTGGGGCAAGTTCGGAAAACCGTCCTTAAGCAGCCAGATGGCAGCTGCAGCCAGGATCAGATTCGGGAAGAAAATGAGCCGCCAGTTAATGTGATCTGTTATATAGCCGCTGAAGATGAGTCCTGAGGCACTTGCCAGATAAAGTCCCGTAGACACGTTCATTAGAGAAGGGCTTCGCTTTGCCTTTGGTAGGATGAGATAGATTCCCGCGCGCCACCACACAACCAGGCCAGCAGCCGTCAACCCTTGCAGAGCCCGCCATATCAGCATGACCCCCAGCGTCGGAGACAACGCGCACCCCACCGCGGCCAATGCAAACAAGATGGTCGTGCCCATCAGAAAGCGTTTATAGCCCAAATGACCGGCCAGCCAAATAGACAGTGGCACACCTAGGAAGATGAAGCAGCTATAGATTGTGAGAAGCCAGCTTGCTTCATCCCGGGAGACCCCTAGGGTTCCCGTCAGGTCAGCTAGAACCAGGTTCATGCTGTCGAAGGTGTAGAACTCCATTCCGGTCGCCAACCCCAGTCCCAAAAGAAGATTGCGGGTCTGACGCGCGGAGAGATCGTTCGATAAGACGGCAGCAGGCGACGGAAGGTGGTCAATGAGTTCCTGCAATACACTTCTCCTTGGGTAGCGGTGCTAGAAGAACCACCCGTTCGTCTCGACTTTTACTTCGACACTCATTCCGGGACGAAGCACATCGCGATTTTGTCTGCTTAGATCGACATAGATCTTCACTGGAACTCGTTGCACAACCTTAACGAAGTTGCCGGTTGCGTTCTCCGGTGGCAGAAGCGCTTGACGTGATCCGGTCGAGCTTGCAATCGAATCGACCGTTCCGTAAAAGATCTGGCGTCCGTAAGTGTCAACCTTGATTCGGACGCGTTGCCCGGGCTGGACACGCGCCAGTTGCGTCTCCTTTAGATTCGCGGTGATCCAGATCTTATCGAGGGGCACAAGAGCAAACATGGATTGACCGGCTGAGAATTGCTGGCCCGGCTCCACAGTTCGCCTTGTCACCATTCCGCCGATCGGTGCATGCAAGCTGGTATAGCTCAAGTTCAAGAGCGCCTGATCCAGGGCTGCCTTGGACTCTTCGACATCCGCAAGTGCCGATTGATAGTCTGCCTTTCGTACCCCCGATTGAAGTTCCTGCGCCTTGCTCTGCCTCAGTTCAGCTTTGCTCCGAGTCACCTTGGCCCGTGCAATCTCCTGCGATGCTTGCGCTGCCTCGGCCTCGTGCCGGGTCGCTTCCAGTCGTTCCTGGGCTGCTTGCCACTGGTTTCGGGCAACCTGCGAAACAGCAACATAAGCGTCATACTGTTGCCTCGAAATCTCGGACTGCTCGGCCAAGGAATTCGTCCGCTTCACGTCCATATCGGCCTTATCTAGCTCGGCCTTGCGTGCCGCAATATTCGCCTCGGCAAAGTGGAGTTCTGCTGTGGATTGTTGTTGATAGGTGGCGGAAGCGCGCGTCAGGTCCGATTCGTCCGCCGCTAGTTGAGCCGCTGCCGCTGAGGTTGCGCTGGTTGTGGTTCCCTCGGTAAACGGGACTGTAATCTCCAGCGAAGCAGCCCGCGCTCGGGCCACTTCCAGCGCCGCACGAGCCTGTTCTACCCTCGCCCGGTAGTCGGCAGGATCAAGCTGAATCATGAGATCGCCCTGACGCACAATCGTATTGTCATCGACCAACATCTGCTGTACGTAGCCAGGCACACGCGGAGAAATGACGACCGAATGTCCGTCAACCTGAGCGTCCTCTGTGCTGGGGTTTACCCCTTCTGTAAAGACCCACATCGACCCAAGTCCGATCACCACAACCGCAATGACAACATAGACTTTGTGCCGGGTCTCTTGCAGCCACAACCTCATCGCAGCGAGTCCGCTGGTTAGATCCGCGCCGACGCCCGCATCTACGGTTGAAGCTATTGCCGGCGCAGAACCTGACATAGGCGCTCCATGCTCAGACATCGCGTCTTGTCCCATGTCAGTCCCCGTATTCTTCGGCTATACGCCCGCGCGCTTGTGAAAGGTCCGCCTTTGCCTTCTGCAAGCGATACATTGCGCCGATCTGGCTATCAGTTGCTTGAGCAAGTGAGTTCTGAGCTGTAATTACCTCAATGTTGTTGGTGACTCCAGCCTGGAACCGGTCGCGAGATTCGATGACCTCCCGCGTTGAGAGCCTCAGAGCCTCTGTGGAGAGTTGCAACTCGTCTCGAGCCGCCTGCAGAGATGAGAGTGCTGTCCTGACTTGTTGCGTGATTGCGTTGCGGCGATCAGTAATGGTTTCTTCGGATTGCGCGGTCGAAAGCTTCGCTCGTTTGGACTCCGCGCCGATCCTTCCGCCGGTGAAGATTGGAACCCTCATCTCCGCCTGATAGGAGTAGACAGGAAGAGCCGAATCCGGCGATCGGCCGCTTTGTGCCCAATACCCATTGAAGTGGATTTCTGGCCAACGCTGCGATGAAGTAGCGATTTCATCGTAATGGGCGGCGCCCGCCAGCGACCGCAGCGCGCTGAGGTCAGGACGAGTCGCGAGTGCTTCAGCGAGAGAGTGTTGCTCGTCCGGAACCGCCTCGTCATAAGCATTCAGCTCTTCCGTTGTCTCGATGTATTGGTCAGGAGCCAGCCCCAGCACCTGCGCCAATCCATAACTGAACCCCCGCGTGTCAGCTTGGGCAGCCACTAGGTTCTGTTTCTCCACTTGCAATTCAACGTTAGCCCGCAGAGCGTCGGTGTGAGTTCCGGTCCCTTGGGTCACTTGGTCGTCCGCTAGATGCAGCAATGCCCCAGCAAGCTCAATCCGGCTTTGAACGGCGCGTTCTGTCGCTTTGGCGCGCTGCAGCGCCAAATACTGATTGACGACTATGCTGGCAATTGTCTCCTGCGCATTGGCTGACTCGAAGAACGATGCTCGCTCTCTCTGCTTTTGTGCCTGATAACTTCGCCATGCAGCAACCGAAATGATGGGAACATCGAAGTTCGATACTAGCTGCACATTGCTATAAGGTCCGATGGAATAAGGAGCCACTTCCTGACCGATCACAGTCGCCGTGTTAAGCCTTATGGACTGCTCCCCGAGAGACAGTGAAGCCTTTGGCAGAAACGCGGATCGGGCGATCTTCGTTGTTTGCTTGCTTTCAAGGGCCTCAAGGCGAGCCGCTATTAGTTGCGGATTCTGCTCAAGGGCCAACTTCACCGCCTGATGCAAAGATAGCGAAATAGGAGAACTGGTCGACAGGTGTGTGGGTGTGCCGGATGCCACATCCTGGGTGCTTTGAACCACCAGGCGAGCACCATCGCGAGAGTTCATCTGTCCATGCAACATGCCGGAAGGTACGCAACCGATTGCGAAGCCCAAGGAGAAGATCAGTGCTGCCGCAGAGCGATTTGCAGACAGAAGAGTAGTGCGTCGCCTGGTCGGCTCGTCGGATTTGGATTGGCGGGCACTGCTCACGATTCATGTCTCCAGTACGGTGAGACTAACCACAAGGGACACAGGCATATCCCCCACAATCACTCTGGTGATGAGAATCCCACGCCATGGCGGCCAAGAGAATCCCCATTGGTGCTGTCCTCTTCCCACCCCATTGAGTAGTAGTTTTCGAAACGGTCCTGGATGACCGTCTTTGTCCGGCTCGGTTGCGCCTATTCGTGAGCACACCGTTCATCGGTTGCGCGGCATAGCTCAAACCTACCCGAATGGGTTGGACTCGGGCTGCCCGAAATGATCGTGCCTCACCGGGAGCGAACGGGCACAATCAAGTTCCGGGAAGATTCCGATGATCACGGGAGGAGAAAGAACAACATGCCGAAGTTTCTATCAGCGACCGTTTCAAATGCGTTCGGCTTCATCGTTCCGACCATGCTGGGGACATTGCTCTTCTTCACCATCATCGGAGTCTTTGGAATCTGGATGGCCGTCGGCGGGCTAGTTTTCGCTGTAACCCTGGCATCGGCGATTGTCGGACGGCTTCCGGCGGAAGAGGAAATGCGATGAGCCTCAACCCCGCGACGCTTGCACGGGTGCAGTTTGCCTTCACCGTGAGCTTTCACATCATCTTCCCAACCATGTCGATTGGACTTGCGATGTTCCTCGCCGTGGTCGAGGGTCTCTGGCTCAAAACCAAGGACGCCATTTATCTTCACATCTACCGATTCTGGCTCAGCATATTTGCAATGGGGTTCGGGGTTGGAGTTGTAACTGGCCTTGTGCTCTCGTTCGAGTTCGGCTTGGGCTTTGCTCGATTTGCCCAATTGGCGGGTCCGGCCATTGGCCCGTTGATTGCTTTGGAAGTTCTCACTTCGTTTTTCCTCGAAGCCGGGTTTCTTGGCATCATGCTCTTCGGGATGCACAGAGTCGGACCAAAGCTGCACTATCTCGCAACCTGCATGGTCGCTCTGGGTACACTCCTGTCGGCGTCGTGGATCTTGGCGGCCAATAGCTGGATGCAAACGCCTGATGGCGTAGTTGTCAAGGACGGCCGTCTCGTGGTGACCAATTGGTGGCACGTCATCAACAATCCATCATGGCTTTTCCGCTTGCCGCATATGCTGACCGCGGCTTACCTTACTGCATCTTTCCTGGTGGCGGGAGTTGGCGCATGGTACCTGTTGCGTGGTGAGCATCTTGCTTTTGCCAAGAAGAGCGTGGCCCTTGGCACTGCGTTCGCGACCATCCTGATTGCCGGACAGGTCTTCATTGGCGACATTCTCTATGGGACGATGTTGAAACATCAACCATCTAAAATGCAGGCAGCCGAAGGCTTTTGGGAAAAACAATCACCTTCGCCGGCGCCTTATTACTGGATCATCGTCCCGGATCAGAAGCGACAGCGAAATCGCTTCGCTTTCGGAATCCCGTACCTGGGCAGCATCTGGCTAACACACAGCCTCCGCGGCAGCGTGGACGGGCTGAAAAACACCCCTCCCGACCGGCAACCCACTATGGGAATGGTATTTTACGGCTTTCGCATCATGTACGGCATCGCCATCCTGATGTTTGCAGTAGCAACAGCATCGCTTTGGCTACGATGGAAACGCTGCCTTTTTACTAACAGATGGTTTCTCCGCTGTCTCGTCGTCATGACGCCGTCCGGAATTGTTGCAACGCTGGGAGGATGGTATCTCGCAGAGACCGGGCGTCAACCGTGGGTGATATTCGGCCTGTTGAAAACAATTGACGCCGTGTCGCCCGTACCGGCGCAAACACTACTCGCGACGCTCATAGCCTTCGTCTGTATCTACGCATTCTTCATGGCCGCGTTTCTGTTTTTTGTTTTGCGCACGATCCGCAGGGGACCTGGTTTGTCGCCATCTCACGCCGAAGCTTCTGGATCACTCAAGAATGCGCTCCGTCCCCAGGTGTTGGACAGTGCGAACGCCAATGCGGTGTTGGGGAGTTAACGAAATGATTCTGCCTATGATCTCCGCGTGTTTCACGGCTCTTTCCGTTACCCTCTACGTATTGCTCGACGGCTTTGACCTTGGGGTCGGTGCACTGCTCTTGTTGCAACCGCATGAGAGGTCGCGAGACCACATGGTTGATTCCATCACTCCAACCTGGGACGGTAACGAGACCTGGCTCATCATGACGGGCGTCACCCTGCTCGCAGCGTTCCCCATTGCGTATGGCATTCTAATGCCCGCTCTTTACCTGCCAATCATTGTGATGCTCCTGGCCCTTGGACTGCGTGGCGTCTCATTTGAATTCCGCGTCCAGGCAATACAGTATCGTCGGAAATGGGACCTTGTATTTGCTTTGGGGTCCATTGTGGCAGCATTCATGCAAGGCCTGATACTTGGAGATCTGCTTCAAGGAATCTCAGTCGAGGGGATCACATTCAGCGGAAGTGTTCTCGATTGCTTCAGGCCATTTCCATTGCTGTGCGCGGTTTGCGTTCTCGCCGGATACGTTGTACTCGGCGCTTCATGGCTAAAATTCAAGGCGACAGATCAACTTCGGAAATTTGCGGAACGAACCTTGAGAGTCGCATTGCCCCTATTCCTCGCGGCGTTCATTGCTGTCGGCTGGTTCTCTTTCGCCGTACAGCCAGGGATTTTTGTCGCTTGGCAGGCACACACGGTGCTCCTTGCCACACTGAGTGGCATCATGATCGTAGCCGCGTTCGTCATATTCGCGGGCATCAACAAACGACCCGATGCGCGCCCATTTGCCGCGAGTCTGGCAATGGTCGCAGCAGGTATCGTGGGTCTGGCAGTTCTGGTGTTTCCAGACATCGTTCCGTTCCGCGTTTCCCTTTGGGATGCTTCGGCATCGAGGCTCAGCCAGATCTTCGTGCTCACTGGAGCTGCTCTCGTCTCCCCGGTAGTTTTGGGATACTCTTTCTTCGCTTACTGGGTATTTCGAGGGAAGACTCCGCAGAAGGGATGGGATGGATGAGTCACAAAACGAAACAACTGCTTTGGTTTACCGGAATTTACGTAGGCTCCCTCTTGACGTTCGCGCTTGTCTCTTTTCTGATTCGTGCAGCCTTGCGGGTTCTCTGAGATGTGAGTACGTGGATGCAAGACCCGAAGCACCGTCGGTTGTTGTTTCCTGCAACGATGAAAAACCTCTTGTTACAGATCCGAGCTTTTAAGCAATCCGGAGAAAACACGATATGCGCAATGCTATCCGCCTCATCACAATAGCCGCCATTGTTTCCTGCTTCGCAAACCTGCCCCCGCTCGCACTCACCCAAACCGCCGAAAAGGCAACCCCTCCTCCCTCCATCGCAGTCGCACCCCAATACGACACGACCCACGTGTATGTGGCGCCTGCCGATGTCGATGCGTTCGTCGCTAGCTTCCTTGGCACCTTCGGCGGAACGAGCACCAAGCAGGTGGTAGTTACGGTGACACCAACACCTAGCCTGACAAGCTCTCAACTATTGCAAACCTCTGTGGGAACAGTGTCATTGTTCGGATTCAGAACGCCAATTCCGGCTCCCTTCGGCACTGAACGAACTGGATACCTGGTCACCGACATGGATGCTGCAATCACAAAAGCCAAGGCTACGGGAGCGGATGTAGTTGTGACGCCATTTCCCGATCCAATTGGGCTTGATGCCGTGATTCGATGGCCCGGAGGCGTCTTGACTCAGATCTATTGGCATACTACTAAGCCTTCGTATGCTCCGTTTGTAACGGTACCGGAAAACCGCGTATACGTTTCGCCTGACAGTGTGGAGACTTTCCTGCGGAGTTTCCTAGCCTTTTCCGGCGGGCGGGTGATTTCGGATCAAGCAGCGGCACAGGGCATTGAAATTGGATTGCCTCAAGCCTCCTATCGGCGAATCCGTGTGGAGTCGGCCTTCGGAAAAATGACAGTATTCGTGACAGACCGCTACCTTCCTTTCCCCCACGGTCGCGAGACAACCGGCTACGAAGTAGCGGACCTCGAATCAACATTGGCAAAAGCGAAATCACTGGGAGCTAAGCTGCTCGTCCCTCCCACTCCTATCGAGAAGCGAGCTTCAGCCATCGTGCAGTTCCCCGGCGGATACATCGCAGAGATTCATTCTGTTTCCCATTAGATCGAGTGTTGATGATTGTTTCGCCAATCAGCTCATCCACTATTTGGACCTATCTAACCCTATGAGGTCTCCGGACCTCCCCACTTAAGGGGCGTTCAAAGGACGCGATTCAAGAACATACTGTGTTTCAGTCGCACTCGATTTCACCACCGCTGAATGAAACAGTGCATGCGGGCTTTGGCAAGACGCTCAAAGCTTCACAGAAGCCGATTCGTTCTCGCAATCGAATGCGCTGAATTTTCATCGACTACAAGGAGAACCGCATGTTCCATGAGAACTTCTACTCTGGTCTGGGTGTTTTGGTCAGCCTGGCGTTTGCCATTCTTCCGGCTGGGCTAATGGCACAGAAGCAGCCATCAAAAACCGTCGTCACAAACATCGTGCTTGTCCACGGAGCATTCGCGGACGGTACGAGTTGGTCAAAAGTCATTCCACTTCTGGAAGCAAGGGGCTATCACGTTACGGCGGTCCAGAATCCTCTGACCTCGTTGGCTGATGATGTTGCGGCCACGAAGAGAATCGTGGCGGTCCAGGATGGCCCCGTTATTTTGGTCGGTCACTCCTGGGGTGGAGCTGTGATCACCCAGGCGGGCGACGACCCGAAGGTTGCCGGCCTGGTGTACGTCGCTGCATACACGCCGGAGATAGGGCAGTCTGCGAATGACGCAAGCGGCCCATACGGCTTGACAGAAGGTCAAAAGCAGATTCGAGTGGACAGCGAGAAGTTTGCGTATATGACTTCCGACGGGATTCTCAATGACTTTGCGCAAGGCTTACCCCTTGCTGAACGCAAAATAGTTTTCGCGGTGCAGGGGCAGAGCTATGGGCC
Source organism: Occallatibacter sp. (assembly GCA_036519195.1). GTDB lineage: Bacteria > Acidobacteriota > Terriglobia > Terriglobales > Acidobacteriaceae > Telmatobacter. Next base: position 25,412 of record DATDLS010000136.1, on the reverse strand, counting down.
AATGTTCGGCGAAAAACTAACCGTTTCGGCGTGGAAGACGAAGCCGTCATGGGTTGTTATCTCGGCAGATGATCGCATGCTCCCGCCTGCCATGGAAGAAGCACAGGCAAAGAAACTAGGAGCGACGGCGGTGACTTTGCAGACGTGCCATCTCGCAATGCTGCAGGAGCCCGCGAGAGTTGCCGACGTGATTGACGACGCTGCAAAAAACGCTTTGAGCAAATAGCCGAGCGGCAAATTCGCTAAGTCGACGAGAGAAAACCTAAGTCAACCCCCAGGAGGACATCATGTCCGCAGTCGTCAAAAACATAGTATTGGTCCACGGAGCGTTCGCTGACGGATCAAGCTGGTCCAAAGTCATCCCCATACTTGAGCAAATGGGATACAGCGCGGTCGCCGTGCAGAACCCTCTGCTTTCACTGGCTGATGAAGTCGCCTTCACAAAGAGAATCATCGCACTTCAGGACGGTCCTGTCATCCTTGTTGGTCACTCGTGGGGAGGCGCGGTGATCACCCAAGCAGGCGATGATTCCAAGGTAGCCGGCCTTGTTTATGTCACAGCCTACGCGCCCGAGGTCGGGCAATCTGCTAATGATGCCAGCGGTCCGTTCGGCTGGACGGAAGGACAAAAGCAGATTCGGGTCGATAGCGAGAAGTTTGCGACTGTGACCTCCGAAGGCATGCTGGAGCGAATAGCAGAGGGACTACCGCTGGCAGACAGGAAACTGTTCTTTGCGGTGCAAGGGCAGAGCTACGGGCCGATGTTCGACGAGAAGCTCACGGTTGCTGCGTGGAAGACCAAACCCACCTGGGCAGTCATCTCGACCAAAGACCAGATGCTGCCCCCAGCCATGGAACTGGCGTCTTCTAAAACAATTGGCGCTGTAACGACGACGATCTCTACATGCCACATGTCGATCCTGGAAGCACCAGACTTAGTCGCAGCCGTAATCGATGAAGCAGCGAAGAGTGCGCTGAACAAGTGAAATGAATGGCCGCACCATGTACCGTGAGCCGTCGGCTTGCCAAACATGAAGTCCAGAAGGGAAATTGCAATGGTTGATGAAGAGCTCCACGTCGCACCCAAGACGCTGACGTCGTTTGACCCAACATCATTCCTATTGGTGCCCGCTAAACGATTCCAAGATCTGCGTGTGGGAGAGATTTTCCGGGCGCCCAGCCGTACACTGACGGACGCACACTCAGCCGCATTTCAAACGGTGTCAGCGGACAATCATCCGGTGCATTACGACGCAGTATGGGCGGCACGGCATGGCCATTCTGCACCTGTCGTTCATGGGCTTCAGGTGCTTGCATTCACCGCGCCTGGAGCGACGTTGTTTCCCCATTACATCGGAGAAGTGTTCATCGCTTTCACTGAGCTTTCCTGCAAATTCCTGAAAGAAGTACATTCCGGCGACACGCTCTATCCGGCTCTGGAAATTGTCGAGCTGTCCACGGAGGGATCGAACGGGATTGTCACAACGAGTGTGACCGTCTTCAATCAGCGCAATGAACTTGTGCTCTCCGGTCAGCACAAGTATCTATTGAAAACGGAATAAGACCTGCTGCTTGATGAAACTCACTCAGGTCTGTCAGGAATGCTAACCCGCAGAGAACATGTGATGAAAGGAAAAGTCGATGCCTTTACAAGACAATGCCCGAGTACTACCGAGCCGGCGGGAATTCATAACCGGTGCCGCTGGAGCCTCGGCAATGGCGTTCTTGCCTCATCGGGCCATTGCTTCCATGTCCCTTGTGAAGTCGAGCGATCAAAACGGTTCCTCCGTGAAGGGAACGAAGACAATTACCGTGCATGACGGAACCACTATCTACTACAAGGACTGGGGAGCCGGTCAGCCCGTCGTCTTTTCGCATGGCTGGCCTTTGAATGCGGACGCCTGGGACTCGCAGATGCAGTATCTGGGTCAGCGCGGTTACCGTGTGATCGCGCATGACCGTCGAAGCCACGGCCGCTCAGGTCAGACGTGGGACGGAAACGAGATGGACACCTACGCTGACGACCTCGCTTCGCTGTTCGGAGCGCTGGATCTGAAGAAGGCCATTATGGTTGGTCACTCCACCGGAGGGGGTGAGGTGGCACGCTACATCGGGCGTCACGGTTCGAAGCGTGTGGCGAAGACCGTTTTGATATCTTCCGTCGTTCCCGCCATGCTTAAGAGCGAAAAGAATCCGGGCGGCTTACCGGTCGATGTCTTTGATGGGATACGCGCTGGCGTAGCGGCCGACAGGTCTCAGTTTTATAAGGACCTCACCCTGCCCTTTTTCGGATACAACCGGCCTGGAGCAAAGATCTCTGAAGGCATTCAGGTGAACTTCTGGTTTCAGGGAATGCAGGGCGGAATCAAAGGCCACTATGACTGCATCAAGGCGTTTTCGGAGACAGATTTCACCGATGATCTGAAGAAGATCGATGTTCCCACGCTGGTGATGCATGGCGACGATGATCAGATCGTTCCGTTTTCTGACTCGGGAGCGTTGACAGCGAAGATCGTCCCAAATGCGAAACTCAAGGTTTACTCCGGATTTCCGCATGGAATGCCCATCTCCCATGCAGACGTTATCAATCCTGATCTGCTCGCGTTCCTTCGATCGTAGTGGATGCCAGAGCGAGCGGGATACTGACGCCAATCGTTCATTGCAACTTCTCGCGACCGGTTCCCATGCATGGAGGGCCCAACAGAGAAGTGTCCCATGATCAAGACTACGCGCGCGATTGACAGCGTTCTTCGACCCGAAAGCGATGGGCAGATTACACCAATTTGTTCCGTTTCCCCGAATCAGACGGGAGAATTGGGGCGGCTCTGATGATGTTCAGGCGAGGTGGGACGATGGCAGATAATCCTGGATCCGACGCTACACATTCGGCGCGAGCAATTTCAGGGCGGGTCAGTGGTCAGGATCCAGGCCGCACCGAGTCGCCGGCACTTACGGCAGACATGATGCACCGGATTCTTGCATATGGCACGGAAGAGGCCGTTGCGCCTGGCGCGTCGCTCTTCACACGAGGTTCTCGAAGCACAGACTTGTTTGTTGTTCTCAACGGAATGATCGAATTGTGCGAACACCGGCGCAACGGGACAATCCACACGATGGCCACTTTGACCAAAGGGCAATTCTCAGGAGAACTGGATTTGCTGAGTGGACGGGAAGTACTTCTCAGCTGTCGCGCGGTTAAGCGGAGCCGGATCCTCCGCGTAGGAACCGCAGGTCTCAGGCAGTTAATGCGCGCCGAATTAGATATCGCAGATCTTGTCGTCGATGTTTGGATTGGAAGGCGTGCGGGGCTGGTCCAACGCGCGGAAGGCGGCGTCATTGTGATTGGCTACGGACACGACGCAAATGCTACGCAAACACAGCAGTTCCTCGTACGAAATGGTTATCCAAATCGCTTCGTCGACGCTGAGAGCAATTCGACAGCTGAGCTATTACTGGCTGGTATGGGTCTGGTTCAGAGCGCTATGCCAGTGGTTTTCCTGCCTGACCATCGCATTCTATGCAACCCGAGCAACTCCGAGCTTGCACGCGAACTTGGAATGACGAATGTATTTGGAACGGAGGAAGTGTTCGACGTTGCTATCGTCGGCGCGGGTCCCTCTGGACTGGCCGCCGCGGTGTATGCAGCGTCGAAAGGTCTCAGAACTATCATCTTCGAAAGCATGGCTCCGGGGGGCCAAGCGGGAACTAGTTCGAGAATTGAAAATTATCTTGGATTTCCGAATGGCTTGTCAGGGCATGAGCTCGCATCGAGAGCAGAAATACAGGCGCAACGGTTTGGCGCTCAATTTGCGATCTCTCGAAATGTGACGGACTTGCATTGCTGTGGTTGCCTCCAGTCGCTGCATCTGGCTTGCGGTCAAGTTGTGTCGGCCCGCAGTGTAGTGATCGCAACAGGAGCACGATATCGCCGATTGCAGGCGGCGGACTATGAGCGATTCGAATCACGAGGGATCCATTATGCCGCAACCTCAATCGAATCCTCGCGCTGCCTTGGCCGCAATGTAGCCGTTGTGGGGGGTGGAAATTCAGCTGGCCAGGCTGCGCTACACATGTCACGGAGTGCTGCTCATGTCCATCTGTTTGTTCGTGGATCAACGTTGCAGGCGACCATGTCCGACTATCTCGTCCAGAGGCTCGGTTCGTGTTCTCGAATCACGATCCACGTCAATACCGAAATTGAATCGATCTTGGGCGATGATAGGGTTGGAAGCGTGACGGCGATCAACGGGCATTCCCTGACGCGCGCGAATCATCAAGTGAGCGATATCTTCGTCATGATTGGAGCGGACCCCAATACCGACTGGCTCCGCGGGCGGCTGGAACTTGACCGGAACGGCTTCGTGAAAACCGGACATCTCTTGGCCAACCCCACTTCACCGTTCGCGACAAGCTGCTCCGGCGTTTTCGCGATCGGGGATGTCCGGGCCGGGTCAATCAAGCGCGTGGCTTCAGCAGTCGGAGATGGAGCGGCGGTCATTTCTGATGTGCATCGCTTTTTGGAAAGGCAACGATGGGACGAAATGAACGAAGTTCGGGACACGACCTTGCTTCCTGAATTCACCGACGCTTCCTGACACGCTATGCGAGAGATCTGTCTCCATTTCGCTAGATGGCGGGCTAAGAACGCTTCAAGCCTCCCCGAGATTCATCTCAGTCGCAACGCTCTATCGGCGATTGCAGCCACTTTCCGGGTTTTGATCGCTCTCCTCTTTCTCAGCGGGGTGCTCGGTGCGCAAGAGCCGCTGAAGCTCAGTCAGCTTAACCACATGTCCTGGACAGCCCGAGAGGGAGCACCATCTGAAATTGCAGGGCTCGGTCAAACTCCAGACGGAATGCTGTGGGTAGGGGGCGGGGGCGGTCTCTTCCGCTTTGACGGGAGTACATTCTCGCTGTTTCAACCGGCATCAGGTGAGCCGCCGCTCCCGCGCATCTCGGCGACGGCGCTGAGCGTTTCCAGAGATGGAACCGTGTGGGTCGGATTCAGACCGACCGGAATGGCAGCAATTAAGGACGGCCATGTAAAGAACTACGGGACCCAGGAAGGCCTCCCCCAAAACACTGTGGGGCAAGTGATTCAGGGGCCCGACGGAACCATGTGGGCGGGTGTTCAGCAACATCTCATGCACCTTCAAGATGGACGATGGTTGGATGAATCATCTCCTGCTCTCGACGCGGAGCGAGTCTCCAAGTTCTTTTTCGACCATGCAGGGACGCAATGGGTGGCCACGAATGCCCGGATCTACCGCCGACCCCGTGGCCACAAGTTCCTCGAAGCCACCAGTGAGAAAGGTGGACAAATCGTTCAATTCGCAGAGTCTCCGGACGGAAGCCTGTGGGTCGCCGGAGGACAGGAGGATTCAACAGAGGGCTGGGTGCGCCAGCTCGATGTTGAAGGGCATCGGTGTCTTCACCCGATCGAAATCAAAGTTCAACCGGATGACTTTTCGTTCGACAGAGATGGAATGCTTTGGATCGCTGCGGAGGACGGAGTCTGGCGCGTCAAAATGGGAGGACACGACTCGGAGAAACCCTACTCGATCGAGAAATTCGAACGAGCCGAAGGTCTTAGCTCGAAAACAGCCACTCGAATTCTGCAAGATGCATCGGGAGATACCTGGGTAGGAACTATGCGCGGGCTGGAAAGATTCAAGCAGCCAAAATTGATTTCTCCCGAAGGTGTCCCGGCTTCAGACAGTCGCGCGAACGTTACCAGTTGCATAAACGGAGATGTGTGGGCGGGTGCACCGGATGCTCCCCTAGTCTCAATTCGTAACGGACGCACCGAAGTGCGGATTCGCAAGAATAAGCAGATCGCTTCTCTCTATTGCGACCATCAGAATGCTATCTGGTTCACCGACGATGCGGGAATCGGCCGGTTCGATGGAAGTCATACTGAGTACATCCCAATTCCCTCTGGGCTGCCCCCAGCTTCGGCCAAACAGGTCGTCATGGCCGCAGACAGCTCCATCTTAGTACCATTCAGAAACGCGGGTGGCCTTTGGCGATGGGCAGGCGGAAACTGGTCGCGGGTACTTTCACCGGGCATCCCCGGGGGCACCCAGTTCGTAATTTACCGGGATAAGAACAACAGGATCTGGGCGGGTTACGCGAATGGCATAATCGGAGCGTTGATTGATAGTAACGGGCGAACGTTTCAGTGCCCGGGGCTGGGCGACGTCACCGTATTCGCAGAGACCTCCTATGGGCTCTTCGCCGGTGGCATGAATGGTATTGCGCTGTTTGGCGAACAAGGGTTCCGGTACTTGGCCTTTGAAGATGAAAACCACGTCCGTGGCATCTCCGGATTGGTGGAATCCGAAGATGGAGACTTGTGGTTGAACGGCTCGTATGGCGTCGTGCGAGTTCCCAAGCTGGAAGTCTCGAAGGCGCTTGGATCTCCGAATTACCGAATGAGCGCCGAGGTAATCACGGAAGGAAACGTGATAGGCCCTGCCCCGCTCACCTATGCAATGCCATCTGCTGTTAAGGGCGCCGAGGGGACAATCTGGTTCTCCAGTTCAAGCAAGGTGATATACGTTGACCCGAGAAGATTCCCCAGAAATCCGGTTCCTCCCGTTTTGACGATATCCTCGATTGCCGCAGACGGCAAGATTCTGCCAGACTACCGCCATATCGCGGCAGGCGTGAACACGATAGTCATGAAGTATACCGGCGTCAACTTGACCGCGCCAGAGCGCGTTGTCTATCGATACAAGCTTGATGGAAGCGACAATTCCTGGCAGGAAGTAGGAAGCCGATCCGAAGCTGTGTACACCAGGCTAGGCCCGGGCCACTACAGATTCCACGTGCATGCCTCGAATGGCGAGGGCGAATGGAGCGAAGCTTCTTCTCAAGAGTTCACAATTCTTCCCGCCTTCTACCAGTCGCCCTGGTTCGTCATCCTGTGCGCGACAGCGATCATGGCAATCCTTTGGATGGCCCTGATGGCTCGAGTCCGCCGAATATCGGAGCGAGTTCGCATACGTGCCGAAGAACGTGCAGAGGAAAGAGTCAGAATCGCCCGCGACCTGCATGACACCCTCTTGCAGGGAGTGCAGGGTCTCATGCTCCGCGTCCATGTCGCCACACAACAGATTCCTGAAGGTGCGACCGCGCGCAACAAGCTGGAGCAGGCCCTCAAGGCTGCAGATGACGTTCTCATCGAAGGGAGAGACCGGGTCAGAAGTCTTCGTTCAAACAGTGTGAGCAACCTCACCCTCGCTGAGGCGCTTGAGGGTGTCGGCGCGCATTTCACTCACAATAATCAAATCACCTTCCGGGTGCTGACCGAAGGGGCCACCGTCCAACTTGATCCCCTTATCCTCGAAGAGGTCTTCTGCATCGGGCGTGAAGCCATCACCAACGCATTCCAGCATGCCCAGGCAACGTGCATCACCGTAAGCATCGTGTACGGAAAAAATGAATTCCGCACATCGTGCCAAGACAACGGCGCTGGGATTCCGCCGCATGTTCTCGAGCACTACCGGAGAGAAGGCCATTGGGGATTGGTTGGCATGAAGGAGCGCGCAGAGAGGATCGCCGCACACTTTCAATGCAAAAGTTCGCCAGCGGAGGGGACTTTGGTCACAGTCTTAGTTCCCGCAAATCTGGCTTATGTCGAAAAAGGAACGATAAGAAGCTTTCTTTGGGATTGCCGCCGATTGCTCCAAAGGTAATCGGATCTCAAATCGCATCCCGGAACACAACAAGGAGGAGCAACCAGCAAAAAAAGAGTGCTGCATATAGCTCGAAATGACGACGCGGCGTATCTGGAAGTCTGTCAGGATCGAATAAGTGATGCCGGCAGAGAAGGAAATGAGCCGACATGGTGCGAGCAGGCGGGTACGCATGCAGATTGGGAGTTAGGACACATGACAAATGAACCCCAAACAATACGGATTCTGGTCGTAGACGACCATCCCGTCCTCCGCGAGGGGTTGGCCGCAATGATCGAGAGCCAACCGGATATGACATTGGCCGGTGAAGCCGCAACCGGTCGCGATGCTATCGATCTGTTCACTTTGCAGCGTCCAGACGTGACAATCATGGACCTCCGCCTACCCGATATGAATGGGATTGATGCCATCGTTGCAATTCGCAAAATCTCCCCACATGCGCGCGTTGTGGTGTTGACCACTTATCTTGGAGACGTTCAGGCAGGCCGCGCCTTAATGGCCGGCGCACAAGCATTTTTGCTTAAAGCCACGCTTCGCACGGACCTGCTAGACACGATACGGGCGGTCCACAAAGGCCATAAGCGGGTTCCTGCGGAGGTTGCCTCCGAGATGGCTGAGTATGCGGCTGACGACTCGCTAACGGCTCGAGAGGTCGAGGTGCTCGAACAGGTGGCAAGCGGGAACTCAAACAAACAAGTGGCTGAACGTCTGAGCATCAGTGAAGACACCGTTAAAGCTCATATGCGTAACGTGCTGGGAAAGCTCGGCGCAAATGACAGAACACATGCTGTGACAATTGCCCTGCGGAGGGGGTTCCTGGATATGTAGGGGAATCGCAAGTGAACAAGCGTGTCATGGCTCGCAGGACCAGCATATTGCGGGCCACCGTAAATGAATTCAGAACTTACCAATAGGGGTAGTCTGAGGGGATTCAATGACTTTTGAAGCGATCAGGGAGATTGAAATGGAGTTGGCAAGAGATCAAGCAGACCTTGAACAAGCAATACAGAAGCGGAAGAAACTTTCAGCAGACAGTACTCCTGGTGGATATCGCGCTGTTACTATCGGCATATCGCTCCGTTCCGAAATTCAGAGTCTTTCGAATAGGCTTTTCAAGGGTAGGTTTCGCTTAATGAACGCAAGGCGGTAACACGAACCAGAAATAATCTCGAAGGATGGTGCTATGAACCAAAACAAGAAAGATCCTGACATTTTATCCTCACTCACACCGGAACAATACCGCGTCACTCAGGAAAATGGCACCGAGCGACCGTTCGATAACCCTTATTGGGATAACGACGAGGCCGGCCTTTATGTGGATATTGTGTCGGGTGAGCCACTTTTTACTTCCGTCGATAAATTTGAAAGTGGCTGTGGATGGCCGAGCTTCACGAAACCCGTCGATCCGGAAGGCGTATCCGAGTCAATCGATGATACTCATGGGATGGTGCGAACAGAAGTTCGATCGAAGCAAGCTGACAGTCATCTTGGTCATGTGTTTGATGATGGTCCAGCTGAGTCTGGCGGCCTCCGGTATTGCATAAACTCTGCCTCCCTACGCTTCATTCCCCTTGATGAGCTCGAAGAAGAGGGATACGGCTCCTATCGTGCAACGATCGAAGCAGCAGACAAGAAGGAATGAGGCCCACGTGGAATCGCAATCTTCATCCGTGAGCCGGTTCCATCGTCGACGATGTGTATATATGCTTCATCATCACTCTCGGAAGAAGGCCAGAAGATCCGCATTGATCAAGTCTGGGTGGGTCTCGGCCATACCGTGAGAGAGTTCCTTGTAAGTCTTCAGCTTCGCGTTCTTGACGATTTTTATAGTGCGAGCGCCCGTGAAGGAGTATGGCACACCTTCATCGTCTTCGCTGTGCATCACCAAGGTTGGTACATCAATCTTTTTCAGGTCCTCGGTAAAGTCAGGTTCCGAGAACGCCTTGACGCAGTCGTAGTGCGCCTTCAGGCTGCCTTGCATGCCTTGGAACCAATACTTGTCCTGGATGCCCTTGTTGACCTCAACTCCCGGCCGGTCGAAACTGTAAAAAGTGAGTGTCCCGTCCTTGTAAACCTGAGAGCGATTCTTCACGAGTGCACTGCGCAGGCCATCAAATGCTTCCATCGGCCATCCGCCAGGGTTGGCGTCAGTCTGAAGCATTCCTGGCGTCACCGAGGCAAGAAACACGATCTTTGCGATACGCGACAACCCATGGCGACCGACATAGCGAGCGACGTCCCCGCCACCGGTAGAGTGGCCCACCAAAATGGCGTCCTTTAAGTCGAGAGTCTCTAGAAGAGCCGCCAGGTCATCGGCATAAGTGTCGATGTCATTGCCGTGCCAAGTCTGCTCAGATCGTCCGTGTCCTCGGCGATCAAAGGCGATTGCGCGAAAGCCTTCGTTGGCGAAGAAGAACATTTGGGGGTCCCACTCATCTGCACTTGCCGGCCACGCGTGCGAGAAGACGATAGGTCGACCGGTGCCCCAGTCCCTATAAAACAACTTCGCTCCATCTTTTGCCAAAAATGTGCTCATATTTCCTCTTTTTCTGTCACCGCGAAGGTGAAGTGATTTGTACATCTTTCATGACAATTCATCACAAGCTCTATACCGATCCGCAATTGGCTTTCGATCTCTTACCGCACCTCGTCTTCCCTTAGGACTATGGCAGCCATTTCAAGAAGGTCACGGGAATGCCATCGGGATCGCGCAATTGAAAGAGCTGTGCACCCCAGGACACGGTTTGCGGGTCCGGAGTGATGACCTGGACCCTGCGACGTACAACCTCAAGATCGTCGACCTCGACGACGATATGTGTTCGCTCGCCCGGATTGTTGAGTTCCAAACGCTGACGTTCGCGGTTGTTATCGAGAACTTCAAGCCGCAATCCACCCAGATCGTATCGGCGCCCTCGACCGTTCGGGCGGTCCCATTCTGCGACGACAGGAAAACCGAGCGACTCCCCGTAAAAAAAGGTGACGTCATCAAAGGAATTGGTGGCAAGGGCGATATAACTCATCTTGATTCTTCCCCAGACGCGCTCAAACAAAACGTTGCATTGTCTATCCCGGGCAAGACTTCCTCCGCCAACAGCAGCAGGCTTCGTTCCCAGGACTTGCGTTGCTCCGCCGCATCGTAGGAGACAATGAGTAAATAGCCAAACCCCCCAGTCTCTTCTTGTAGTTCCCGGATGCGCTTCGTTACGGTGGCTGGAGATCCGACGAGCCAAAGGTTGTAAGCGAGGTATTCGAGATCAACTGCGTCGTCTGGCATCGCCGAATCTTTCTTGAGCAAATTGCCGAGCCCAAGGTGAAAATAAAGTGGCAAGAGAAACTCTCTCCAGCACCGACCCATGACTCCCTCAATTGCGAGTTGCCGTGCCTCTTCGTCGGTTGCCGCCACGAAAACGTCCCGAATGATCCGCCAGTCCTTCCGATCGGGCATCCGTCCGGTGCGAGCCGCGCCCTCAAGTACCGCGGCCCAATGAGCGGCCGTGACTGCGGAATCTGGACTAATGCTCAAGCTGACAGGGAGATATCCCTTTTCGCCCGCCAGCTTGTGGTTCTCAGATCCCGGAGTTAGTCCGGCGATCGCAATCGCAGGGTGCGGGTGTTGGAATGGCTGCAAGTGATAACCCAGCGTATAGAGACTTTCTGGCTTTCCTGAGGACCAGAATTCACCGGTGAAATCGCGCGGCCCCTGGGTCCAAAGCGAGGTGATAATATCTAACGCCTCAAACGTCATGCGCCGATTGCGTCCCCCGCTGACATCAAGGCCAAATAGCTGATGATCGCTTGGCAGCGCGCTGATGCCAACGCCCAGTTGATACCGGCCTCCCGCCATATGGTCCAGATATGCAACGCGGTGCGCGAGCTCTATGGGGTGGTGGTATGGAAGAAGATGGCCCAACGGCCCCAACATGATCCTCTTTGTGCAACAAAGCGCTTGTGCGATCAAGAGATCCGGTGCTGGGCAAGGCTCCCATTTGGAAGTGAAGTGTTCGCCGATCCAAGCCTCCTCGTATCCCAGAGAATCGAGTCGCTTCAATTCCTCAAGATCCCAAGCATGGCCGTCAGCGATACTTCGTTCGGGTGGATGGGAAGGCATCAACACTGCACCCAGCTTCATAGACGGTCCTTTCACCAAAATGAATAAGGAACTCAGGCCCTAGTGAAAGGCGGGTTCGGAGCGCTTGGTCTCCGTGAAGTTCTTGAGGTGGAACATCAGTACGCCCCACATCGTGTTGCAGACTCTCAGCTTGTCGTCTGATTCGTCCTGCCCGTCATGATCGAGATCCACGAATGTGCTGCCTAATCCCTTTTCAACAAGATGGAAAGTAGCCGTTGTTCCAGCCGCATTGCCTGGTCCCTCAAGGCACTCCCAGCGCACGTCTGAACCAGGTTTGGTCACTTCAATCTTCCAGTGGAACGGACCTTCCTTGCTCTTGAAATGGAGCTTTATCTGCTCCCCGTGGCCTGCCCCACCTTCAGTCGTAGGCGTATACCAACCTTGCAACCCCTCTTCTGTGGTGATTGCATTGAAGACTTCCCCCTTCGGGGCGTTGATCAGGATTCTGTGTGAGTGCGTTGCCATAGAAACTCCTTCGATTCGTAGCAAAAGCGTCCACTGGTGCGTCCGTCATTCAAAGTTGCGCTAATTCTCGAATGAAGCGGGGATAAGGCGTTCATTTAGTGAATCGATCTGCTTCTTTGCAGAACAATGCGGCCCTTGCCATCGCTCAAAAAGGTCCTGTTCGAGTTCGATTCCGAGCAGATCCAATGCGCGGTTGAGCGTGTGATCTATGACGTCTTCCAAGGTGGCAGGCCGTTGGTAAAACGCCGGAACAGGAGGCATGACAATTCCGCCCATTTCCGCGATCTTCACCAGCAAACGCAAATGGCCTAAGTGCATTGGCGTCTCTCGAACAAGCAGGACAAGTGGCCTGCGGTCTTTGAGCATCACGTCTGCGGCTCGCAATAGCAGGTTGTCGGAATAAGATGTGGCTATACCCGACACGGTCTTCATGGAGCACGGCGCAACAATCATGCCACTCGAACGAAAAGAGCCGGAAGAAATACTCGCTGCGATATCAGCAGAGCGATGAACGCATGTCGCCATCGACTCAACCTCTTCCACCGAATAGGTGGTTTCGAGCAGGATGGTTCTGCGGGCCGCTGGACTAAGGACCAGATGCGCCTCCAGAGCCGCCACACCGCGCAGAATTTGCAACAAGCGTATCCCATAGATAGCGCCCGTAGCTCCCGATATCCCGACGATGATCCGCTTCATGTGTTTAGCTCCTGGCGATAAGAAATCCGGCAATCATCGATGACATCAGGCATGCAACCCGACAGGCTCGCACGGCTGTTTATTTCAGGAAGCAGGCCACTACTCGCTTCCCTCAACGAAGTCGCCTGTCTCGGAAAATGTATAAGGGAAATTTGGGCTGGCGTTTGCCCTCCGTCCAAGCGTTGGCCTCAACTGGCCAAAGGCGCGATAGACAACTGGATACGGCTGTCCGGCGAAATGCTCCAGAATCTCCTGCCAAGTCCGCGGTACTTCGCGGATGAAATGTCTCATCTCGGCAACAATCTCCGCTTCTGGAAGCTGACTTGAAATGTCTGGTTGGTTAATCGGCTCTGTGACGACGCATGCTTCGAAGTCAGCCTGAATTGCACCGGCTCCCATCGTGCAATCGAAGCCAATCTTGGTGACGCTGAAAGGCTGCTCAGGCTGACGGAGACTTGGATCGAGCGGCATGGTGTTCTGGCCAGGCACGATCAATGTGCCGCGGCCAGGGTTGTAGCGCCAGGCCTGAGCCCACTTCACGCGTCCGTCATCGTAGATATCGACATCCTCATCGAATACGTATGCGATCTTCGGCATGTACTGCCTGCAGCCAGTTAGCATCACCCCAAGCGTCTGCATCGCATCGCCCCCGCCCACCGACTTGATGCGCGCGTAAGCAACATTGCCACCACAATCCGCGGGAGCGACGACGTCCTGCACGAGGATGCCGGCGCGCTGCAACTTCTCGAACAGCTCGCCTTCGATCGCTTGCTGGAACGCATACATATCGGTCTTGCCCGGATGTAGCCCACCGATCGTGGCGTGCTGGTAGATTGCTCCCTTGCGGTATGTGATGCAGTCAATGATCACATTCCAGTTTCTTGGCAACCCGGCTCCGTACGTGCCCGGAAACTCGCCGTACGGCCCTTCGTCGTGGATCATGCCTTCGCTTGTAACGACGCGGCCTTCCAGGACGATCTCAGCATTCGCTGGCACCGTCAGATCGTTTGTCTCGCACTTCACGATCTTGGCCGGCTCACCCAGAAACCCGCCCAGCTTATCCCACCCATCGATTCCGGCGCCTGGGTGCCGCATCATCGAAGCAATCTTGTCCAGGGTTGGTCCACCGATACAGACTGCGATGGGCATATCCTTGCCCATCTCGTGGTAACGTTGGCCAGCAATGGAGCCACCGTGAAACCACGCTCTCATGTCCACGTTGGTCGTATTCTTCGAGCGATACATCATCCGCTGAATGGCATCATTGATCTCGCCTGTTACCGGATTCCGAGTCACTATGCGTGTGTCATTGATGTATGCGTGGCCGTCTCGAGGATGGTGATTGAACAATGGCAGGATTGTCAGATCAACATCATCACCGCGCAGAATTACGTCCTTGCACGGAGCTGTCTCTACGAGCTCCGCCTTATAGTGAAAATTGGACCGGCGCGCAATCTCGCTCCCGACCTCTTTCAGCCCGCATTCCAGCGAGAGCGCATACATGGCCCGTGAACCGTATCCATTGGCGAAGAATGGAAAAGCAGAGTCTTTCACCCGCTCCACAAGGATGGCCTGGTCAGGGTTGTCCTCCATCAGTTTGGGAAGCTCGTCGACGCGCTTTTCATCTGAATAACGGCGAAGCAAGCCATTCTGCTCCAATGTCTCAATGAATTCGGCAAGGCTCTTTTGGGCCATCGGTACCCTCCGGCAGGAAGCAATGACGATTGCGAATGACCCGTCTGGCTGGAAACATGCGCCGCTTCCAAGCCTTTAGACTCTGCAAATCAGCCCTGCCACCTTGAACCCGAGATTAGTCGGAGAATCCGGGACCGAAGACACCCCTTGGGTGTGCTCTTCGTCAACCAATTCGGGTGGTCGGCTCACACCCAAGCTCTAACCGCCAGGAGTCTTCGCTCGGAACTCAGAGGACGACATACCCGAAATGGTTGCGGCGCCGACCCCCTTTTCGGGTCTGCGGTATTTTCCCACCTCGTCGACACTTGAATGCATCGTCACGTCATGGATGAGCACTCTTTCATTCAGGACAAAGGAGCCGAACATGTTTCGACCAGTCGAAGGCCCTCCGCAGGTCACGATTCCACTGCCATCAGATGAAGAAGCGGGAAAAATCATCGGCGCCGGCTATGACCCAAAGATGACATTAAATGTAATCAAGATGATGGCCGGCACGGAAGACATGTATCCGCCGACCGCTGCGTTCATCAAGGCGATGTTCCAGGCGGAAGGAATCGATCCCTGCACCCGGGAGATGATCATGCTCAGGGCAGCTAAGGTCCTCAACTCACCCTACGAGTGGCAAGCCAATGTCGTACTGGGAAAGAATGCGGGGCTTACGGATGAGGAGATCGAGGCCGCTGCGAGCGACGCGCCGGTCACAGGGATCAAGCCCGACTACGTTCTGGCATGCAAAGCCACGGATGAGCTTTCGCGCACAGCTACATTGACGGACGATACTTTGCTCGAGTTGTTGAATCGATACGACGAGGTAGTTTGTCGCAAGCTTATCCTGATTATCTCGTGGTTCAACCTGCTGAGCCGCTTCCTGAATGGATGCCGCGTCCCGCTTGAGGTCACAGACAAGCTTGGTAGAAATACTTCACCACTGTAGTTGCGAACCCAGGTCCACCTGGCCGAAACGTGTGGACATAAACTCAATGGCAGGACCGCTAGGGAATTAAGCCATTAGTCAGATTCAACTTTGATTAGCGGAGCGCGGCGTATTCCGCCCTGGCTTGAATGAGAGCCGGCAAATTGGCATCCGCGTCTTTCCAGATAGTTAGGAAGTCTTGATAGGATTTCCTAGCGCCAAGCCTGTCACCTGCCATTGCCTGAGCACGACCCATCTGAAGGTGTGCGAGAGCTCCCAATGCATCCCTTCCAACGATTGCGCGATGATCGATCAGTTTTTGGAACTCTGAAGCAGCTCGGCGACCATCGCCGATTTGTAGAAATGCAAGCCCACGAAGGTATGCTGGATAGATACAGTTGAAGCTAGAGGTCATTGCTAACTCGTACTTCTCCGCAGACCGCAGGACGTCAATAGCGCCTGTTGGATCGTGCTCGCTGAGTTTAATGGCAGCGCGTATGGAGGGAAGTGCGTAATGCTGGCCCAGCGTATCTCGCGGAGCCTCTTCATTGATTTGCTGGGAAAGCTTTTCGGCTTCTTCTATATTGCCGATCCTTGCCTGGAACAAGGCTATATACATTTGCGCGTACAGACTCGACGATTTCTTGCCAGTGAATGTCAGTATTCGTTTCCCTGCTGATGCATCCCCAGCCTCTGCCTCCTGTAGTGCGAACGATCTCACGTTGGCCTGTGAATCATCCGGTAGCCTATCCATCTTTATTTTCTCAGCGAGCTTTTGCCCCTCACCGAAGCGCCCGCGATAGGAATGGGCAATCGCGTCTAGAAATACTGCATGGATAGACTCTTTATGGCTCGTAAGCCACTCTAATTGCTCCTTCATGCCGGCCTGGTCGTTCTGGAGAAAGGCGATCAAATGTCGATCCGAGCGCATAACAGAATTGTCAACACCGTGTGCACGGGCTTCATCGAAAATTAACTTCGCTTCTTCAAGCCGGCCAGCGAACATTGTTGATTCCATTAGCACCCCGTAGCTCGTCTGGCTGAGCAGCGGCATGAGACGAACAGCCTCTCGAGCTTCGGCAGCTGCTCTGTCGTACTGTCCAATGTAGAAAAGACAAGCGGCAAAATTATTGTGGGCTACGCCGTCGCGCGGGAAAGTTTGTATCCATTTTTGGAAGATAGGATAAGAACTTTCAAAATTCTGGCTGCCAATGTTGTAGTACAGAGTCTCGGCAAGAAACCTAAGCTGGCCGGTCAGTCGGTCCCGTAACTCATATGCTTTAGTTTCTGCCGCTACTGCTTTTGGAACCTGTCCCGTTACCAAGTATGAGATGCCAACAGAGGCATAAGCCAACGCAAATGACGGATCAATATCTATTGCACGTTCGTAAAGCGGGGCCGTGCCGGCAAAATCACCCGACCCTTGGCGTTGAAAGCCTTTTGATAGGAATTGCAAAGCTTCCGGCGATGAGGAGGTCGCCAGCTCCAAAGGTTTTTTGAACTCATTTAGGGTGGCGATCGGCTCGCCCATCTTACTGCGCAATTGTTCCCCCGCGACCCCTAAAGTGTGCACAATGCCATTGCGTAGATTCGTCTCCTGCTCTGACTTGGCGAAGATCTTACCGCTTTGACAGTCCATGCCGGTTAGCAGGATCCGATACTGATTGCCGAAATCCGCAATTGAACTCGTGATTACTGCCTTGCTGTTAGTCCTCAGGCAGACCTCGCGAGCAATTTCTGGGGTTACTTTCCCATCCTGAGGATGATGCAACTGGGCCATCGTCTCTCGAACCTTGTCCTGGGCTAGAACCTGGAGAAAAGGTGTCTGCGATAATTCGACGGGAAGAGCGAGATTCAGAGCATCGTCGAGCACGGGATCGCTGGTACGATTGGTAATTTCGGCTATGACAATCGTGTCACCGGCTGAGAGCTGAAATCTGTGAAGATATCGCCAGGCGATAACCGCTGCTGTCGCAGCTAAAAATAAAAGAACTGTTGCTGCAACCCAGTTCCTGATTCGACGCAGCCGCAGACGCTGCGGGCTTGGGACCAATTCCAAAGCGGCGCGCATCTCCGCTGCTGAACGATAGCGTTTGCCCGGCTCCTTCTCAAGCGCCTTTTCAATGACCGCTTGAAGCATCGGAGGGATGGCGGGATTCAATTCGCGAATCCGGGTCGTCTTCTCGTGCAGCAGGCCTTGATGCACTTCCGCAGCGCTATTTCCAGGAAATGCTCGTTCGCCGGTCGCCATTTCAAAGAGCACAAGTCCAAATGAAAATAAGTCGGTGCGGGCATCCAGCTTTTCCCTGCGAACCTGTTCTGGCGACATGTAGCTGGTTGTCCCCATGGCTAGGCCCGTTCTGCTCAATCCCGTGTCGTGGCCGATTGGCGCCTTGAATCTGATTAGCGGATTGGTGGAGCGGACGGAATCCGGCTGTTCCCGACCTCCGGCCTCCTCGGACTCGACAAGCTTTGCCAGTCCAAAATCCAGTATTTTGGCCGATCCTTCGCCAGTGAGGAAGATATTAGCCGGCTTAATATCTCGATGGATGATTCCCTTCGCGTGCGCGGCCTGCAATCCGTCGCAGATCCCCAGTGCTATTCGAAGAAGTTCATCGAGAGGGATCTTCGCCCCATGGGGTTCGGCGAGTCGATCTCGCAGCGTCTTCCCATCCAGCAATTCCATTACGATGATAGGCTGGCCATCGTAATCTTCGATTTCAAAAATAGTGCAGATATTGGGATGGTTGAGAGCCGATGCTGTTTGCGCCTCCCGCTCGAAGCGTTTGAGTGACGCCGGATCAGCTGCCAGTTCCTCTGGAAGAAACTTCAGGGCGACCTGCCGGCCCAGTTTCAGGTCTTCGGCCCTGTATACCATTCCCATACCACCGCCGCCGATTACTTCAATCACACGGAAATGAGAAACTTTTCTGCCAATGGGGCCCGCACTGATTCCATTCGCAGACGCATCATTTACAGGTACGTAATCCCCGGCCGATCCTTCTTTCTCGCGGTCGAGAGCGGCCGCAGCCCATTGAGGGGAAACCACAAGCCGGTAACCGCGCCGGGGCACCGTCTCAATATATTTCGGTTCGGTAGCTGAATCTCCGAAGGCTCGTCGGAGCGCCGCAATGGCAACGTTGATGCTGTGCTCGAAATCGACAATCGTATCATTCGGCCACAGCCGACTCTTGATTTCGTCGCGACTCGCAAGTTCTCCCTCAAGTTCAACCAGCATTGAGAGCAACCGGAATGGCTTCTCCGGAAGAAACACCCTTTTAGATTCTGATTCCGGATCGAGCGGGCACAACTGTCCCGTCTCTAGATTGAGTTCGAAGGATCCGAGCTGAACTCGAACTCGGTGGTCAAGTCGCATAGATCTTCGGGAGAGACCTTTCGGTATCAGTGCACTGGGGTTGGGAAGCCGCTCAGCGAATGACACAATTGTACGGGACAGAAAGTGCCCCATTTAGAATCAGTCACTTGGATAGGAATATATCGAATTGATCTTAAATTTACCTCCGCTGCATTTACTCCAGAAGCTGTCCCCTTGAGGATCGGCAGCATAAGGAGAGCCGATTATGCCCAATTCAGATCCAACCAAGGTGCTGTGTGTGGACGACCACCCGCTTGTACGGGATGGTGTCAGACTTGCGCTCCATCAAGAGAATGACATGCAGTTTGTTGCAGAAGCGGGAAATGGTCTTGAAGCCCTTTCCGCCTTTCGCAAATTCATGCCAACAGTCACTCTCATGGACCTGAGTATGCCGCTGATGGACGGGTTGGACGCGACGGCTGCCATACGCCAGGAGTTTCCTCATGCCAAAATTGTGATTCTGACTCGGTATGGGGGCGACATTAAGGCCACTCGTGCGTTCAAGCTGGGAGCGGCCGGATATCTGCTCAAGGGGCTTTCACGGCGGGAGTTGGTTGACACAATCCGTGCGGCACGATCAGGGCTGAAGCGGATACCGAGGGAAATAGCCTCTGACATCGCAGAACACGTTAACGCGGATCACCTGTCCGATCGCGAGATCGAAGTCCTCCGAGAGGTGGCAGGCGGAAGCGCCAACAAAGTCGTCGCCGAGAAGCTGTCCATAACCGAGGACACAGTCAAAGGCCATATGAAAAACGTCCTCGCGAAATTGCGGGCCAATGACCGGACGCACGCTGTCATGATTGCCCTTCGACGTGGGTTCTTGGGATGCTTTGAAGCGTCTGGTGAGGTTTACTAAAGAGGCACTCAAATCACGAAACAAAGCTCCCAGCAAATCGATCAACGCACCCCAAAGGGTTACCACGCAAGGACACCATCGGAGGTTGGCTCCTGTCAGTGCTCTGAAAGGATACTCCCGAAAGAGCAATTCTCTAATGGGCCGATGCCCTATTCGTGGTCATTGTAATCGGGAGGCGTTATGAACTCAGGCTGTCTCACCCCGTTCGCGTCGTCTGTTTTTAAAGAGCGGCTTAGCGACCGTCGCCGGTGCTTTTGTTCCGTCCATCGCTACAAGACTCTACGCCCAGGAAGCGTCCCTGACTGGGGCGCAATTCAGAGCCGCGGGCAAAACTGCAAAGATCCAGACCCGTGAACTCAGAGGCGGACTTCTCGTTTTGATGGGTTCTGGCGGCAACATCATCGTTCTGCCCGGCGGCGACGGCAAGCTTACCGTTGATAGTGGCCTGGCCACCTCCGAACCTCAAGTGAAAGTAGCCTTGAACGCGATATCTCCGGCTCCATTGCGCCATTTGTTGAACACCCATTGGCATTTCGATCATACGGACGGGAATCAATGGATGCATCGCGATGGCGCCGTGATCGTGGCTCATGAGAACACGCGAAAGCGAATGAGCCAGAGGCAGTCGATTCCGGCGTTCTCGATCGACTTTGAACCCGCGCCTGCAGCAGCGCTGCCCACCGTCGTGTTCAGCCAGACGCACAAACTGGAGTTTAACGCTCAGACGATTGTGATGGATCGGTACACACCAGAACACACCGATTCGGATACATCTGTGTTCTTCGAGAATGCGAACGTGCTTCATACGGGCGACACATGGTTTAACGGATACTATCCCTTCATTGACTACGATAGCGGCGGCAGCATCGATGGAATGATTGCTGCGTCGTCTGAGAATTTAGAGCGGACTGATGCTCAAACCATAGTCCTGCCGGGACATGGAGATATTGGAAGCCGAACGGAACTTGTTTCCTTCCACAACATGCTGGTGGATGTTCGAGCCCGAGTAGCTGAGTTGAAAAAAAGAGGTCTTCCGCTCTCCGCCGCAATCGCCGCAAAGCCAACTGAAAGTTATGACGCAGCCTTATCGGGAGGATTTGTTTCGCCCGAGTTGTTTACGAGTCTTGTCTATCGAGGCGTGTCGTAATCAAACGGCGTCAATCTCAGTGGACGATTTATTGCGAACGCCCAACACGCGTTTGTTGACCAGAGAACAAACTCGGCACAGGCCTACTCGAAGGTGGTGTCTTTAAATCACTCCACGGTAGGTGGCCATGCAATCCCTTGCGCTTAACAATGAAGCCTGCGGACACTACTTGGTGAATGTTGGGAGCCTTTTGAACCCTAATGACTACGATCGTGCTCTCGCGGCACGATACAACGCAAACTGATGTGACCAACCAGAATTGAGGAGACATATGAGCACTATCACTGTGAAGGATGGGACAACGATCTACTACAAGGACTGGGGATCAGGCCAACCAATAGTGTTCTCGCATGGATGGCCTTTGAATGCTGACGCATGGGATGCTCAGATGCTCTTCCTCGGTCAGCAAGGGTTTCGGGTGATCGCACACGATCGCCGCAGTCATGGCCGTTCTGGTCAGACGTGGGACGGGAACGAGATGAGCACATACGCGGATGACCTTGCCGCCCTGTTCGAAGTCCTCGACCTGAAGAAGGCTGTCATGGTGGGCCATTCTACAGGAGGTGGGGAGGTCGTACGCTACTTAAGCCGTCATGGCTCGAGTCGCGTCGCGAAGGCAGTTCTGATAAGCGCGGTGCCGCCCGTTATGGTGAAGTCCGCTTCTAACCCAGGCGGCACTCCTATTGAGGCCCTCGACAGCATTCGCGCCGGCGTCACCAACGACCGCTCTCAGTTCTACAAGGACCTGACGCTACCCTTCTTTGGCTACAACCGCTCAGGGGCAAAAATATCGGACGGCGTCAGAGAGAACTTCTGGTACCAGGGAATGCAGAGCGGCATCAAGGGATCCTATGACTGCATCAAGGCCTTCTCCGAAACCGATTTCACAGAAGAGCTGAAGAAGATCGACATTCCCATGCTCGTCATGCACGGAGACGACGATCAGATCGTTCCCTTTCCCGACGCCGGCGCGCTGACCGCAAAGCTTGTCAAAGGCGCGACACTCAAGGTCTACCCCGGTTTCCCGCATGGAATGCCTATCATTCATGCGGATGTCATCAACAAGGATCTGCTTGAGTTTATTCGGGCATAGCCACTGCAGGGCGGGTCGCGCAATGCGACTCGCCCTATGGTTCCACCAGCGGCACGCGAACTGAGCTAGACTGCGATCCGTCTCTTGGGCCGCTGATCAAACTGCCTCGGAGTCAACAATGGAAGTCATACTCAACCATCACACACTGATCGTCAATGGTTTGAAGATTCACTTCGTCGAAGCCGGTGAAGGGCCACCTGTTGTTTTACTCCACGGGTTTCCAGAAACCTGGTTTGCTTGGCGGCATCAAATTCCGATCTTGGCAAAGCACTATCGCGTAATCGCCCCCGATCTTCGCGGCTACGGAGGAACCCAAAAGCCAAGCACTGGCTACGACAAAAAGACAATGGCGCGGGATATCGTCGGCCTAATGCACAATCTCGGTATTGAGCGAGCCGCTGTCATAGGACATGATCGAGGCGCCAGGGTGGGGTTGAGATTGGCCAAAGACTTTCCGGAGATCGTCAGCCGTTTCGCCGCCCTCGATAACATCCCGACACGCACGATCTTCGAGAGAATGGATGCCGAAGTCGCGCGAACGCATTGGTTCTTTCTCTTCAATGCGCTCCAGGACCTGCCCGAAGCCCTGGTGACCGGTAGAGAGGAGGTTTGGCTCCGATTTATCTTGTCTTCCTGGTGCCATAATCCCGAGTTACTCACGAATCACGAGATCGGTATCTACGTCAAGGCGTACAGCAGGCCAGGTGCTCTTCGGGGCGCATGTGAGGACTATCGCGCAGCAGCCACCGATGTCACGCAGGATAAGGCTGACGCGGATTCGCTACTGGAAATGCCCACGCTCGTCCTTTGGGGCGAGGATTTCGCGGCTGGCGGCAGGCTCTGGGATTTTCGCGAAGTATGGAGCCACTATTCCAGAAACGTTGAATTCATTTCAATTCCCAACTGCGGCCACTTACCCCACGAGGAAAAGCCACAATTTGTAACGGACGCGCTCTTGCGTTTTCTCGCCCCTTGGAAAGACCAAGGATAGCCAACATTATTCCTTCCCGTGTGGCTCTCTATCTGTGGCCTTTCATCCCATTTCAGGCACGTCTCAGCCCTGTCCGGCCAGCGACTGTTGCTTCTATCCCGCTTCCGCTTAAACACGGACACTTGCCTCGTTAGCGAGGTACAAATGAATATCGGCAATCACGGCTGAGCCCTCGCCCACGCTTGATGCAACTCGCTTGATCGACCCTGCCCGCACATCTCCCACGGCGAAGATGCCTGGCCGGGAGGTTCTGTACGTGCTCGTCCTCTGCGTTCCATCTGAAATGCCCGTAACCACAAAACCCTTGGCGTCCAGCTGGACGCAGTTGCGAAGCCACTCGGTGCACGGGTCGGCACCGATCATGACAAACACGTTTCCAACACGCTTCACCGTGGTTTCACCAGTTGTCCGGTTTACCCACGTAACGCCTTCGAGATGCTGATCGCCATCAAGCGCCCGGATCTCAGCATTCGTATGGAGTGTAATGTGCTTACTTGAAGAGATACGGCTGACCAGATACTCCGACATAGTCGCTGCAAGTTCAGGGCCTCGGATGAGAATGTGAACGTGATTCGCATGCGCGGACAAAAATACTGCAGCCTGACCGGCCGAGTTACCTCCTCCAACAACCACGACTTCCTCGTTTGCACACAGACGTGCTTCAATGGCGGTCGCGGAGTAATGTATCCCGCCCATTTCGAACTTGCCGTAATTGGGTACGGCAAGCTTCCGGTACCGGGCGCCGGACGCGATCACAACGGAGCGGGCAATGACGTGAAGGTCACCTTCAATCGTCAATTGGAAAGGATCGCTGGCACAATCAACTCGGACCACGTTTCTTGAAATCGCAAGTTTTGCGCCGAATTTCTGCGCCTGGGTCTGCGCTCTGGCAGCAAGCTCCAACCCGGAAATTCCGGAAGGAAACCCCAAATAGTTCTCAATGCGCGAACTCGTTCCAGCTTGTCCGCCGGGAGCATTACCCTCGATCACAATTGTGCTGAGCCCTTCAGAAGCCGCATAGACTGCAGCCGCTAGCCCCGCCGGCCCTGCCCCCACCACAGCTAAATCGAAGATGGTTGTAGGGTTCACTTCCTCCGCGATCCCCAAAGCATCCGCCAGTTCGCTCACGGACGGATTACGATAGACTCGCTCTCCCGAAACAACGACCGGCGTCTCTGATGCGGAAACGCTGAAAGATTGCAAAAGGTCGTCACCCTCCGGATCCGAGTCCACATCGACCAAGCGGTACGGGTAACCATTCCTCGCAAGGAACTGCTCCAGCCGCAAGGTATCGGCACTCCGTTCAGAACCGACGATGGCGACTCCTGCTTGCACGCGCTGAATCAGCCCCATTCTTCGCAGGATAACCGCACGCATAATGATGTCGCCGATATCCGGCTCCGCCGAAACGTATTCGCGAAACCGATCCCTGCCTATACGAAGGACTTCCGCGGCAGTGGCTGCCCTGGCGGTGACGAGCGCTTCCCTCAGGCTAAAGAGGTCGAGTTCGCCGGTGAATTCTCTTTCATCGTGAACAGTGACGATCGTCTCCCCGCCGTCTTCCCCAGGCCCAGCAATCAGCACGCTTCCTTTGAGAACAATGAGAAAATCCACACCACGAACCCCGCGCGAGTAGATTGTGATTCCCGCGGCGTAGTGTTCCACTATCCCGTAAGACATGCTCCTCGAGACCATCTCCTGGGTCAATTTCGGAAAGATTAGGTCGCGCCTGGCATACGCATCTCCATCAACAGCTGCCATCGTTGGTCCGAGCATCTCACGCCTCCTGGCGAACTGGTTCAATTATTTCAAACGCGGAGTCTGTGTTTGCCAGTAGCTAAAGCAGCTGAACTGGGAACGATTGTTTCTTTCGTGCCGAGCCCACCTGAACCGTCACGCAGGAGCCCGGCCAAATCTCCTTTGCTCGCTTCTCCGCAACCCTATGCTTTCGTGTGCGCCCACTCCTGGCACGACCCGAAAGAGGGGATTTGCCCCAACACAAGTGTGTCTCCTCCTACAAGAATTATCCGAGTAACCTCAACGCATGACTTCAATCTGATGCTGAGTTGATACGCTCTTTGCCGCAGGGATAGGAATCGTTCCTGTAAGGTAATAGCTCAGGTGGGGGCCTGACGGAGATTGAGACAAGAAGTACGCTCTGTTATAAGTGCCGGCTAAGCTGAGAGGGCGCTGGCAACAGCGGGGGTGCTGGTTTGCCAGCGCGATAGCAACGTACTGCCTCAGTGAGATAGTGGAGTGAGCTGCGCTTTTGTAGTCGGCAAGTTGCGTGAACTGACAGCAGACGTGCTACTGCCAGTTCGCCGTTGCGACTGCGGTTACCGAAGCTGATC
>DATDLS010000135.1:0-31734 GCA_036519195.1 Occallatibacter sp. | reverse complement strand
CACGACGGGTTCGGCCACTAAAACTGACTGATCGAAGGAACTTTGAGGCCTCCTTGCTGTGTTTTCAAGGGAGGCCTCATTTCTATTACCGTCCTGAGCAACGAGTCGCCATGGGAGCTCAGCCGGTTGCGACGTGCGCTGCCGCCCGCTCCCGATAGGGCGTTCGCGGGTCGATCTTTGCAGGCAGCAGACCGAGATGCGGCTCATCATCGCAAGATTCCGGAAACCGTGCACTCTTGTGAGAACGATGGGAACAATGGTGAGGTACGATTCGCAAGAAAAATCTGTTGAGAAATAAAAGACATGCATCGTATGCTGTGTCCCCGGTTACCTATGGAAGACGGGCAGTGTAACACGCCTGCTAAAGCTTCTGCTGGCTCCGGCCAACCGGTTGTTTTTTCCTCGCTCGGAGTCGCTTGGATCGAACAAAATGCTGCAAACCGATGAGGTCCGCCACGCCCAAAGCGCAGGCTGTCAGGATGCCCGCCGGGATTTGCCATCTGGTCTTTCGGCCATGATAAGATTTGTGGTCAGCGGGGCGAGCGCTCAACTGGCTCGTCAGCCTCTGCTCAGCGGCGTCCAAGAGAAAAGGATGAGGCTCCAGGTTTGGACTCTGAATCCGTACAAGCAATGGCGGCCACAACCGGCATCACATTGTCGGCAAGATGCCGGTACTCCTCAAAGGCTACGCGGCAGGAATCACAGTAGGCAAGACGCACCTGCAGCAATGCCTACTCTTGCTCAGTCAGTTCTCTCGAAGGGAAAAGGGCGCAGAGCGAAACGAACTCGCGATGCCACTGAGGCTTCACCGGCTCAGCTCCCACCTGGAGATATGGTGTAGGAATGCTCTCACTTCAGGCGCGTTTTTCTTGACAGACTAAGAACTGAACCACAACGTAGAGCCTCGCGATAAACCGCTAAGCACTCACCCTGGTGAACATGAGCTCTTACAACCTCTTCCATCTTTGGAGGGGGAGTTGCCCCAACCTCCGCTCCGGGAGTGCCAGTTGGTGCGCGAGTCTGCTACTTCGCATGCACGCGATAGAAATTAAGCGCTATAGTGCCACTCCATGAAGGCACTATAGTGCCTTCATAGAGTGGCGTCAAGCTCAAGTATTGGGATGTGGGCGAGATTCTGACATTCCGGCCGCTTACCCTGGAGAAAGCGGTTGGTCGTGTGTTTGCGGAACTACGGG
This sequence comes from Occallatibacter sp., assembly GCA_036519195.1. Taxonomy (GTDB): domain Bacteria; phylum Acidobacteriota; class Terriglobia; order Terriglobales; family Acidobacteriaceae; genus Telmatobacter. The sequence continues at coordinate 30,538 of DATDLS010000135.1, read as the reverse complement.
AGAGCAGGGGATTGAAGCAAGTGGATGTTTCAGTCGCCACCGGTTACGTCGAGCGCACCGTAGGAATGATTGAAAGAGGCGAGAAGAGTCCGACTCTGCGAACCATGGAGAATTTTGCCTCGTTCTATGGTGTGCCTCTCGAAACGATCATTCTTCGAGCAAAGCAATTGCGCGAAGGATCATCGCGAGGGTATATCCAGTAAGCATTTTTTCTAAAAGCACTATAGTGCCTTTTCTTGCGAATGGACTTCGTAAAAATTGCAGGAGTGAAAAGCAAGAAGCACAATCCCTCAACTTTTGAACAAGCATTCGGTAACGCTGTTCTTGCTTGGCGCAAGAAAAGAGGCTGGTCCCAAATGGATCTTGCCGTAGCCTCGGGATATAGTTTGCGGTATATCGGTGATATCGAACGTGGAGCTAAGAGCGCCACCATGCGCACCATGCATGATCTCGCTACCTTACTGGACGTGAGGCTGAGCGCGCTGGTGGCTGAAACAGAAGGCCTATGGGAGAGTGATTCGAAGGCGAGAGCACGCTCCCCAAAGCCCAGACGTTGATGTCTCACCGGTAAGCCAGATTTTTAAGCCCATGATAGCCAAGGTCGCGGCAGATGAATTGCTAATATGCCGCTGAACAAAAGATTGGGGCAATTCTCGCGAGCGCCGAAGGGCATAGAGGCGCTGGCATTTTCGAGCAAGCGTTAGAAAAGCATACCTCTCTGGCGGGAGTCGTGGAGGAACCATCTCAAGAGGCAGGAATAGCCGACTTTTAACCAACCTGGCATCCCAGTAAACCGCTTGCGCCGAGTCAGGTTTGATAAGGGGGTATTCCGGGTGAAGTGAATTTATCACGGTATTCCACTCAGGGCCGCCGGTTACCGCGCTTGGAACGCGAAGTACGAGGCTGCGCTTTTCTTTAATCCACCGGTCCCCAAAAGCCCGCGAAACGACGTTATCATCCAAATCCAAGCCGAGATAAGCCGCAGGAATAAAGGATTCAATTGAAGCCGAATCCGGGATGATGATACGCGAGTAGTGCTTGCCCCCCGGTAACTTGCGAAAACCGGTATAAACGAGGGTTGCAAGGAGGGAGAGGGAATAGGTTTTCGCAGCGTAGATAACCGCCATTCCGTCTGGTGATTTAACCGCACCAGGCGGCTATTACCGTGCCAGACGTTCCTGATGAATTCAAGTCCGTAAGAGCGAACGTATCTCGAAACGGTACATATCTCCAAACGTACAAAATTCAGGAACGCCGAACTCAATTACCGGAGCCGTAGCGATAATGGTGGGGATATGGTGGACCAATCGGCTTTGGTACTCCCGTCTTTCTTCAGCCGTAAAGGCGCTCATTTGATATGCCAGGCTGATGTGAAATCCAAAGGTCTCGTGATCGGCTGTGCGATAGCGGAAGACTTCAGTTGCCATCTGATCCCGCAGCATGCGCAGCTTCAGCTTTTCCTTTGCGTCCGCGGGTACCAGCTGCAGCCCGCTCGCCCGTTGAGGAGCCAGGTTTTTTTCTTTGTCCACACAGAAACGTATCGGCAGCTTACTGTGCATCCTGAATCGTGCGATCCTTTCGCCGATGATACGGTTGCACTCGGCGATCGGTGTATTGATTGGGATGTCTAAGGGCCAACCATAGCGGGCGCGATCCTGGTCGTTCGGTCCGCTGAGTATGGTGACGTGATAGCTATCGCTCGGCAGCACCGCCAGCTTGCCGGAGAAGGAGCTTGAACGCAGCCCATCTCCCAGTGCCGCAACGACATCCCGGAACAGGCTTTGTTGTGGCAGGTGACAGATTACGGTATTTCCCGCGAACGGTCGCGGGCTGCCGTCGGGGTTAAATTTCAGCAAAGTATCTTTAGGTATGATCGCGAGTTGAGGATCATCTTCCTGGGGTTTCTCGGACCCGGCAAGTTGGGCGCTCAGCCGGAGTGGAAAGAGGCCGGCGAGAGAAAACGCTGAAGAACACAAAAGGAACTGACGCCGGCTATGAATCGAGTGAAGGGAACGCAGCATGCTGGTTTTATTTACTCCGGGAAGTTAGTTGTGGATCGACAAGGGCCGTCTTGATGTACTGAGATTTGGAACAGACTACGAAAATATGCTTTCCAAGTGGAGACGGCCACGGCATGCAGCCACCACCCGCAGGCAAATGGTTGTGTAGGTTTAGAAGGCCAGCCGCAGTGCCACTTGCACCTGGCGCGAAGGAAAGACGCTTGAGCTGCCGCTAAACTGTCCAAAACCTCCGTTCGGACTCAGAACGCCGGTAGCTCCCACTGTCCCAATGCTGGTATTGGGACTAATGTAGTTCGTGGCGTTGAGCACATTGAAGGCTTCGATACGGAATTCCAGAGTCTGAGCTTCAGTCAAGAGATTGAACTTCTTATGTGCTGCGAGATCGAACTGACCGAAGGCTGGTCCGCGGAGATTATTGCGGCCGGAATCACCGAAGAGTTGCGATCCCGGTGGTGAGGAGACTGCGGCGATGTTGAGGTAACCGTTTACCGCACTATTGGTCTTGGTCAGCGAGTGACCATACACGGCTTTCGGTGGGATGACGAGATTCGGGCGAAGGGCGTAGGCCGCACTGGTTGTTGACACCACTTGGTTTGAGTTCGGGGTGTAATTCAGGTCCAGCGGCACGCCGCTCGTCACGATATTCGTACCTGCCAACTCCCATCCTCCAAGAACCTGTTGCACTATTCCTGACGATGCCGATCCAAATCGCTGGCCTTTACCGAATGGCAGGTTGTAGATGAATGAGGTCGTATTGTTAAGGGGTTGGTTGTATCCCGAAGGTCCGCGGTCTCCAGCCATGTTCCTGATGTTTACAAGTGCGCTGTCACCGTTACCCGTTTCAAGATCGGCCCCCGAAAGATCGTACGCCGCCGACCAGGTGAACGAGTTGATCAGGAAGAAGCCATCCGTGAAGCGGCGCACAAGCTTAGTTTGCAGCGAATTATAGGTAAGGAAATTAGCGTTGAGTTCCGTGAGGATGTCGGTGAAGTTTGCGATGGGTCTGCGATTGAGCAGAGACGCGGAACCGGTTGGCGTGCAGGCCCCTGAAGAGATTTCAGTCGCTGTGCATAGCCGTGCCTGGTTATAGTCGGCCAGGGTGGGAATGTGGACGCCGTGATTGCCTACGTAAGCAATCTCAAGTGTCATTTGCAGCGGTAGTTGTTGTTGGACCGATAGGTGATACTCCTGGACGTACGGGCTACTGAAATTCTTTGGCGTGTAGCGGGTCTCAGCTCGTACGGTTGAGAAGTTGCTCGGGCCGGCGAAGTTGGTCTCGTAACCATCCTGCGTACGACGAAAGCAGGTCGTCGGGTCCTCGGTCAGGGAAGTGCACAACCCCTGTCCCGGAGTCTGGTTGTTGGGCAGCGTCGCGGAATAGTTGTCGGGGCCGTTATACGCCAAGAGGCCTTCTCCGCCGAACCGAAACAGATAGGCATAACTGATCCCGTAACCACCGCGAACGACTGTCCCTGGGCGCGCCTGATAGGAGAAGCCCAGACGAGGGGAGAAGTCTTTATAGTCAGGATTTATGAGGGTACGATCCGCGAGCGAGGAACCCCCGACATAATGCAATTGATAGACATGGCCCGGCACTGTGCTATTGACATCTGTTCCCGTGCCGGCCTGAAGCAGTTGATTGTTGACCGGATCATAGTTGAGGAGTTTGTTGTCCTGCTCGTAGTAAGGAGACATAAATTCGTAGCGCAGGCCGGCGTTGATGGTGAGGTTGGGGAGGGCCTTCCAGTCATCCTGGAGGTAGCCGAAATGCCAGAAGCGGAGATAGTTCACTTCGTTGAACGCATTCAATGCGTAATTGCTCTGCGCGCCGAAAAGGAAGTCCGTCAGATTCGCGGCTTGCACCGTCGTTGCCGCCCCGGCCGAACTGTACTGACCAGAGTACGTATCCGAGCCGAACTTCGGATGAAAATCCGAAATCGCTTGTGATAGCCAGCCGTATTCAAATCCGATCTTCAGGCTATGCTTGCCTTTGATCCAGGTGTAGTTCACCTTTGGGTTTGCTTGTGTTGGGTTCGTGAACTGAAGAGCAGAGGCCGACGTTCCGAACTGTGAAAAGCCAGTGACAGTCTGCGTATTGAGCCCTCCACCGAGGGACGGATCTTGAGGAACATTGGGTATTCCTGCCAACAGATTCGGTTGACCAATGAGCGCCGGGATTTTGCCGCTTTGTGTCCATGTCTCGCCGAAGCGGAACTCCAAGATCGATGTAGGCGACAAAACCCAGTTGTAGCCTGCCGCGAGTTGACGGGTGTATGCATAGATCGTTCCAGCGCTATTTCCGCCGGCTAAACCTGGAATGTTCGCTGGCTGGAAAGTCGAGGCCCCGCGCTGGCTATACCGGAAGAAGCCGCTTTGACGCGGGTTTATGAGGAAATCAGCGCGCCCGTCTCCTTTGTTCTCAAAGTCAGTCGTGGCCGGCAGAGATTGGAAGTTGTTTGCAGTCAGTGCCGCGCCGGGGATATTTGGGGCTGGCAAGAGCTTGAAGGTAGTTAATGCAAGCGGGTCGATATTGGGGTCCGTGAGCGGCACCTGGCCGTTGGTGTAGACGTGGCCAGTGTAAGGATTCCTGATGGGGATTGGAGTACCTCCAGGTGTACCATCCGAGGTAAAAAGTCCACCAAGTTCGGTCTGGGTCGGCAGGTTAGCAGTTGTCAGGGTATGGGAGACCGAGCGAAAACCTTCATAGTCCGCAAAGAAGAACAGCTTGTTTTTGAGAGTGGGACCGCCGAATGTGCCGCCAAACTGGTTTTGCACCAGCGAAGGTTTCACCCCAGTACCTAAGAAGGGACCGAACGCATTCAGCACGGTGTTACGAAGATAGTCGTAAGCGCCCCCGTGAAAGGTATCCGTACCGCTGCGCGTCGTCGCGTTGATGATGGCGCCGCCGGCGCGACCGTATTCGGCGGAGTAATTGTCCGTTTGGACCTTGAATTCTTGGATGGCGTCGGGCGATGGCATGAATGCCTGATTCGAGAAGCCTTGGTTGGCCTCTTGATAGGCGTTATTGTCGATACCGTCGAGTTCGAAGTTATTGAGCTGTGAGTTGAGTCCATTGATGTTATAGGACGCGTCTCGCGGAGGGTTTGATGTGACTCCGAGCAAAGACTGGCGAACACCGGGGACGAGCTTGGATAGGTCGGCGTAGGCACGCCCGTTCAGGGGCAATGTGACCGCTTCGGACGCCTGGATGGTCTGTCCACGGTCGCTTGTGTCTGTTTCCAGCTGGCTTGCCGCTCCGGAAACCGTTACGCTCTCTGTGTCGGCTCCAGGCTTCAATCCCACATCGACCCTTTGCCTTGCGCCTACGTTGACGGTAAACCGTTCGGTCACGGAAGTCTCAAAGCCAGCGGCCTGAACGGTGACGCTGTAGTCGCCTACCTGGACATTGGTGAATTCATAGTTGCCGCTGGCATCAGTCTGGCGGGATACCTTGATCTCTTTGGCCGGCTCAGTGAGCACAACGGTGGCTCCAGGGATCGAAGCTCCAGTTGAGTCCTTGATGCTCCCAAGAACTTCGGCAGTGTCGAACTGGGCGTGGGCAGACATTGTCGACAGAAAAAGCAGGACGACAAGGATCGCGTATCGACCTGCGGGGCGAAAGCAGGCCCGAGTTGAGGACGCGTTAGGGTCGTTGAGAGCTTCTGACTCTGGGGGGGGCAAAAATCTTCGAATCACGGTGGCAACTCCTCTTAATGAACGGCAATTGAATTACTGGTGTACGGATTAGGCCGTCACTCGTAGCTGAAGCTAGCAGCGGTGCAGAATTGCTCCAAGCCATTTCGCGGCTACGACGCCGGTACATTGCGTAAGTCATGTTTTTTCAACCGTGTATCAGGTAAGAGGAGCCATAATGATACATAAATGCGGTGTTAAATCTCTTAGGGTGTGCTTCCCGGCCGCCCGCGGTGTAGATTTTGTAGATGCACCGTTTTGGGATATCCCGCTGCTTGCGGCGGGATTGTTCCTTTCGGTTGATCTGTCGTTCATGTGGGTGTGATTTAATCGAAAGCACACAGTGAGGAAGCGTGATGGGTGCTGCCTGCATCAAGGATGGTCCCTCATCCAAAAATTCCGTAATTGAAGCTAGACGTGCATTGGTGCGGCGAGTCGTTGAATCCTCTTCGTTCGCGAAGAGTGAGCGCCTATCGAGTTTCCTCTGCTGCATCTGTGATCTTTTTCTGAGCGGACGAGCCGGCGAAATCAACGAGCAAAAGATCGGAACTACGGTTTTCGGACGGCCCGCTGACTACGATTCGACGATCGATGGAATCGTGAGGCCGCAAGCCAGCCGACTGAGGCAGCGCCTCGATCTTTACTTCAACGGAGAGGGGGCGAGCGAGCCAATACGCATCACTCTTCCCAGGGGAAGCTACGTTCCTGTTTTTGAACCTCATTCCGGGCGAAAACCAACAAACGATCCCCCACCAGTCCCTGAAGCAAATACTCCGGTATTACTCCCTGCCGTGCCAGGCGCCATAGCTCCCCCGGACCGCAAAGGTTCGCGACTGGCCTGGTTCCTCGTAGGTGTCCTCCTCGTCGCGCTCATTGCCGTCAGCATCAGGAGTGTGAGAGGTGCGGCAACGAAGACAACGCCGCATCCCCTGTGGAGTCTCCTCTTCCGCCCCGATCAGAGAACGATCGTTGTTCCCAGTGACACCGGGTTGGTCATGTGGCGAGGCGCCACCAGGCAAAGTATCGATCTGGCAGGATACCTAAGCGGAAGTTACCGGGCCCAAAGTACGGGAGACAGACCTACAGGACAAGTGGATCCTGCCGACCTCGCGAGTCGGCGATATACGTCGATCGTTGATTTGGACATCGCTCAAGGATTAACCCAGATCGCCGACTCCCAAAAGAGCAAACTCGAACTCAATTACGCGCGCGACGTGCGACCCAACGACCTAAAAGATACGAATGTCGTGCTCATAGGAGCGGCCGCCGCAAATCCCTGGGTAGAATTGTTTGAACCGAAGATGAACTTCGTTTTCTCAAACGCGCACATCCGACAGTACACGGTTTTGAATCGCGCACCGGTTGGAGCAGAGCCCTCCAGTTGGACATCGAATTACGATGACGCGCTGCATCGCGTCTATGCGGTGGTGGCCTTCCTGCCTAACCCGAGTGGAACAGGCAGTGTGTTGATCCTCGAGGGCACCTCGATGGCTGGCACCGAGAGTGCCTGGGACTTCGTTGCCAATGACTCCTCGTTGCTTCCATTCCTGAACCGCATACGACGCCCTGCTGGATCGATCCCGCACTTCCAACTCGTGCTGGACAGTACGAATCTGACCGGTTCGGCGGTAAGGAGAAGTATCCTCGCGTGGCGGGTGATGGATTAACCAGTGAATCCGCGGCGCGTAACTTGATACCTAGGCATAGCGGATGGTCCCTTGAGCGCCCTGAACGCCAGGGCCTGCTCTATCTTTGTTTTTCTCTCAGCAATGGCACGAACGCTGGCAATATCCTTTGAAGGCAGTCCATCAGAGCTGACCGTCGTTGTCCTATTTGTCGGGCGGAGAGTGAGGCCGTTAATTGAGATACACAATGGTGTGTAATGCCGACCAAATCCATCTCTGGCCACCAGCACCGTTATTGAGAAATACCGGCGGAACTGATTGCAGACTCCTGCCAATACTTTGAATCCCGGTTCTCGAATGCAGGCATTGTGCCTTCGTTCTACGGCGGAATCATCTGGTCAAAATCTTCCCCCGCCGCAACGTTCAATGCGCTCAAGTCCAGGCACGGCTGAATAGCATTCGCAAGCTGCACAATCGGTTGGCTCATCATGAACCGATACTGAGCCGTCCTTTACACCAGGACGTAAAGACAATAGAGTCCGCCTTGACAACTGATAGTCGAATGCCTGCTATCGATTTCGAAGCGAGGGTCGGACGTCTACCGTAGATAAGCAGACACAGCAAAGAACCAGTGTTCTCCAAGGCGCGCTGGACATGCTCATCTTGAGAACACTCCTCCATGGACCCGCTCATGGCGCGTCAGATCGGAAAGCATATTCAGAGGACCACGAACGACTTCCTGCAGATGCAGCACGGTTCACTCTACCCCGCGTTGCACCGTCTTGAGGAAAGAGGATGGGTGAATGCCAAATGGGAGACGGCTCCCGACAGAAATCGGGAATTCAAGTACTACCGGTTGACTGATAAGGGCAGAAAGCAACTCGTCGTAGAGGAATCGCAATGGAAGCAAATGGCTGAAGCTGTGGCGCGAGTCATGTGGCCTGCCGCCGGGGAGAGTTGAGATGAGCTGGTGGCAGTTTAAGAGAAGGAACGCGGACCTGGAGCGAGAGCTACGTTGCGATCTGGAGTTGGAAGAAGAGGAGCAACGGGAAAATGGCCTGCCACGAGAGGAAGCCCGCTTCGCTGCCCGGCGCGCTTTCGGCAACGTAACCTTGATACGGGAACAGACCCGCGAGACGTGGGGATGGGCGCCATTTGAACGAATGTCACAGGACCTTCAATATGCGTTGAGGCAGTTGCGAAGGTCGCCGGGATTTACCTTGACCGTCGTGCTGATTCTGGCGTTGGGCACCGGTGTGAATACTTCGATATTCACGTTGCTGGATGCTTTGCTCCTGCGGCCTCTACCCGTGCCGGAACCTCAGCGCGTGCTCACATTTTTTCGGGGCGATCGCCGGCCGAGCTCGTACCTCGATTATCTTGATTTTCGCAATCGTGCTCAGGCGTTCTCGGGACTTGCGGCCGACCTGCCGAATGAAGCGGGACTGGAAGCGGACCAAAATAGTGAGGTGGTGCAGATTGAGGGGGTCTCGTACAACTACGCCCAGGTACTTGAGACGGGAGCATTAAAGGGACGGTGGTTCTCGCCAGAGGACGAGCGCACGGCGCGTGGCGAACCTCTGGCCGTCATCAGCTATCGGATCTGGCACGCCCTCCTTTCGGACGATCCACATGTCTTGGGCAGGGAAGTCAGGATCGATGGGCAGCCATACACAATCGTCGGTGTGGCCCCAAAAGAAGTTTTGGGGATGTCGCAGCCTCTGTTGACCGACATTTGGGTGCCGCTGGATGCCTATGCCCGGCACAATAGGTTTGCCGCAGGTGTAATGGACAACCGCCAGGATTCTCGGTTCATCCTCCTGGGACGGCTTAAGTCCGGGGCCACAGAAGCTCAAGCGCTGGCGGAGATGAACGCGATTGACGGCCAACTGCGACAAGAGTATCCCCGTCGCGACTCGAACGGCGATCTGTTGCGCAGCGAATCGGTGCGCGGAGTCTCAGATCCGGGGAATCGGCGAAGCACCGAGCAATTGGCCGCGCTGCTGATGAGCGTGGCCGCGATGGTTCTGTTAATTACCTGCGCCAATATCGCCAGCTTGCTGCTCGCGAGGGGCCTAGTGCGACGGCGCGAAATGTCGATTCGGGTAGTGTTGGGTGCCGGACAGTTGAGGATTGTGCGGCAGACCATGGTGGAAAGTATGTGCCTGGCGGCAATCGGCTCTCTGGCAGGGTTGGTGGCAGCGATCGGCACCAACAAGTTTCTGGAATTGCGCATTGCTGCCGCACCGCTGCCGGTTGCGATCGGCGTGAACTTGTCGATCGACAAGCGTGTTTTATTCTTTGCATTTTGCGCTACTTTCTTTACTACTCTGGTATCCGGCGCGTTCCCTGCCATTTCGGCCGCAAAGCCAGACCTACTGCCAGTACTCAAGGGCGTCGAGACGTTGAAGCATCCGTGTTTCAAGTGGTTTTCGCCGCGCAAGTTATATGTTTTGGGCCAAGTTGCGATTTCGTTTGTGCTGGTGGTGATATCCGGGCTATTTATTCATGCCTTGCAGAATGTTAATAAAATGGACGCCGGATTCGAGGTCCGCCGGTTGTTGTCGGCACGGCTATATATGGCCGAACCCCAATTCACAGAGCGAGTCGCAGGGAATCTCCTCGATCGGGCACTGGAACGAGTGCGAGCGATTCCCGGCGTCCAGAGCGCCACGGTGTCATACGCCTCGCCTTTCATTTCTTCCTCGGATTGTATTTTGCCGCTGATACAGAACGGCGAACTGCGGACTCAGACGGTGGGCGAGAACATCGTTGGAGCAAACTATTTCGCGACTCTCGGCGTTTCTTTGCTCGCCGGTCGCGACTTCTCACTGCTGGACGGGGGGAGCGCTCCGCGTGTCGTCGTGGTCAACGACATTCTCAGCCACAGGTACTTTCCTGGCCAGACCGCGATTGGCAAACGACTGCGTGTTGGCTGCGCGTGTGAAAACGGAAAGTGTTACGACGCGGAGATTATCGGCGTAGTGAAGAACGCCAAGTATGCGAACCTCGATCAGCCCGCTGAACCGTACGTCTTTGTGCCAATCACTCAGCACTTTGCCAGGTACGTCTCGTTGTTGATCCGAACTCAGGTTGAACCAGCCGAACTTGCACCCAATTTGCGAAGGAATTTGCTTGGGCTAGACTCGCGACTCCAGGTTTACGACGTGGGCGCTCTGTCGGACCAGATCGACCATTCGTTTTGGTTGTTACGCTGGGAAACGTCGTTGATTGGAGGATTCGGCGGGTTAGCATTGGTGCTGGCCCCAGTCGGTCTCTATGGAGTTGTGTCGACCTCCGTCACGCAGCGCACAAAGGAGATTGGAATACGCATGGCCTTGGGTGCACGGCGTGAAGACGTCCTGCAAATGATTCTTGCCAGCGTACTGGGACTTACTTTAGCAGGAGTGGCGCTTGGACTCAGCGGTTCATTTCTGATTACGCGACTGCTCCAGGGACACCTGTACGGTCTGAACCCTGCTGACCCAGTCACCTTTGCTGCGTCCGTGCTGCTGTGGGCCGTCGTTGCATTGATTGCGAGCTACATCCCCGTCAGGCGGTCGACGCGTGTCGATCCCACTGTCACGCTTAGGTACGAATAGCACTTACAAGAGAAAATGTCGTACATGGAGTGCATGGGTGCCGCCGCAAGTTGAGAGATCAAGAAATCAAACAGGATGTACTTGTTCGACTCGATAAGCAGTCCCCCTCAATGATTGCAGCAGATGCGCAATCAGCAGGTTCGCATGTGCAGGCCAAAGGTAAAGCTCGATAATGTCGTCGCGTTTATAGTAGATGGGAAGGTGATCGGGGAGTTCGGAGGTTCCTTTGCGGACGCTATTTCAAGACCTGCGCTATGCGGTGCGCCAGCTGCGCAGGTCGCGCGGGTTTTCTGCAACCGCGATCTTAATGTTGGCCTTGGGGATTGGCGCTACAACCGCCACGTTCTCGATCGTGGAGGGCGTGCTGCTGCGTCCGCTTCCTTTCCCGCAATCCGACCAGCTGGTCCGCATTTCGGACATATTGCAAGGAGCGAGCCTCGGGGGAAACGGTGAGGCCGGGGTGACCGCTCCCGATATCCGCAATTACGTGCGGAATACCCGGTCGTTTGCAAGCCTGGGGGGCTACCAGCCATCCGATTATGCCCTTTCGGGGGCGGGCGAGCCCACACGGATCCACGGAGCGCGCATGAGTGGCGGGGTCTTTCCCGCGCTCGGAGTACAGCCCCTGCTCGGCCGTTTTTTCACGCAGCAGGAAGACGATCAGCACCGGCAAGTCTGCCTGATCAGTTACTCGCTTTGGCATGGACGTTTTCACGCCGTCCGCAGCGTGCTCGACAGCAAAATCCTGCTCGACCGGAAGCCCTATCTGATCATTGGCGTCATGCCACGCAATTTTGAGTTCCCCCTCATGCCAGGCCACCTGAACCAGAGCCAGTTGTGGGTACCGGCGAGCTTCGAGGAGGGAGAAGTAACCGGCGGCGCGTCGAATTGGGGGTTCGATATGGTGGGCCGTTTGAAACGCGGCATCAGCCTGGAGCAGGCACAAAGCGACGCGGAGCGTGTAGCGCAAGAAACCATGCGCAACTATCCCGGATTCATGGCCAACCTGCGCATCCGGGCGGTGGTGCATCCGCTACATGAAGAAGTCGTGGCCCCCACACGCCCGTTGTTACACATGCTCTTTCTGGCCGTCTCCGTGGTACTGCTGATCGCTTGCGCAAATCTTGCCGGACTCCTGATGGTGCGGGCGATTCGCCGGCGGCGAGAGACGAGTGTTCGCCTGGCTCTCGGGGCACCCGCCGGCGCGCTGCTGCGGCAATCCCTGCTGGAAAGCTTGCTCCTGAGCACGAGCGGAGGCCTCCTAGGCTTGTTTCTGGCCGCTGTCGCCCTGCCGGCCGCTACGAGCTCTCTGCCCGAGACCTTTCCCCGCGTTGGCGGCATCGGGGTGGACTGGATAGTGGCAGCCTTCGCTCTGTCGCTGGCCCTTTTCACAGGAATTCTCTGCGGCCTCGCTCCCGCCTTTGCAGCATTGCGCACCAATGTGAATGAAGCCTTGAAGGAAGGTGGCCGCACCGGCTCTGCGGGCGGCGGACATGCGCTTCTCCGTTCCTCACTCGTGGTCGCGGAAATCGCCGTCGCCCTCATCCTGCTTGCGGCCTCGGGTCTGTTCCTGCGCAGCTTTGAAAGGATGCGCCAGGTCGATCTTGGCTTTCGTCCGGAGCATACGTTAACGGCGTCCTACTCGCTGCCGAAGCAATATGCCACCCAAACCATGGTGAATGAGTTCAACCGTGAACTTTTGCTTCGCTTAGAGCAACTGCCCGGCACAAAAGCCGCAGGCTTCATTTCGATTTTGCCGGGCAGCGGGGACGGGGGCAGCGAAACCTTCGTCGTCGACGGGTATACACCCCCGAACGGCGCCAATATGAATTCGGCCACTCCCTTTCACGTTTACGGCGGTTCTTTCCAGGCCCTGGGAATCCCTCTGCTGCGTGGCCGCTTTTTTACCCCAGCCGACCAGGCTGACTCCCAACTGGTTGTTATCGTGAACGACAAACTGGCGCAACACTACTGGCCGGAGCAGGATCCTGTCGGCAAACGCTTGCGCTTTGGAACACCGCAAATGCAAACGCCCTGGCTGACGGTTGTGGGTGAGGTAGCCGGAGTAAAACAAGGCTCGCCCGACGAACCCACCCAGGAGCAGTTCTACACCCCGCCGGAACAAGTGAGGCCTGACTGGAGCTCGCTGGCGGCGGCGTCCGACGTTTTTGGCAACTACGGCTCCATTGTCTTGCGCACTGCCCTACCGCCAGAGCAAATGGAAAATGCACTGCGGTCTACGGTGAGTTCGATTGATTCTCAACTTCCTCTGACACAGGTGCAGACCATGGAACAGACCGTTGCCGATAGCGAAGGCCCGCGCCGCTTCAATACCGCCGTGATTAGTGCCTTTGCCGGGACCGCCCTGCTGCTGGCCGTCCTTGGCATCTATAGCGTCATTGCCTTCTCGGTGGCATCACGGGTTCAGGAAATGGCCATCCGGATGGCGCTCGGCTCGCAGCGCTCAGCCGTCTTGCGCCTCATCCTTACCTCAGCAGCAAAGCTTGGCGCCATCGGTTGTGCCATAGGCGTGCTGGGCGCGCTCGCTCTCTCCCGGCTGCTCAGGTCGTTTCTATTTGGAGTGGAAGGCTCTGACCCGGCAGTGCTTTCCCTTTCTGTTGCAGCTCTTCTGTTGCTCGCGCTGGTGGCTTCTGCCATTCCAGCCAGTCGAGCGGCCTCGGTGAATCCGGTCGAGGTGCTACGAAGCGAGTGAAGCCTTCCTCCGCTTCATTGTGACAGGGACTTCGTTCCTGGACGGCAAAGGAGCTAGTCCGGACAATGCATTCGCAGGGCTGGGGCCAGTGTCTGTCCGTTTCCATGCAACGCGTTCGTGGCTCGTTTCAGGCAAACTGCGTTCCACAATGCGATGGCAGCTGTGACCAAGATGAGTCCACGAGCGCAGTTCTGCCGCAAAATAGCAAGTTCTACGTTTCGAGCGACTACACGGCGACGACGTTGCCGTCTTTGACGGCGCTGATCTCGGCGATGTTGATGGCCCAGGCGGCCTTGCCCATGCTCAGTCTGGCCGCGATGATGAGCTCGGAATTCTGGAGGACGCTCGTCATCATCATCTGCTTGTCGAATTTCTGCCGTTAATGGCAATCAAAAGCGCTTTAATTTCACTAGGACGCAAACTCTGGGAGTTGGGGCGACACGTACCCTCCGGACCCTGATGAGCTATCTGGTTTTGCTGGAGGATACATGCCAGAGCTTCGTGCTTCACGATACAAATCGGTATAGGACTCCCCCAGCACCCTGGCGAAATCCAACTCGCTCAAGCGGGCAGCGCGCCGTCGTTTTGTGGCGGCATCATTAGTGAATTCTTTGGTCTGCTTAGGATCCTTCGCATATACGGACGTTGCTTTACAAATTCTCTCTCTCTCCTCTACATTCACGGGAATGCAGAAATACTTGGCAATTCTCTCCAGGCTCTCCAGGTTGACATCCGCAGAGTCAGTAAGTCGAAGCATCGGGGCGGCGTTGATCCTGAAGGAATTTAGATATTCTTCGAACTGAGCCGCGCACTTATCCTCGCGCGCTAAAATCTCAGGCGATTTACCCGCAATGGAAGCTGACAGTGGAGAATCATCGCGTCTCAGCCAGCCAGGCGCCCCTTCAAGACAATTGGCCATCTACGCACCCGAACAGAAAATGTATCCGGCACTTGCGGAGCGTTCCCCTTTGCATGCAGATGCTGTTGCTCACACCGTGCGAATTGCTTCCATCGGGGAGACTCTTGTTGCTCTCCATGCCGGCGATAGGGCAAGTAGGAAGGCGACTAGTTCCATAAGGAAGGCGGCCGCCGCAAATTCCACCGCATGGAGGGAGGGTGTGCCAAGCCAAAGCGCACCGAGAGTTTTACCCAATATGACCGCCAGCGGCATTCCGATGGCCACACCGAGAAAAGTTCGTAGCAGGGACGCGCGGACCACGTGCCATGCAATGCTTGTGCGGCTTTGGCCCAATGCGGACCGAATGCCGATTTCGCGCGTTGTCTCTGCCACACCCGCGTTCATGCTGGCCGCCAAGCCGATCGAGGCCAGGGCGAGCGCAATCAAGGCGAACGAGCTGAACACGCCGATCGAAACTCGCGATTCCTGATACTGATCTTCCACAAGCGTTCGCAGCGGTTTGGCACGCACCTTTTGGACTTGCGAATCCACCTTCCATACCGCACCCGCAACTTCATTGGCAATACTCTCGGCACTTCGCGATGTGAAAAGAAAATAGCTGCCTCCTTCGAGCGGAACCTGCAGCGAAGAAAGGTAAATCTCCGGCTGTGTTTCTGTCGCGATGGCCTGATTCCTGCTATCCGCAACAATCCCGATGATCTCGAAATGGGACCACGGCTTCATGTCGTTGCCGTTGTAGAAACCGAGTTGCATGCCGGCTCCGAGCGGATCCGCGCTTGAAAGATAGCGCCTGACGAACTGCTGATTGATGATCGCGACATAAGGATGGTTAAGCCGATCCAATGGATTAAAACCACGTCCGGCGAGAAGTGGAATGCCGAGAAGATTAAATAGCTCAGGGCTCGTGATTGCCACCTTTGTGAAGGGTCTTTGCGCAAGGGGCAGTTTCTCGGAATCGAGCTGAAACCTCGTCCTTAGTGAGCCGACAGGAACTCCGGCGCCAAAGCTGGCCGCATCCACTCCAGCAATATTGCGTAGCTGTTGAACTGCTTGCTCGTGGAACGCGATCATCTTCGCGTCTGTGTTGTAACGCGCCTCAGGGACGCCAATACCAGCGATGACGACGTTCTGCTCGCGGAAACCAGGATTGCGCGAAAACAAATTGTGAAGAGAGCGCGCCAGCGTAGTCGCAGAAGCAAACAGCGCAACGCTTAAAGCGATCTGCGTGACGATGAGCGCAGACCTGAGGCGGCGCCCGCGCCGCGAAGGCGACAGCATTGCCCCATCCTGCAGCAGCTGTTCGACCGGAATCCTGCGCATCGTTGCCACCGGCAGCAGACAGGCAATCAATGCAGATACAAGCGAGAGAACGCAAGTAAACAGAAACATGCGCCCGTCGATAATGGCGATGCTCTGCTCTCCGTACAGCACGGAACGCAAAGCCGATGTTTGCATCAGAATCCGCAGGATGACCACCGCTGCCAGCAGACCCAATACGCTTGAGATACTCGCAAGCAGACCAGCTTGCGCAACTTGTTCGCCGAGCAATCGACGAAGGCTGATCCCAAGGCTTGCTTTGATGGCATAGTGCCGAAGATGTCTGAATGCATGTGCCAGCAGGACTGCTCCTGCATTCAATGCGGCAATCGCGCTCAACAAAGACGCTGCCAGCCACAACAGGAGAAGAGATCGCCTGCGATCGCCGGCAAGAAATGATGTCAGAGATGTTGCGCTGAATGTCGTGCCCTCCGGAAGCAGGTGACGGGCCGAGGAGTCCAACTCCGCATTTACGGCAGACAATGAAACTCCCGGAATCGTGCGGCCAATCCCCTCAAGCCCCCGTTGGAAAGCTTCGCAACAGTAGTCCGCATGGCTCAGCGGGATATACAGGTCGGGAACAACTCCATCCATCTCGAAGCGGAAAGCGGTGGGCAGAATCCCTGCGATGCGATAAGGTACGGCGTTGAGCTCCACCGAGGAACCGACTACGTTGGGGTCGCCGTGATATCTCTTCTGCCATAAGGAATAGGACAGAAGGACCATCTGCTGATTTCCCGCAGAACCGTTCTCGGGTTGAAAGTCCGTTCCGAACTCGGGAGCGACCTCGAGCGTGCGCAAGAACTCGGTCGTCACCATTCCCGACAGAACGACCTCGAGCGGAGATCCCGTGGAATCGGATAGACCCCATGTCCGTTTACTGTAACCGGCGGCGTTGGCCAGACTCTTGGTGGATGCGCGAATGTTGGTGATGTCCTGCCACGAAAGCAGGCCCGTCCCCTGTTTGGTGGCTGTACTGAGAGCAATGAGCTCCGAAGGATGCGGAAACGGAAGCGGGCGCAGCAACACCACATTGACGAGAGCAAAGATAGTGAGGTTGACCGCGATGCCAATGGACAGCGTGGCAACGGCAACAAAATACGGTGTAGGAGACCGTCTGATCGTTCGCGCGGCAGATCGAAGAATCTCCAAATCCATTTCAGCTATCCCGCTCCTTCGTCAGTCAATTCATGGTAAATCGCGCATGGAGGATTCCGGTTGAGAAATCGCTGCGTATCCCCGATGCGGGCGGTTGACCGTTAGCGAACATCGGAAGTGCGCACGATGCACAAGGACGGCGAGTTGTTTGTGCGAGGAGTTTTCGATTTGGGGGTAAGAAGGAAGCCGCAGGCGTTTGCCGCGGATGCGGTGAGTCTAGGGAGATTCAGTCAGAGCTAGCCTGTAATCAAATAATTAGCACGAAACAACGATTGCCGATGCAACGCACTCTGCAGGCCCATACTCACCGCGTATGGCACGACCGAGCATGCGCGGCTCCTGCGGCTTCGTTCTGACCGCCTACTCGGAACCGCCTACCCGGCAGTGAATTGAGAGTAAACAGCATCGAGCTGGAGAAAGAGTGCCCCTGGCCCTGGTGAGAGCAATGTTGGGTTTGGGCCCTTCTAGGCCCTTGCCGCGTTGCCCTCCAAGACATGAACATGCCGGCGACGCTCTCCCGCCAGATGCAGGAAGGCTTTGTCGAACGTTTTAGGGTTCTTTCCGGCTGTTGCCGGGACGGGAGAACACGTGGCGTCTGATTTTCGTCCACGCCGCGCCGATGCCTTGGTGGAATGAGGAGAAAATTCAGGCCGATTCCCGGGGGAATCGGATTTCAAAATAGCAGTTGTAGGGGTTGGCTGGGGAAGAGCAAAAGGGGAATTGACTGCCGGCGATGCGGGCTCGGGCCGGAAAACCGGTGCTGGAGGGGAACGCACTGTCCTGATTACGGATCTATCGATTATTTCTGGTTGAAGTTGTCGTCACTCGTGCGCTGTCGCCATTGCCGCTGATGAAGCCTTCGGTGTGGAGGTTCCATAGAAGTGAAAGGTCTCGGGATCGGCGGGGCCGACGCGCTCTCCTGCCAATGTAAGGCCGGAATTGGTCAAGTGCAGCGTGAGTGCGTTTTGGTCGTGCATGACAAATGTGACCGGCGCCTGCGGCCAGGAGCGTATCGCGAAGCTTCCGTTTTTTTGTTTCAGGAGGCGTTCGGGTGTTTCTCCCAGGGCCTCGATCATCAGGCGTCCATTTTCGTCGAAGACGCGGTAGGTTCGGCGGTACTGCGCGAATGAATCGTGATAGCCGCCCTCGACCACCTTCAGGACGTAGGTTCCAGTGAATTTGCTTCGCTCGTCCTTGGAGATGGGCTCGTCGGTCAGAGTCGGTTGCTGCGCCCGTGCGGGTGGGGTGGGATTAGGAGGAAGGCCGAGTACCTTTCGGGCAAGTGCACTTCCGATGGATTTGGCGTTCTGGCCGGAAGTGTTGGTGAGAACGATGACAGTCAGGTCATCTGCGGGGAACTGGTACATGCTGCCGCTGTAGCCGAGCAGGGAACCGTTCTGGCCGACATCGCGATGGTCGTCTTCGTGGCCAAGGAGGAATGCCATGCCGTAGTGCTGATTCGGGTCACTGGCCGTCATCTTGATTCCCGGACCTTCGGCGGTGGTCATGAGCTTGAGAGTTTCAGGTTTGAGAAGCTTGCCTTGTTGAACGGCGCGCCAGATGTGGAACAGATCGGAGACGGTGCTGCAGAAGCGGAGATCATAGCTGACAGCACTGCTGTCTTCGGTGGCTGCCTCGTAGTGGTCACCGACGCTCTGGTAGCTGTGGGAGAGTCCGTGAATGACTGAGGAGTTGTCGCAGGGTGTGGTCGCAATCGCGCCGGCGGGGGCGAACAGATTCTGTTGCATGTATTCGGCGTAAGGCTGACCGGTGACGCGCTCGAGAATTTCAGTGAGGAGTTGAAAATTGGAGACAGACCAGTCCCACTGGGTCCCGGGTTCGTGGACCCACTGGCCGTTGGCGAACAGTGCGACGACTTCATCCATGGCTTTGGGCTGGCGGTAGGTGGATTCGAGCGGGTCGCCGCGGTAGTGGTAGTCGACGATGCCGGAGGTGTTCGTGATGAGCTGGCGGATGGTGACGTGACGGCCTTGAGTGGGAAACTCGGGGAGATACTTCGCGATGTCGTCGTCAAGGGAGAGCTTGCCGCGTTCGACCTGCTGCATGACAGCCACTCCGGTAAACGGGAGCATTGGGCCGACAACGTGATAGACGGAGTCTGGTTGAGAGGGTGCTTCGAGTCCTATGTCGGATACACCGTACCCCTTGAGGAGGAGGATATGGTCGCCTCTTGCAACCAGCACAGAGGCTCCTGCTACGTGTGATTCCAGGACAGCCTGTCTGGCAACGGAGTTCAGATCCGACTGCGAGGTTTCGGCCAGAGATACGGCATGGAAGCTTAACAAGAGAATCGCGGTTGCGTATAACGAGCAGGGGCTGCGCATCGGCTGATTATAGCCAGCGGTTTGATCCGCTGTCAGGTGGGGGGGGGCCGTTCAGAAAGTCGTTAGGTGGATGCTTGCCGCGGCGCGAACTCAACCGGGATTAAAGACGCTATGGGGTCAATTGACTGCGCGGGTACCAGGCAGGGCTGGAGCACTCGCTCTTGAGAGACGCAAATGAACACGCTCTCTGATGAGCCACTCCTGGCAAGCTCGGATCGTAGCGAAATTGAGAAAGAGGCGAGCGATTCTGTCACACCTCTACCTCCTCCATCGGAGGAAGCTTGACTCTTCAGAGAGTCCATCCGAAGTCCGAGCCCTGTCAGGAACCAAGAATTATCTTCCGTTGTGAAACGTGTGCGTGGCACCGGTCTTGGAATTGCAATTTAACTCATTTATTTTTATGAATTTACGCGATTCATGGGACGGGATGGGTGCCAATCAAGGGCAGGGATCGATAATTCCGTTACCATTTCACCAATGCTCTCGTTCAAGTTCATCGCCTCGTTCGCCGCCCTAAGCCTTCTGAGTGGCCTCGCCGCCGCCCAGCAACAACCGAGAGTGGTCGAGCACGGCGTCTACCAGGTCCATCTCCTCCTTCACGCCATCGGCACCGAGGAATACTCGATCACCGACACCGGCAACGGCGGCCGCGTTCTCACCACCACCACCAGCACCAACGACCGCGGCACGAAGCGCACCACCGTCACCACCCTCACCTTCGGAGACCACTTCGAGCCGCGGAAACTTGAGCAGAGATCCGGCGACGTCGTATCGAGCACCGAAATCTCAGGTGTCAAAGCCACCGTCCGCGAGGGCGCGGAGACGCGCACCTTCGTCAAGAGGCCCGTTTCCTTCGTCGGCTTTGCCTCCATGCCTGCCGCCCTGCAGATGATGATGATGCGCTACTGGCAATATCACCACTCGCCCGCGCATTTGCCCATCATGCGCTCCAGCGACCAGGCACCGCCGCTCGATATCAAGCTCGTCGGCCACGAGGCCTTCCAAATCAAGGGCAAGACGGTCCGCCTCACCCGCTACACCATTGCGAACCTGATGTTCGGCCGCGAGATCCTATGGATGAACGATTCCTACCGCGTGGCCGCCATCATGACCTTCGCTGGGGGACTCCCGCAGGAGTTCGTGCTCGACGAGTACGATTCGGCCACCGGCGACCTCGCTCGCTCCGGCGTTCGCCAGCAGATGCTCGATCTGGCCGACATCGATCGCCAGGTAACGCCCGAAGCGCAAGGCGCCTACGCTATCGTCGGAGCCCGCCTCATCGACGGCACCGGCCGAGCGGCCGTCGAGGATGCAACCGTCGTTGTCCGCGATGGCCGCATCGTCTCGTCGGGCAGCCTACCGCCGCCCGACGGAATGCGCATCATCCATGCCGAGGGCAAGTCCATGCTGCCCGGACTGTGGGAGATGCACTCGCACTACTCCGGCGTTGAGTTCGGCCCGGCGCTGCTCGCAGCCGGCGTCACCACCGCCCGTGACTGCGGCGGCGAGCTCGACTTTCTCATCACCATCCGCGACGCGATCGCCAAGCAGCACGTGCTCGGCCCGCGCCTTCTGCTCGCCGGTCTCATCGACTCTGGCGGTCCGCTCGGCTTCGGCTTCGTCGACGCCGAAACCCCTGCCGAAGGTGTCGCCGCCGTCGACCTGTACGCCCAGCACCACTTTCAACAGATCAAGGTCTATACCCAACTGCAACCCAACGTGCTGCGCGCCATCGCCGCCGAAGCCCACCTCAAGGGGATGACCGTCACCGGCCACGTCCCCGCCGCGGTTGATACCTTCGAAGGCATAGCCGACGGCATGGACCAGGTCAACCACCTGCAGTTCATCACCCACTCCATGCTCCCTCCCAACGCTCCGCCCAACGCCGAGCTCGATCTGAACTCCGACCGTGCTCAGAAGCTCATTGCGCTGCTAAAAGAAAGGCAAATCGTCGTCGACCCAACCGCCGGCTGGGGCGAGATGGCCGGCCATCCGAAGACCATCGACGCGGCATCTTTCGAACCCGGCGTGAACGCCGCTCCCTATTCGACCGCAGCCAAATTTCGCAACATGGGTACCGCGACCGACGAAGCAAAATTCCACGCCCGCATGGAGGTCAACCTGAGGGTCATCGACGCTCTTTCTAAAGCCGGCGTTCCCATCGTCGCCGGCAGCGACACAGGCCTGATCGGATATGGCCTCGACCGCGAACTCGAGCTTTACGTTCAGGCCGGCATGACGCCAATGGCGGCCATCCAGACGGCAACCCTGAACGCCGCGCGAGCCATGCGTCTCGACGCTGAATCCGGCACGATTCAACCCGGCAAACGCGCCGACCTGGTCCTCGTCGACGGTAACCCGCTCGCCAACATCAGCGACATCCGCCGCGTCTCCAAGGTCATCACCGAAGGCCGCATGTACGACAGCAAAGAGCTCGGCCACGCGGTCGGCTTCAACCGCTGATGGTTTGTCATTCGTAATCTATGCTTGGTACGAGCCTGAGGAGGGAGCGTCGATGGTGAACGGGAAACAGGTGGCGGTGGTCACGGGTGGGGCGCAGGGGATTGGGCGGTGGACGGCGGAGCTGCTCGCAGCTCGAGGATATCGGCTGGCTATCATCGATCTCGAGGAGCCGAAGGCGGCGGTGAGCGCCATTGAGGCCGGAGGTGGGACGGCATTCGGATTTGCGGGGGATATAACGCAGGAGGAAACGGTTGAGGTCTTCGCGAACAAGGTGCTGGAGTCGTATGAGCGGGTGGATGTGCTGGTGAATAACGCGGGGATTAGCCTGATCTGCGCGGCCGAAAACACGACGGCTGCAGAGTATCGGCGGGTGATGGATGTCAACCTGGTGGCACCGTTTTTGCTGGCGCGGGCCTTTGGGCGAAAGATGCTGGAGGCGCGGAGCGGGGCCATTGTGAATGTGGCATCCATTGCGGGCCTGGTGGCAGTGGCGGATCGGGCAGCCTACAACGCATCGAAGCACGGCTTGGTGGGACTGACGCGGACACTGGCAGCCGAGTGGGGCGGACGCGGCGTACGGGTGAACGCGGTTTGTCCCGGATGGGTGAAGACGGAGATGGACGTGGCCGACCAGGCGGGCGGAAGTTATACCGATGCGGACATCACTGAGAGAGTACCAATGGGACGGTTTGCGCGCCCGGAGGATGTGGCGCGGGCGATTGCTTTTCTGGCGGACGAAAGCGAGAGCAGCTTCGTGAACGGCGCGACCTTGACGGTGGATGGAGGGTGGAGTTCGGACGGGAGCTGGGAGTCGGTCCGATTGAGGAAGCGGTGAAGGAAAATGAGCGAATTCCGGCTCGCAGGAAAGCCGCCTGCTGACGATCGAGGAGTGACAAGGCCTGGAGATGCGGTTCCAGGACCGCAGAGGCCGTCAGCAGACACTGGGCGTTACTTAGCAGGTGCATCGCTGGTCAGGTGTGCTCTGTCCGAAAACGGCTACGCAGTTGCTCGAGCTCCTGATTCTCACCGGCTTCCGCACTTTGAACGCTCTTTCGAGATTGCCGCTGAGAGCAACTGATGGGAAGGACAGTTTGACCGAGCACTGTTCGATTGCGCTAAACAGTTTGGAGTTCACCTACCTGGCGGCAGGCCCAAGAGATGGTGAACCGGTCATTCTTCTGCACGGCTTTCCTCAATTCGCGGATGTGTGGACTTCACTGCTTGGCGCTCTCGGCGCGCTCGGTTTCCGAGCCGTGGCGCTGGATCAGAGAGGATATTCTGTCCATGCAAGGCCACTGGAGATCGAGTCATATGACGTCTCGGAGCTTACCTCTGATGTGATCGCCCTTGCAGACAAGTTGGCATGGTCCAGTTTTCACCTCATCGGCCACGATTGGGGCGGTTTTCTGGCTTGGCGGCTCGCTGCGAAGCACCCTGATAGGGTTCGGTCTTTGAGCGTTCTTTCCACCGCGCACATTGATGCCTTCCTAGATGCAGTCGCATCCGACCCCGATCAGAAGGCACGGTCACTCTACATCCAGCTTTTCAAGATGCCAGGCCAAGCTGCAGAGGCGATGTTTCTCCAGGATGATGGCGTGCGCCTCCGGGGAGTTTTTCAAGGCAAGGTCCGCGAAGAACAGGTTTCGACCAACGTGCAGCGCCTTTTGGAACCAGGAGCTCTCAGTGCCACTCTCAACTGGTATCGAGCCCTTGACCTTGACGCTCGTATCGGCCCCGTTCGAGTGCCCACGCTTTACATCTGGGGAGATCAAGACATGGCGCTCGGGCGTGCAGCGGCGGAGGCGACAGAACGCTATGTCAACGGTCACTATCGTTTTGAGGTTCTGCCTGGATACTCGCATTGGCTTCAGGACGAGGCAACGGAAACGGTCAGAGAACTCATAGTTGGCCACCTCACCAACCGATGAGATCGTAACCGCGAAAGCGACGCTGTTTCGAACGCATAAGTCCTGGGAACGCCGATGTAGCCCGGAGCAATCCTTCATGCAAAATCTCTAGTGCAAATCGCCCTGGCACGTTTCCAGGATGACGAATTCTGGAAGCGTGCAAAGGCCTGGCAACAGTTGCGGGACTCTTGCCTCATCTTTGGGCTATGACCCCAAAGGGCACGATCCCGCTATAGCAATTACTCGATTGTTCACTGCTCAGCCAAACTGCTGAGCGTTCGTCCCGGCTTGGGGCCAGGGGTGAAGCAGGTGACGGCAAACGAGTATTTCTGGATGGCAGAGAGATTCTTCATTCCTGACGCCGTGTGGAATGGCGATGTATGCTGCTACCGAACAGTGCTCATAATTCTGCTGCTGGTCATTGAGATCGCTGCCAACAATAATTACCGGTTCTGGGCCAAACGGCCCATAGCCTCGGTCGTGAATGCTGTTGATATTGCTGATGGGTGTCGGTAGGTTATACCGTGGACCGTACAAGGCGAGGGCTCCTGCTTCTCCATAGTTGTAGGCCAGAACCGCAAGATGGTTGCGGTCTTCGGGTGGGAGCGTATCGCGCACCGCGGCAACCTCGGCTACGAACTCGGGCCAGCCGATCTCGTCGGCCAAATCGTGGTTGTTCTTCATTTGCCAGTTCGATCCGAATAAACCGGGTTGCCGTATGGGAAGGTCGGCCAATGCGATTGCTGCTGCATCAAGAAGCATGGCGATCAGATGAAAAACTCGATGCAAACGATTTGCCGGATTGGCCGGCATGCGACGCGGTCAGCTTTCGATCCGCGAGCCAGCAACAGCCGCCCCGGTGCGGCCACCGGCGGCGCGCAGTCCCTGGCCGCGAAGACGAATGCGAAGCGCGACGGCGAGAAAGCAGATAAGAGCAAGAATCTCGACAAAGACTTTGCCTCCATCCAGCAGGTCGGGATGGCCATCCTTCAGGTTGGGATCGGTGAGGAAGCTGTGGAGGAAAAGAAGCACGGCGGCAGGAAAAACCAGGTAATGGATGCGCCGCCAAAGCGGGCGCCCCATGCGAGACCGAAAAAGAGACGTGACGAATACCAACAGCAGGAGGTACATGGCAGCGGCGCCGGCGACGTTGATGAGCGGCTGGAGCGGCGACTGGATGGGCAGGAGGATATCGAAGACGCGAAAATGCGGCTTGTCGAGAAACAGCAGGACAAGGGGATGGGTCAACGTGAGCACGATGGTGAAGTACGCCGTCCACTGATGGAAGGCGAAGATATTGAGTCTCCAGTGAGGCCAATGACGCACGGGGCTGTAGCGAAGTGAAATGAGCAGTCCGAGCAGAAGGTTCAGGCTGGCCGCTCCTGCCGCTGCGAGGCCGAGATATGAGCAGAGATCCAGTAGTGTCATGCCCGTCCGTGAGTAGTACAGCTTCGTTTGCGAATGAACCAACTTCGGCCGCAAGCGAAATGCCGCTCGCTGACCTGTGGAATGATCTCCGCAGTGTTTTTGTCGGGCAGCAATGCCGTCTTGCCGATCGTCTGCTCCTGCGCTACCCAGTATAAATTGCCCTGCACTCCGAACGGTGGAGCTATCCGCTACTCGCCCCGCTGGAAGAACGGTCTATCGGTACAAATGGCTGGGCAGGCCGACCACATCCAACCTTCAGTTTTGCATCAATTGGGCACGTCCAGAACGCCGACATTTAGAGCCTGATGCTGTAGAACTTTTCCTGTGTTCCGTCTCTGCGTACTTGAGGGCAACCCATCGAGTCATCACTCTCGCGTTCGGGGTTGCAGTCCTGCCGTTCGCAGGATTTGCGCAGCAATCGCTCCCCAAGCCCGCAGCCCCGGCTGACAGTTTTTCCGCGCAGAAGCTGCCGCGGATTGGGCCGTTCCGGGGCGGCCCGGACGACGTGTTTGCCGGCGTTTCCGGACTGCAGTACGTCATTATTGAGAGTAAAAGGAAAGTTACCCGTTTCTCTTCCTGTCTGGTTAGAGCACCTATCTGTGTGTTTTCGGCATAAAGCTGCATGACGAGTCCGTGAGCTTGGTGGGCGAGACCGTGATCTCCTTCAGGTTGTTTTTGATCAGCAGCGCGTTGAAGTCGGTGATCTGCTTTTGCACGTCCTGCCATGCGGTTCTGGTGTGGTTCAAGTCGGTGCAGTCTTTCTGCCAGGTGTTGATCTGCGTGGATGTGGGCGCCATGTCGAGGCCGACCTGCATCATGCTGACCATCGTGTTGTAAGCGTTGTTCAGGTTCATGAACGATTCGATCGCCGTGGGATCCGGAGCTACACGGCGTTGAGGAGCGCCACCACCGCCGCCAAAGCCGGTCGGCATGACGCCGCCAAGCTTTGTCAGGCTGGCATCAAGTGTCTTGCCCTGCGCGGCGACGTCGGCGGGCGGGTTGCTCTTCATCAGCATCGCAAGCTGGCCTTTGACGGCATCGACTTCTTCATGGCCCTCGAAGCTCTGCTCCATGCCTTGAACCGACAGCAGAGTGAGCCTGTTCTGCATGCGCAGATTAGCCATGAGCGCGGGGCTCTGGCCGACGCGCGGATCGTTGATGACCGTGATGTCGCGGGTATAGACCTGGCCGTCCACAGTTAGCTTCAACTTATAAACATCGGGAATGACCTGTGGCCCATGCGGACCGGGAGTGGCTGCACCGGCCACCATATTCATTTCGTTTTCGAGGTCGTGGCGCAGGGCGGGCGGATCGTCGTATTGCAGGTTCCAGTTGACGCGGTTCAGGCCTGTATGGGTGCTGAGGGCGCGTGTCTCGGGAGCGGCCAGCCAGTAACGGGGAAACATCTCACCTTCGATAGGTGGTGGCAAGGTGCTGGACATGGTGCGGACCAGAGCGCCACTGGAATCGAAGACCTGAAGCTGGATAGGTCCGGTGGGTTCCTTGCTGAGGTAGTAGTCCACTGTTGCGCCATAGGGCACATTTGGCGCATGAGGCACTTCGATGGAGAAAGGCTGATCCCAGTTACTGTTGATACGGGCGCGAATTGCTTCCGCGGGCTGAAACAGATAAGCGGAAGACCCGCTGATGGCCCGGGCGTCGGCGGCGATCTGGCGGAGCGGGGAGATGTCGTCGAGAACCCAGAAGCCGCGGCCGTACGTTCCGATGACCAGGTCGTTCAGATGACCATCCGTGTGGACCTCGAGGTCGCGGATGGAGGTGCTCGGCAGGTTCTGGCGCAGCGGCTGCCAGTGATCGCCACTGTCGAAGCTGACATAGACCGTCGTTTCTGTCCCGGCGAAGACCAGGCCCGCCTGCTGGGGATCGACGCGCAGACTGTTTACCCAGCTACCTGTGCGCTCGCCGGAAGGCAGGCCGTTGACGACGCTTGACCAGGTTCGGCCTCCGTCGGTGGTGCGCCAGATGAGCGGCACGTCGGGGTTTTCATCGGGGGGCAGGGTTTGGCCCCGCTCGGCGGCAATGCGGGCGGCGACATAGGCAGTATTGATGTCATCGCCCGCCTCGATGGTGTTGAACTGGGTATGGGGCTGAACATCGGCGATATTGGTGACGTTGTTCCAGGTTTTGCCGCGATCCATGGTGTTATAGATCTGGCCGTTGGTGCTGACGGTCCACATGACACCGCGTTTGACCCGGGAGATGGAAAAGTCGGTGATGGAGGGCTCGGGTGGGGGCGGATCGGTGCGTGCCGGCGTCGGCGTGGGTTGCGGCGGTTGCGGCGGCGGTGGCGACACGGGCGGAAGCGTGCCGCAGGCCACCTGGGGCTTTCCTTTGGGTGTGGTCAGCTCGGGGCTGGCGGCGGTGAAGGATTGGGCGCCGTCGCGCGAGACCAGCAGGCACTGGTAGGCCACATAGAGAGCGCCGGGATCAAAGGCGAGGTCGAATTTTTTCTGGAAGTCGCGGCCGGCAACGTACTTGATAGCATCGGCGCCAAAGTTGGGCGCGACGTTCTGCCACTGGCCCGTCGACATATCAATTTTGATGAGGCCGCTGCCGCCGCCGCCCGGGCCGTAGCCAACGCCATAGATGATGTTCGGGTTTTTGGGATCAGGTGTGTCGACGCCGAATTCCGAGGAGGGCAGCGGACTCCAGTCAGTGAAGTTGACCTGGCCCCAGTTGCCGCGGCTGTTGATTATCACCGCGCCGGTGTCCTGCTGTGCACCCATGATTCGGTACGGATACTGGTTGTCGGTGGCGACGTGGTAGACCTGCGAGATGACCTCGGTGTACCAGAGGCTCCAGGTGAGGCCGTTATCGAGGGTGACGCTGGCTCCCTGGTCGGAGCCGACTAGCATGCGGTGGCCGTTGGTCGGATCGATCCAGAGCTTGTGGTAGTCCTCGCCGCCGGGCGCCCCCTTGAAAGGCTGGAACGTGACGCCGCCGTCGGTAGAGCGGTACATGGCAGTGCTTACGGTGTAAAGGATGTCGGGGTTCTGCGAGTCCACGAAAACACCGCAGCTGTATGCACCCTGGCCGTTGCTGATCCGCAGATCCTTGCCCGCCATGTGCTGCCAGGTGGCGCCGCCGTCGTCGGAGCGGTAAAGGCCTGAGCCGTCTTCAATATTGTTGCCGACAATGTACATGCGCTGGCCCTGGGTGTGCATGGCGACCGCCACACCAACCCGGCCCGGGAATGGCGGAATCTTGATCTGGGCCCACGTCTTGCCCTCGTCGGTGGATTTGAAGACCTGGGCCGGCTTGGGTTTGGGCCGATTGCCGCCACCACCGCCGCCACCGCCGGGGCCTGTGCCGCCGGTGCCCTGCGTGGCGGCCAATATGACGCTGGGGTCGTCGTAGGCGTACTGCAGGTCGCGCGTGCCGTCGTAGTCGGCGACCTTGAGGACGCTGGTCCAGGTCTGGCCGCCATCGGTGGAGCGATAGACACCGCCGCCGTGGTGGTTGGTATCGCCGAGAGCGGAGACGAGCACCAGGTTAGCGTCCGAGGGATCGACAAGAATGCTGTCGATCTTCACCGTGTCCTCGAGGCCGACGTGCTGCCATGTGGCGCCGGCATCGGTCGACTTCCATATGCCATTGCCGAGGCTGCCTCCGATTGGGTCGCCAGCGCCGGCGTAGATGATTTCCGGATTGGAGGGAGCGACCTGGATGGCGCCGATGCTATCGACGCTGGTTTCCTGATCCATGATGGGAAACCAGGTGACGCCGCCGCTGGTGGTTTTCCAGATGCCACCCAAGGGCGTGCCGACGTAGAACGTGCCGGAATCACCCATGACACCGGTCACAGAGGAGATGCGACCGCCGTGGAATGGACCAACGTTTCGCCACTTGAGGCCTGCGTAGAGGTTGGGATTGACCTGCGCCGCCGCAGTGAAGGCTGATGCCAGTACGCAGAAATGAGCCAGCACACAATATGCTGTCCGCGCCATTCGCGTCATGATAGTTGGACCCCTTAGGAGAATCTTCCACGCTGCTATTGGCGGATTATACAGGGACGTCGTAAGGGGACGCTCGCTGTCGCTGTGAAAGGCAGCTTTGATCGCGCCATTCAGGACACAGGCCGCGTTGAAGCACTGCGCAAATCGGGCTCGTCTCCGCCCGGTGATCGCAACGCCAACAGGCCCGCTACCGGATCAGGTTTTGCTTTGGAAATTGCTAATCTTGCCTGGATCTCAGTTCAGCGACAAGACCGAGTCACGCATTGAAAACCCAATGAGTACCGTTCAAGTCGGCATGGCGACTGGAATCTTGTGTTCTGCCGCGAGGCTGGGGTCCGAAAATGCTCCCGGAGCCTGGGGCGTTCCCTATCCTGCCTTCCTCACGGAAACCATGGTCGGTGAGCGGGGTGTCCTGAAGGCAGCATTCCAAGTCCGGCTATCCGGATTCCCCAGACACGCTCCCATCCAAACGAAGATGATCTGAGAAACTGCTCGCGGTATACTGAATCCGGCGTATCGGACGCCTCCGTGTCCGCGGGCAGGGCTGAGCCCATCGACGAACTTTATTCCTGAGTGCATTCAGACAATCTTCTTTGAGCCCGCAGCGCGGACACCGGGCAGGATGCAAAGGAGATCGTCATGTCCGACCCCCACTCCAACCCTGTTTCTCCTCGCCGCCTTCCGCACCAGCCCAATCTCGAACAGCTTAAGAAACAAGCCAAAGAGCTGCTTGAGCGATTCCGCGCCAGCGAGTCAACTGCCGTTGCTGAAGTACGTCAATTCGAGCGCAACCCCGATCCTTGTCACTTCGCCCTCAACGATGCGCAACGCGTGCTGGCCCGCGCCTACGGATTCCAAAGCTGGCCGAAGCTCAAAGCCTTTGTCGATGGAGCGACCATCGCTCGCTTCGCCGATGCGGTGAAGGCCGGAGACGTGGCGCAGGTGCGAAGCATGCTGGCGTTGCGTCCAGAATTGGTGAGCATGGACCGGGCTGGCAACGATGAGCATCGAGGCCTGCATTACGCAGTGCTGCGCCGCGACGTTCCGATGGTAAAGCTGCTGATGGAGGCAGGCGCGGATGCACGCAAAGGTATCTGGCCCAATCGCGATGCGACCTCGGCGCTGACCATGGCTCGGGATCGTGAGTACAGCGAAATCGTCGCCATCATCAAAGAGGAAGAGCGGCTGCGGCGCGAGGAGATGAGTTGCCCAAATGCAACGGTCTCGCCGATGCAGGATGAGATCAGTGCTGCCATCCTGCATGGCGATGCGGCAATGGCAAAGCGCCTGCTGGAACAAGACCGCTCGCTGATTCAAGCGTGCGACCGCAACGGCGCGACGCCGCTGCACATCGCCGCGCAGGTGGCCGA
>DATDLS010000134.1:0-133060 GCA_036519195.1 Occallatibacter sp. | reverse complement strand
CACCGCCACGGTCATCGGAGCGCAGCAGTTTGTGCTTACGCCACCGTCTTCGCACAAGATCGTCAATATCCCGGCAGCATCGATGAAAGCTGTTCGCTCGTATCCTTCGATCGCGACCGTCTTCCCCGGGTTAGATGATGGGACAGCTTCTGCGTCGCAATTTTCTAGGCCTGCTAACCGTTCACTCGTTTTACAACCCACTCGCCCACGGGGTCGCCAAGTGATTCCTTCCATCGAAGGCTATAGCAAATTAGTTACCTCCACTATCGCCTCGATTGTTGCGGGGTGAACGAACCGGTTCCCGGGCGGGCCCCATCCGGTGACAACTGGGCAAGCTCGACCGGCGAGACTCTCAGTCGCTCGAATCCGAGCGGGCTTCGCTGCACAACGAACTGTCTCCAATTTCAGCCGGATTGCATTTCTGGCGAGGCACAGCTATCTGCCTATCCAGCCGGTCCCTGCAGCGCTTTGTACTCGCCCAAAAGGAAGACTTTTGCAGAATGCGAAGCCCAGGCTGCATAAAGAACATCTACTAGAAGTCGTTAGAGGGCAAGGCGATCATGACCAGAATCTGGCAGTTTTTTGAGTTCATCGGAAGAGTTACTTTGTTCGGGCTCAAAGCCGTGCGTGACGCATTCCGGCCGCCGTTCGAGTTTGAGTATTTCCTGAAACAAGTCAGGGAGATCGGCTGGAACTCCCTCTCACTCATCTTCGCTTCCGGGTTCGCTTTGGGCATCGTAATGACGCTCCATACCCGCAGCACGCTGGTCCAATTTGGCGCGGAGGCTGCGATCCCGAACCTCCAGTCCATGTCCTTCTTCAATGAGATCGGTCCACTGGTGGCGGCGTTGTTAGTGGCAGGTCGCGTCGGCGCAGGCATCGGTGCAGAACTTGCCAACATGCGAGCGACCGAACAGATCGACGCGATCGAAACGCTCTCCATCAATTCGTTCAAGTTCCTGGTTGTGACTCGAATCGCGGCCTGCGTCCTCATTCTGCCGATGTTGACGGTCTTCATGGATTTCGCCGGCATCGCCGGCGGATTCGCATCCGAGCACGTGCTCTCGAACCTGAGCTGGCGTCTCTATCTCGATCGGGCGTTTGCGAATGTCGCGCTGGCCAACTTCGTTCCCCCGACCTTGAAGACAGCGGTCTTCGGTTTCATCATCGGCACCGTGTCCTGCTACTTCGGCTACACCATCAATGAGGGATCGGATGGAGTTCGGCGCGCTTCAACCAACAGTGTTGTTCTCTCTTCGCTGCTGATCATCCTGTCTGACGTAGTGCTGGTGAAGTGCATCTTCTTCTTCTTCCCGGATCAGGCCATATGATGAATGACGCCAAAAACACAGCCAATGAAATCGTCTTCGCCCAAGTGTCGAAAGCTTTCGGGCATAATACACCGCTGCGCGATGTTTCGTTCACAGTCCCGAGGGGAAAGGCGCTCTGTATCCTCGGTCGGAGCGGGACCGGCAAGAGCGTGACACTGAAGCTGATGATCGGCCTGCTCAAGGCGGATCGCGGCAAGGTGCTGATCGACGGAGAGGACATAGGAACACTCGACGAGGACGGACTTTCGCGCGTCCGTCGCAAGATGGGGTTCCTGTTCCAAAGCGCTGCTCTGTTCGACTCATTCAGCCTGGGCGACAATCTTGCGCTTCCATTGCACAGGTTAAACAAGACGAAATCGAAGGACGAGATCAAAATGATCGTCGATCAGGCTCTCGACGAGGTAGGCCTGAAGAAAGACAAAGACAAGTTGCCGGTCGAGTTATCTGGTGGCATGCGCAAGCGTGCTGGATTGGCGCGGGCACTGGTACTGAAGCCCGAGATCCTGCTGGCAGACGAGCCCAGTAGCGGGCTCGATCGAATCACCTCATCAGAGATCGACGAGCTGCTCATGAAGGTAAAGACCGAGCGGCACACCACGGTCGTCGTTGTGACACACGACATTCGCGGAGCCCGGCGTATAGGCGATCACTTTGCCATCCTGGATCAGGGCGATTTAGTTGGGTTCGGGACAGCAAGCGAACTGGAGAAGAGCGAAAACAAACTGGTTCGGGAATTCATATCGGAGGCGTAATCCCATGAACAAACAAAATGTTGTTGTCGGCATCTTTGTGGTTGCTGCTGCTGCCCTGTTCACCGCCGGTCTGTTTCTGATCGGGAATCAGCATAAGGCGTTCAAGCGCCACATCGAGTTTTACACCGAGTTCGCCAACGTTTCCGGCATCGCAAAAGGGGCGAAGGTACGGGTCGCAGGCATGGATGGCGGTCAGGTGATTGGAATCCAGATACCGGATCGGCCGTCAGCGAAGTTTCGCCTGAAGTTGCAGGTGGAAAACAGCCTGCACGGATTGATACGCAATGATTCCGTTGTGACGATCGAGAGTACTGGCATCGTCGGCGACAAATTTCTTCTGATCCATCAGGGTACTGACCAGAAGCCCGCTGCCGAACCGCAAAGCACGCTGGTCAGCAAGGAACCGTTGGAGATGGCACAACTTCTCGAGGAGGCCTCGGGGATCATGAATGAAGCCGGAACTACGCTCACCGATGTGCATGGGAGGCTCGACGAAGCTCTGCAGGCCGTCACAACGACTATAAATAATACCAACGGAATCGTGACCGACATCCGTGCCGGGCGAGGCACAGCAGGGATGCTGCTGGAAGACCCGGCTACTGCTGGACAGGTGAAGCAGACGATCGCGAACACTCAACTGGCAACCGCCAATCTCAATCGGGCAACAATCCAGGTGAACGATCTGTTGACTGACTTCAGATCACGGAATCTCTTCCAGAAAACGGAAGCAACGCTGGATAACGCGAAGAGCGCATCGCAACATATGGACCAGGCAACGCAACAGATCAGCCAGACTCTTGCGACTGCCTTGGGGGAAGATCAGTTTGGAGAGAACGCCGGATCCAATCTGCGTCAGACTCTCGCCAATGTAAATCAGGCAACAGGCAATATGGCAGACGATACCGAAGCCTTGAAACATGAGTTCTTCTTCCGCGGTTTCTTCAAGAAACGCGGATACGAGAGCCTGGATAACTTGCCACCGGATGACTACCGCGACGACAAGGTTTTGTCCAGATCCGAACGTCATCGGGAATGGTTTCCGGGCGCGAGCATCTTTGTGACGGGAGCAGATGGTACCGAGACACTCTCTTCTGATGGAAGGGAACAAATCAGCCGCGTCGTCGGGGAACTACCGAATATCTACGGAAATGCGCTCGTCGTCGAGGGCTACTCCTGTGGCGGAACAGCGGCACAACAACTGATCAAGTCCCGGCAACGCGCCATTCTGGTGCGGCAGTACCTCGAGATTCACTTCCACCTGTTGCCAAAGAACGTCGGTATTGTCTCGCTGAGCGGCAAACCTCCTGCTTCGGCGGGAAAGGAAACGTGGGATGGCATCGGTCTTGTCGTGCTCACCCCAAGAACTTGAGAGGAAGGCGCATCCCAGATACGTCTATCGATGTGAACGCGTGCAGGTGTTGCTCGGAAGCCTTGGTATGTATCGGCGGATGCCAAGGTTGGTGCGAAGGCACAGATCGCGCCAATATCTCTGAACCCATTGGAAGTGTCCATGGTGCCGACGTTGGGGCCCCTTCTGGCAGTTTCCGGCTGTCTGTTGACCGTTCGGGTCTGCGGCAACGCTCTTGATGTCTGGGTAGCTGACGGCGACCGGATCGGGCGTCGCCAAGTTGAAGCCTTTCTCTGAGCGTGCGAATCGCTTACCGTGGGTCGCTCACTTGTCTTTCAACTCGATTGTGACGGTGGCGTGCCCTTCGCCAAAATTGGATCGGAATGCACGAGCGGTCGAAAGCGCTGGGACAGGTTCGAGACCTTGAAGTTGACTGGTCACGCCAGCGAAGTTGCGGGAAAGGTCACCGCAAAGAGAGCTGCCAGAGGCTCAAAGTTCGCCGGCGATTACACTGAGGACGCAGGCAAAAGTGGCCCACTTCCTTGAGACTCTATCAAGGGGGCTTCGAGGATGCCGGGTTGCAATTCGGATATTTGACAGGATTCAATCTTCCAGACCCCAGATGAGCCAGGGAAGGGAGAAACCCAGTAAGGTATTAAGAACCGGATAAGGAGAGTGCCATGGCGAATCAAACGGTGGCCGAGTTGCTCGTGCAAACTCTTGCAGCTGCGGGTGTTGAACGCGTCTACGGAGTTTCGGGTGATTCCCTCAACGGAATCACCGACTCGATTCGAAAGCAGAAGCAAATTCAATGGATTCACATGCGGCACGAAGAAGCAGCTGCCTTTGCCGCCGGCGCCGAGGCGCACCTCACTGGAAGACTGGCGGTGTGCGCGGGGAGTTGCGGCCCTGGGAATCTGCATTTGATCAATGGCCTCTATGATTGCCATCGCAGCCGTGTACCCGTCCTTGCGATTGCGGCGCAGATTCCGAGCAGCGAAATAGGAAGTGGCTACTTTCAGGAGACGCACCCGGAGCAGGTCTTTGCGAAGTGCAGTCACTACTGCGAACTGATTTCTCAAGCCGAACAAATGCCCCGCTCCCTGGAGATCGCGATTCAAACCGCTCTTGCGCGTAGCGGCGTTTCTGTAATTGCCATCCCCGGAGACATTGCACTGAAGGATGCAGTGGGGAATGGCCCGCGGCTGCATTTCCCTCCGCCGCAACCGACGGTCTGTCCGTCCGCCGAAGAAATCGCGACATTGGCCGGTCTGCTGAACAAGTCACAGAAGACAACAATCCTCGGCGGCGCTGGCTGCGTGGGAGCTCATGCGGAACTTATTGAACTGGCGTCAAAGTTGAACGCGCCAATCGTGCATGCGATGCGCGGGAAGGAAATCATCGAGCATAACAACCCGTATGGCGTGGGAATGACAGGACTGCTCGGATTCTCGTCCGGATATCGCGCCATGATGAGCTGCGAGTTGCTGCTGATGCTCGGAACCGACTTTCCCTATCAACAGTTCTATCCGAAGGATGCGACCATTGTGCAGATCGACATCCGCGGAGAGCAATTAGGCCGACGCACGAAAGTCGACTACGGCTTTGTCGGAGATACGAAAACAACGCTTCAGGCGCTGCTGCCAAAACTGGAACAGAACCGTGACGACCGGCATTTGAAGGCCTCACTTGAGCACTACGAGAAGGCGAGAAAGGGCCTGGATGATCTTGCAACGGATGGATCGGGAAAGAAGCCGATTCATCCGCAATACGTTGTTCGAGTGCTCGACGAACTGGCTGCCGAAGATGCAATCTTCACTTGTGATGTGGGCACACCAACGATCTGGGCTGCACGCTATCTGACCATGAACGGCAAACGGCGCCTGCTCGGCTCTTTCAATCACGGCTCGATGGCCAACGCTTTGCCGCAGGCAATCGGAGCGCAGGTAAGTCATCCCGGGCGGCAGGTGGCCTCTTTGTCGGGAGATGGCGGCCTCGCTATGCTTCTTGGCGACCTGCTCTCTTTACGCCAATTGGAGGCGCCCGTTAAGATCATTGTCTTCAAGAATGAGTCGTTGGCATTTGTTGAGCTGGAAATGAAGGCGGCCGGTATTGTCGAATTCGGAACTGACCTGAAGGATCCGGATTTCGCAAAATTGGCTGAGGCTGCAGGTCTGCTTGGTCTGACGGCGGAAACGCCGGACCAAGTGCGACCCATGATCGCGCAAGCCCTCGCACATGCTGGGCCCGCATTGGTTGAGGTTGTAGTGAGTCGGCAGGAACTGTCGATGCCACCGACTATTACTTTCGAGCAGGCTAAAGGTTTTAGTTTATTCGCCCTCAAAGCAGTTCTCAGCGGGCGTGGGGACGAAATCATGGACCTTGCGAAGGTCAACATTTTACGGTAGGAAGGAGTCGGACGACCGATCAAGGGTCCAGCATCCTGTTGCCATCAGAGCCTCCGAGAAAGCTCCGTCCTTTTAGGGCGGGGGAGTTGACGATGATGGCGCGTTCAATGACGACGTTCTGGAGTTTTCGAATATTGCCTGGCCAATCATAGCGCATAAGGGCTATGTCTCATGGCTATGCGTGCCCCTGGGGTTTCGTTGAATTCCTACTTTGCAGCTTCAAAGGGTTGCTCGCACTACTGGTATTCGCCCTTCGGAACCGACCAGACTCATGATTCTCCTTCGCCCAGAAGGGGCAGTCCGGATGGATCAGAAAGTTCTTCAGCTCACCGTTCCGCTTCTTATGAATTCATAGGCCTGCACTTCATTTTCGCATGCTCGTCGCCCGCAAAGGTCAATCTCTCGTATGCATCGATTATCGTGCAGCGCTGACAATCTTCAACAATTGTCCGACGAGGCAGCACACGCGAAAATGATTATGGAGCTTCGGTACGCAGACACGGTCCGGTATAGTTGTTAGTAGCTATGAGACAAGCAGCGCCGTTCGGAGCCTTCCTTATCCATTTCTCCGGCCCCGACGCCCCGGGGCTGACCGCGGAGCTTACCGGTATCCTTGCCCAATACGGCGTGAGTATTCTCGACATTGGGCAGGCCGTCGTTCATGAAAGCCTTTCGCTGGGCATGCTTGTTGATGTCAATCCGGCAAGCCTTGATTCGCTTGAATCCGCCCTCGCAACCCGCGCGCAGCAACTTGGTTTGAGCTCGCGTGTGAAGCCGATTCCGGAAGAGGCTCTTCAGCATTGGATGCGGAATCTGCATCAGAGCCATTTCGTTGTCACACTGCTCGGATGGTCCATTTCGGCGCGGGATCTATCCAGGGTAAGCGCGATCATTTCTGCGCACGGAATGAATGTCGATCGCATTGAGAGACTCTCTAGCCAACTGGCAGCGGGCACCGAGCCGGCGAATGCGTGTGTGGAACTGAGCGTCAGTGGCGACGCTTCGAGCGAACCGCTGATGCGCGCCGAGTTTCTTTCCACGGCCCAGGAACTATCCATCGATATTGCCTTTCAGCGAGACAGCATCTTTCGCCGCAATCACCGCTTATTCGCGTTCGATATGGATTCAACGCTCATTCAAGGCGAGGTGATTGATGAATTGGCAAAGCTGGCTGGGGTCGGAGAGCGGGTCGCAAAAATCACTGAAGCCGCCATGCGCGGCGAGTTGAACTTTGACGAAAGCTTTACGCGCCGGGTCGCTCTGCTGAAGGGACTTTCTGCGGAATCTCTGCAAGGGTTGCTTGCGACCATTCCGCTTGCCCACGGCGCGGAAAGGCTCATGCGCACGCTGAAGTTGTTGGGTTACAAGACGGCCATCCTTTCAGGAGGGTTTACTTTTTTTGCCCGTCATCTTCAGCAACGTCTGGGCATCGATTTCATCCACGCCAACGACCTGGAAGTTGCCGCCGGCGTGGTGACTGGGCGCGTGATTCCACCCATCGTGAATGGAACTCGCAAAGCTGCTCTCCTTGGCGAAATTGCATCGCGCGAAGGAATTTCGCTGGAGCAGGTGGTTGCGGTGGG
Source organism: Occallatibacter sp. (assembly GCA_036519195.1). Classification (GTDB taxonomy): domain Bacteria; phylum Acidobacteriota; class Terriglobia; order Terriglobales; family Acidobacteriaceae; genus Telmatobacter. Next base: position 125,638 of record DATDLS010000134.1, on the reverse strand, counting down.
CGATGGCGCGAATGACATTCCGATGCTCAATTTAGCCGGCATGGGCATCGCATACCGCGCCAAGCCGCTGGTACGTGAGAAAGCCGGTCATTCGATCTCCTGCCTAGGTCTTGATGGCCTGCTCTATCTCATAGGAGTTCGCGACCGCGACGTTCAGTTAAACGACGGAGCGACGGCCGGAATTCGAGAAGAGAATCCTTCTTCTCGGCAGAAACACTAGCACTTCCCTGAAGCGGACCTGCGGCATTGTCGTATGGGGATCCATGATTGGCACGATTGTGCTTGTTCAGCCATATCGAGCCTGAGTGAGCTCGATTGCCCGCCCACTCGGCTTCGATTCCAGCGCAGCACTGGTTGAGCGCTCCGTCCGCTGGTTGTTTTCAAAGTTCAATTGCCATATCTCGACCATCGAAACAGTTCAGCTGCCCCGGCGGTTTATCTGCTTGTTGTTTCGGCCGGCACAAAAGGCAGGGTGATAGAGCTGAGTCTTCCCGGCGCGTGCCAGATCCGTTGCGTCGCAGCCTGATAGTCCTCCACCTTCGCTTTGAAAACGTTTGGGACAAATCGCTGCGGGTTGCGGTCGTAGAAAGGGAAAAGGCTCGATTGGACCTGGGTCATGATCCTGTGATCAGGGAGAAACGTGTGGCTTACCATCGGCAGACCGAAGACATACGGAGCGGTTCATTTGCCTGAATGGCTTCTGGATGTTCGAACCTCGTCCGATAGCGGCCGCGGAAGATGTCTGTTGCGATGGGGAGTTCATAGCCGCTCATCCCCGCGGGCGGTGCCGTTCGGTCCGGCTACACGTCGATGAGCTTTACCACCCAATCGGAGTCCGTCCCGCTGGTCGATGCCACCAGATGCACGGTTGGCTCGCCTGAAAGCTTGACTGCTTGTGCGCGCATCGGTATCATCACCGCGCGTTTGTCGAAGTCACTGGGTTGGACCGGAGCCTTGAAATCTTCCGGAAGATCGTCTTTGGGAAGCGTCTGCTGTTGCGCGCCTCCGCTTGCGAGCGCGATGCTCATTAGAAACGCGAACAACGCCAAGCGACCCAACCTGCGCCACAGGTCTCTCATATGAGAACAGAGGCTCACCTTGCCTTCAAAAATGTCTGCACTAAGGTCAAACGTTCCTTCGTTGTTCCTTATCTCATCCAGCGGGTGAAGAGCGCCTGCGTGAAGCTGGGGCATAGCGATTTCCTGGTAGGGAATGGTTCGTATAACGCACGGCTTGTTCCAGTCGTTCGGCCGGCTTTTCGGTTCTTTCCAACTCGCAGCATGCGAGATTCAGATGTTCTTGAATCCGAACGTACAAGCGAATGGCCATCAGGTGCTGTATAACCCGTTGCTGGATGATGATCAGTGTCCGCGCATCTGCATGCCATCCTTGCCGCTGGGATTGGGTTGCGGTAGATTCGACGCGGGTGCCTCAACGGCTCCGGCCAACGTGGCCTTCCACAAATCTGAAACCTGCGGCGAAAGTTTATCCATGTGGCTCAGAAAAGTAGTCACTTGCCACGTCTGTTCATCACTCAAAGCCTGCTTCCAGGCAGGCATGCCGCTGAGGCGAATGCCATGCTGAATGATATAGAAATTCTGGTTCTCCGGCATGTCCGCCGCATCTTCCGCGAGTTGAGGAGCGCGCGGATAGAAGGCCTCGGCCAGCGCCCCGTGGGGTTGCTGAATATCGCCGTGACAGCTTGCGCAGTTCGCTTGATAGACCTTCATCCCGGCGATCAGGTTCGCATCCGTCGGTTGCAGCGGGTTCCGCATTTCCCCAGCATGCCGATCCACTGAGGCATCCAGCGACGGCATGGCGACTTTTCTTTCGAGCCAGTTAACAGGCAGATCCGCGCGAGGATCGATGAACCCGAAGCGAACGTAGCCGAAGCCGGCGATCGAAAGGACAAGGGCAGCAGTGACGAATCCGATGAGGAACTTGAGCATCATGGTCTCCTTGAAGCGGATGAATGGATGATTATAGCGCTCGTGCCAGACTCTAAGTCCGTAGAGGAACTGGCCCTCGCTCGTGGTCGTCCGGCCCGCCTCGGAAAGCCGGCCGCGTTGCCGAATTTACTTATGTTCGCGAATCCAATGTACGAAGCAAATTTGTGCCTGATTTCGTAGCGCAAACGAACGCCGGTATCGATGTCGGAGAATCCCGATCCAATCTGAAGGGGTCTATCGTCCTTGCTGTAGACGTTGAGCTCCGCCTGGGGCAGCAAGATCCGTTTCTGCGCGAGCAGCAGATCGGTGGATGCCATGGCTCCACCAGCGACATGGCATCCAATGTGCACATCGAGTGTTGGCGCGACTTCGAAAAGTAAGGCGTAAGCCCCTCCACTCCGAATCCCTCCCAGGCACGATATGGATCGGATTCAAGGCCGGCTCGAATGCCGGCTTGCGCGGGAAGAGAAATCGTGTGGGGAGTGGGGCAGTCATACACAGCCTCGTGATCGCGGATGCTGACGGCACCGCTCTCGCTGGAGCCTTTCGATTTGAGCCAGAGCTTATTCATGTCGTCGCTAAACCAATCCTCGCCCTCTCAGCGGTTCGCTCCCTCCTGAACCTGTGCGCCCTTCTAACTGATCCAGACGGATAGAGGAAAACATCCAGCTGCCCATTCCTCAAGAAACGATGCCCGGCATCGTGCCGGCGGGTCGTGGCATTGCGGCGCGGCCACCTGCGCATGCACTGGCACGAGAAAGCTGCTCGCGATCAGGAAAAGAATAACAGCCAGCCGGCTGCGGGCGCTCGATTGGCCTGGAGTTTGAATGGATTGCAGCCATACGCAGGGATTCATAGCGTCGCTACCACAGTCCTGAACATGCCGCTCTCCATGTGGCACATCCGTTGGCAGTGCAGAGTTCACTGTCCCCGATGGTCCGCGCTACCCAGGCGACTCGAAAGCTCGTCAGCTTTCTGAACCCCCGTGTGCTTGTATGGATTAAAGAGTTCTGAACCATTTTCGAGCTCACTCCATAGGCCATGAAGATCAAGCGATCGCTGAGGGCATCGCGATCAATGAAGCTGCATCCTGCCGTTTTCCGTCGCATCAAACGGGTGTGATTCTTGATTCTCGGAAAAAGAAGGGTACATTGAACAAGGAAGAACTTCTCACCGTTACTGCGCTTAACTCCTGGAAGCTGGTGATTGGCCGCTTCGACCAGGGCCTCACGAATCTCAGTGAAGAGCAATTGCAAAAGCAGATTGCTCCGGGCAAGAATCGACTGTTCTATCTTCTGGGCCATCTGACCGCCGTGCATGATCGCATGCTCCCCTTGCTGGGCATTGGAGAAAGGCTTCACCCTGAGCTTGACGAGGCCTATATAACAAATCCGGACAGAGCACTGCCGGACCCTGTTTCGGCTTCGGATCTGAAGAAAGCCTGGACGGAAATAAACACCAGGCTCACAGCAGCGTTTGAGGGCTTTACCGCGACGGAATGGCTGCAAAAACATGCGTCTGTTTCCGAAGAGGATTTTGTCAAAGACCCCTCTCGCAACCGGCTTGCAGTCGTGATCGGCAGGACCAATCACGTGTCCTTTCATTCCGGACAGGCAGTACTGGCCAGGTAAATCCTGAGCGCTCTCAGCATTTGAGCAAGTCTTCCATGCGTACCGGAAGCTCCCGATGCGGACGCCGGTCGCGTGATGGACTGTCGCTCCACTTGCAGGCGCGATGCCGGCCAGGCCAAACTCTTCGATGCCGCGCGCTCCATACTCGCCGATCATCGGGTCGGGGATATCGAGAACGTCAGGTCGATCTTGGGAGCATCGGTGCGGGTGGGAACCAGGTACTCGGCAAAATTGTCGTTGATGGGATAACCATTGCGCGGGTCACAGACTGAGTGTTCTCGCAGTCCCATGCCGACTCCCATGACCACGGCTCCGGCTATTCGGTTGGTGGCGGCCTGCTAGTTTGTGATGCGGCCGCTGTCAATCACGCTGACCAGGCGGCTTACATTGAGCCCCGCCATGCTGGGATCGCGCCCAACTTCGACAAATGGGGCGCCGACGGGGCGCGTCGAGTAATCGCGCGCCTTAGTGTCGGAACCGAATCTGCCTGATTTTCCATCACCATTGGCGCTGGCAAGGTAGCCGTCATGCTGCACAAACGCAGCCTGCATACGATGCAGATGGCCCAGGCCTTGAATGTTGGTGAACTCGTCAGCGGCGCGCATGACGGCGAGCGACAGGCTGGAGTGAACACGGAGGCCGTTCACATCTACGGTGCATCGACCGCACGGGCCGCGGTCACATTCCTTTTTGGTTCCGGGAAGATCGAGATTCTCGCGCAGGCAATCGATCGAGCGGTTTGGTGTAGTGTTGCCCGTTCTCCTTCCGGATCCTTGTGCACTCCTGAATGTGTGGCTTGAGCGCCGATCCCGTTCGTTCTCGAACGTTAGCACGCGAGGATTTTGATATATATGTGAGCGGGCGCAGCCGGCAGCGAATGCCGGCTACGGCTTCCTCGCAGACCATTACTCGATTTCGAATTGCGTATCCTGCGGATGTCCTTCGCGAGCCTCTTTCCAGAGGTCGATTGCCCCCTCCTGGGCGAAGCCATCAATCTCCTTAAGCTCCGCGTCAGAGAATTCAAGTTTCTTCAGCGCATCCAGTGAATTGTCCAGTTGCTCCACATTCCGGGCGCCAATCAGTGCAGACGTAATGCGCTTGTCACGCAGCACCCAGGCGATGGCCATCTGCGCAAGCGACTGCCCACGTGCGCTGGCGATGTCATTGAGCCCCTGTACCCGTTTCAAATTCTCCTTGTTGAGGAAATCTTTCAGGAATGAGCCTTCTGCTTTGGCGCGCGAATTGTCAGGCACCCCATGCAGATACTTGTTAGTTAACAGTCCCTGCGCCAGTGGCGAGAATGCGATGCACCCGGCGCCTAGGTCTTCCAGCGTGCTGAGCAGTCCTTTCTCGATCCAGCGATTCAGCATGGAATACGATGGCTGATGAATCAGGAGCGACACCCCTTGACTCTTGAGAATCTGAGCCGCTTCGCGCGTCCGCTCCGGGCTGTAAGAAGAGATGCCGACATAGAGCGCCTTGCCTTGGCGTACGGCTTGTACGAGGGCACTCATGGTTTCTTCCAGCGGAACGTCGACCGTTGGCCGATGCGAGTAGAAGATGTCCACATAATCCAAGCCCATGCGCTGCAAGCTTTCGTCCAGCGAGGCAAGCAGGTACTTGCGTGAACCGCCGACGCCATAAGGCCCAGGCCACATATCCCAACCGGCCTTGGATGAGATCAGCAATTCATTGCGGTAGCTGCCGAAGTCCTTACGCAGGATCTGGCCAAAATTCTCCTCAGCCGAACCATACGGAGGGCCATAGTTGTTGGCCAGATCGAAGTGGGTGACGCCGCGATCGAAGGCACGCCGGACGACCGCACGGCCCGTTTCAAAAATGTCCGCTCCGCCGAAGTTCTGCCATAAACCAAGAGAAATTGGAGGAAGCGCAATTCCCGATCGTCCGCATCGCCGGAACTTGGCCCCGTCATACCGTTTCGCATCCGCAACATAGCTCATTTCTGTGGCTCCTCTTCTGAGTAATTCTATCGAATGCGGGCGGGAACAGCCGCCCAACGCCTGCTCTGGAGCCTACTAGCAACTGGAAGGAAATGTTGCTCTGGCGGAAGGAGTGATCGTCGGCTACTACACGCCTGTCGTGGGGCAGGTCGATTATGACGACGCTCCCGAGCGTCTGACCAAGGGGCCGAGCCCGGTATCCGGTGCCGATTATGTTGCTCGCCCGTCTTGCCATCGCGAATTCATGGCAGGGCAAAGGGCTTGCGGCCGGGCTTCTTAAGGACGCGGTGCTGCGTATACTTCAGGCTGCCGAGATTGCCGGTATACGCGCGTTTGCGGTTCACGCAAAGGATGACGAAGCCAGGGCCTTCTATGAGCACTTTGACTTTGTCCCTTCACCAAGCGACCCCTACCACCTGTTCCGCCTCCTGAAGGGTATCCGCGGCTTCCTGAAAGCTTGGCGATTCACCGAGCCTGAGCAGCTACGAAGAATCCTAAATCGTCGTTTACCTTTCCGTTTACCTCTCCGGTAACAATCTGTCCCATAACTAGGGAGACTGTCTCAGCAAATAGGTAAGCGAAGGCGCTATCGATCATGACCTCAATCCAGGTGTTGAGGTCGTAGACTTTAAAAGGCGAACCGACAGGCTGAGGCACGTGCTCAACGGAAGCTGAGCTCAGGATCTGCTCAAGGCGTCTAGGACAACCCAGCACGGTATCAAAGGCTTGGTATGGTCCCCCACAGAGCCCGCGCAGTTACTCTGGAAAGCCTTTCCCGTCCCGCACAACCCGGATGAAGTGGTCGGTAAACTCGGCATACGTACCGGGAACTGCCACCTTCGGCATATGACAGCTCGTGCAGTTGCTCGCGCTCTTGGGGCAGGCTGCCCCGGGCTTGTTCCTGCTTTTCACTTCACCGCGGTTCAGGTGGCATGAGAGGCATTGCTGGTCATAGGCCGCCAGATTGTGCTCAACCGGTTGATGCGGGTCATGACACGCGATGCAGGTAACCCGCTGGTCGCCCGCCTTGCCCCAGCACCGGCTCTCCTCCAGCCGGTAAGGCTGGAAGCGAACCACTTCCACCCCGCGATTCTTCACCCCTGAAAGAACCACATCCCAGTAGCTCCGATGACAGGCTCCGCAGTAATCGACCGAATCCTCGGGGCTCAAATTCGCCGGATTCACAATGTCTTCGCCCAATCGCTGCGCAGTTCCAGACACCTCCCGAGCGGCGTGATCTGCCCCTGGACCATGGCATCCCTCGCAGGTAACGCCTGGCACCGCGTTCTGCGGCTCAAATCGCCGCTCAACGGTCGATGCAGTTGTGTGGCACCCAAAGCAGCTCCGCGCCTCGCTTTCCGCCATCGTCCTGCCGAGCGCCTCGTCAATGCTTTCCGGAATGAGATTGGTGTGGCCGACGGTGATGTCGAGTTTGGCGAGATTTGAAAAGAAGCTGAGATGGCTCTCATACCAATGCCCGTCTTGCTCGTATAGATAGGTTTGCCCCACCACCCCCGTGCCGAACGCCCACTGAAGCGGCACCGTCACCGCCTGCCCGCCATCCGTTACCGAGTAAGACATGCCTGATTCCGTTCGCGAAATCCCGTAGCGATAGGGCGCACGCTCATAGGACAGTGTCGAGTCCTTTGTCAGTATATGGGCATCGCTCGCACGATCTCCCGCGCCGGCCATCGGCGTGGCCGCTTGTGACTGCACCAGGCTCGAGTGACACTGCGCACATTTCTCGGTTCCCGCAAAACCGCTCCGCGGCCGGTCCCCTTTGGTGGGCCACCAACCGGGCTGCTCCATCCGGTCCCGGGTGGCCATCTCCATGCCGCCCGAATTCGTTGGCTGGCTATGGAGGTCCGCCCTCAAGAGCGAGCAACCGCCGCTGAGCGCCCCAATGATCATGAGACGTCCCATACAACGCTTCAATTTCGACCGGGACCAGGGGAAGAGGCTGGTAACCGAAACTGGTTTTGTGCCGGATGAGAAGTCCCGCACAACGCAACCTCCAAAAAATCGAGATCATCTCAATCCGTCAACGCAATCCGTCAACGGCTCAATTCAGCAGCAATCTTCAAGGAACCTATGTTCAGGCTCCTTTCCCGTTGGTTCAGCACACGGGGGCAACCAGCTTCCAACTTGATGTAAGTAGCTCGGAGCTGAGAGCCGAAAACTGAGAATCCAAGAAAGCACTGACAACGCAATCTCGCCTCGAGTCATAGCCCTCTGGCAAAAGATTAGCTGCGCTTTGGTCGCGCTTTGTCATTTTGGTGTAAGGGAATTGTCACTGAATTATCGCTCACCGGGTCTGTGATTCGTCGCCGACGCTCTATCGATCGGCTTCCCAGGCCGGTCGATGAGCAGCGGGCCCATGTCTCCAATGACAATCCAGTATCAAGAAGACTCGGTAAAGACAAATCGCCGCACGCGAACCCAGCTGCGGCGGCTATCTAGGAGATGTACTTTTGATTGCTGCGCAGATTGCCGAAGCCAAACTTGCGCTCATCAAGCACGCGAACTAAGCCCTTGGGCCGCCGCGAAACTGGATGTAAGGCCCCCCGAATTTCGTGGTTGAGGCGAAATAGAAGCCGTCGCGCGACTCCATGAAAGCGGGCTCATCGGGACCCAGGATGTCGTCCAGATCATTCGATTGCTCAACCCGCTCGTACAAATGGCGGCTTCCGTGGTGCCGCTGCTGCGCTTTGACAGTGGGAGTGAATGCGAGCCGTGTGAATCGCTGGCCCTCGTGCGCCCAAATGAATCCAATCCCTCCTGGGATCATCGAATGCGCGCATGGATTCGGCAAGGACTGGCAATTGAAAGCAGGCTCCTAGCCGTGGGCTGACCGCGCTTCATCCGGTCAATATTCGAGTGGGACCGATGAGGCGTCGGTGGTGGACTTACCCCACAGTGCGGTCTGCGCCTGCGGCGTGCTTTTGCCCCACAGTGCGGACTTGCCCCAGAGCGCGGCGTTGCTGCTGCCAGAAGCAATGACGGCGTTGTTTTTACAGACGCTGGACGCCGACCACGGCCCCGTTTGGCCCCACAGAGAAATCGGATTAATCAGGGCAGTCGCATCGCCGGTCGTCGTGTTATACGTCGCAATCGGCGACATCGCCGTGCCCGATGGAACAGATCCGTCAAATCTCAATCAGACTTTGGTTGGATTACTGACCCGACAGGGGGATGCCGAGGCTTGCTCATCCGTGATGCCTCCGCGAGTAAGTTTTGGGCTGGGCTTCATCAGTGCACTCTGGAGAAGTTGGAACCGATCCTCATCGGCACACCGTGAAAAAGGTCAGGTTTTGCCGGCCCGAAAGGGAAGGACTGAATGAGTGAAGTGAATCAAGAAGTGCACGTTCTCCGCGCAGCCGTGGCGGGCCAGTCATCACGGGCATGGCTGCTCACACCACCTTTCGAACAGCTCCGGCATCAGATCAGTAGCCGGTGACGGAGGTCAGGCCCAGTGGGCAATCTTCGGTGCCTGTTCCGGAATCGCCGCGAGTCCGGTAAATCAATTAGACCTGGAGCTGTCGGATGAAGAATGAATTGAAGCTAGTGGTGTGCCTCGCAACCGCTTTCTCTGCTCAGGCGTTCGCGCAAAATGAATCACCGTCGTTGGAGCCTATCAACCGCGCAGCGCTTGACGGAGCGCCCATCGCCTATATCTATGTATCGAGCACTCCAGCAAGCGGAGCTAACAATGAGGTCGAGGCCTTTGCCGCATCAAAGACGGGAGAGCTCGCCCCAATCGCCGGTTCGCCGTTCCAGGAAAATGTAACCAGTATGGCGGTCAATGGGAAATACCTCTTCGCCGCGAATTCGAATGGATTTGATATCGATTCATACTTGATGGAACCAGACGGTGCGCTGAGTTACGTGACTTCCTTCAATGCCGCCAACTCGGAGGACTGCAATTTCTTGGGTCCGTTGTTTCTTGACCATACTGGATCGACGCTTTATGACATGGAATTTAACGGCAGCGGTTGTTCCAACAACACCTATCAGTCCTTCACACTCAATAAGACAAATGCTCATCTTCTGCAGCTCGGGAACAGTGGCCCGAATACATGGCTCAATCTTCCCGCCAGCTTCATCGGCAACAATCAATACGCATACTCGGCAGCATGCAGTGGGAATATGTATTGGGGCATCTACGGGTTTAAGCGCGAAAGCAATGGGATGCTCACTCAGGCGGAGATCAGCGCCACCCCCCCCAGCGCGCCAACGGGCTATTTCTACTGCCCTTCGCAAGCGGCTGCGGACCCTTCAAATCACGTGGCGATTGCCATGCAGCCGGTAAATCAGCAGACATTCAGCCCGGATAAACCGCCGCAGCTCGCGACTTTTACTGCCGCCGCGAATGGAAACCTGAGCACCAGCAGTACTGCCAGAAACATGCCTGAAACCTCAGTCGGAAGCGTGACTGATTTGAATATGGCGCCTTCTGGGAAGTTACTGGCAGTGGCTGGAACGGGCGGTCTGCAAGTCTTCCATTTCAATGGAGCGAGCCCCATCACGGGGTATACTGGCCTGTTGACGACGGATGAAATTGATCAATTCTTCTGGGACAATCAAAACGATCTGTATGCGATTAGCCGGACGGCGGGAAAGTTGTTTGTCTTTACCATAACTCCCTCCGGCTATCACCAGGCGCCAGGCTCACCCTATTCAGTTGGTCATCCGCAAAATATTATTGTTCAACCAAAATCGTAGAGGATTCGATCGAAATGTGGTCGAGTCCTCCGGGCGCCTCTCGGTTGGCGATCGCAATGATTGTGTCCCGCACATTTGTTTGAGCGGTCGACAACAGGGCTTGCCATTCCGGTGGCTCTGCCGCCAAACGTGATAGGGGCTCAAGGAATTGAGTTGGCGATATGGCAGAGGGCCGAGGCGCGCGGGCGTCTCGGCCCTCTGCCTGATTTACCGGAGCTTGGCTTAAACCATCTTGATCCGTTTGCGGACTCGCATTCCTAGGCGCAATCGCAGCTTCGCTCTAGCTTCAGCAGCGACAACGTCCAGTGAGGACAGGCTTGCGGCGCGCTTTCCGTTGCGCATGCTGGCTTATCATTAAAAATCTGGCCAGTTTGTTGCGGCACAGCACTCGATTCATTGCACGGAATTCCGGCTTCGTATTCGCGGATCGGCCGACAAGGCCCCCGAAGCCGCGGGGAAGTCAGCCGAGCCGCGAGCTTGCCTAATTTTCGTTTTGAACACAACATCATCCATGCACGGCAAAATCGCGATAGAACAAGCAGATCGGAGACTTGTGGGTCGCCGGGATCAGCAATCGCTACCGCTTACTGAAATCGATGTGCTTTGGAGTATCGCAACTGTTGGAGCTATCATTCTGGTAGATCCTGATGTTCGCCGTTATCTCAGAATCAGGTCGACGTGAAAAGCCGTCGTTTCCCCAGCGGCGGCGCGCAGCGTTCAATCCTGAACGGTGCGGCAGATCTCAATTTGGACCAGACCATGCGGCTCGCCAGCTTGTGTAGCCGCTCAGATATGGATGCGCTCGACGTCCAGAGTATCGCGTTCGAGAGTCTCGGCTCATTCCTCGCGCAAAGCGTGCGGCGAATCGTCCCAACAGCGCGTCGGCTATTGCCAGCCGCCTCCTAGGGCGCTATAGAGCTGGACCAGCGTCAGCGCCTCGCCCTGCTGTGCAGTCACCAGGGTGAGCTGTGCTGAAAAGAGATTTGAGTCGGTCGTCAGTACTTCAAGATAGCTTGTTGAACCGCCCTGGTAACGCATCCGCGCCAGGCGTGTTGCATCCTGCGCAGCGGCGACCAGCTTTTCCTGCTGTTCGCGATACGTGCGCTGCTTGTTTAGCGCGATCAGCGCATTGGAAACATCGCGGAAGGCTCCGGCGATGGTCTTCTGATAGTTGAGCACCAGCTCCTGTTTGGTTTGCTGCGAGAGTTGCAACTGCCCGCGCAGCTTGCCTCCTTCAAACAGAGGTTGCGCGAGGGTTCCAAGCCCATAAACGGTCTGGCCCGCAGTACTGAAGATGCCGCCGAGGCTGTCTCCCCCCACTCCGCCTGAAGCGCTGATCGACAGGCTGGGGAAAAACTGCGCGCGCGCGACACCAATTTGCGCGTTGGCCGAGATAAGAGTAGCTTCTGCCTGCTGAATGTCAGGACGGCGCTCCAGAAGCTGGGAAGGCAATCCTGTAGGCAGATCCTGCGGAGGAGGCGTAAGCGCGGCAGGGTCCTTATGCGCGACAGGGCCCGGGTTCTCCCCCAGCAGAAGCGTGAGGGCGTTCTCCTGCTGCTGGATCTCCTGCTCCAGTTGCGGCACCTCGGACGTTGCAGTGTAGAGCAGCTGCTCGGCTTGGCGGACATCGGACAAAGGAACGGAACCGCCGTTCTCAAGTTTCCTCGTCAAGTCGACCGAATCCTGCCTGGCCTTCAAAGTATCCCTGGTAATTTCCAGTTCGCGATCAAATGCGCGAAGTTGCAAATAGGCCGTTGCAACCTGTTGAACGAGTGTCAGGCGCACTGCGCGCTGGGCCCAGGTTTGTGCCAGCAGCTGCGCGCGCGCGGCCTCGGTCTGCTTCCGATAGAGGCCCCAGAAGTCGGGCGTCCATGCGGCAGAAAGATTAAACGATCCATCCACGAGCGGACTGCTGATCGCTGTTCCGACGAGCGATGAAGGCAAGGTTGCGCCAATTCCCGTTCCGCCAACGCTGAGAGTTGGAAACTCCTGCGAACGCGTGATTCTGACCTGCGCCTGCTGTTCCAGTATGTGCTGTGCAGCAATGCGCACGTCGTAGTTGTTAACCAGCGCTTTGCGGATGAGTTCCTGAAGCTCCGGCTCCTGATACACGGCCGACCATTGTTCGTCGCCAAGAGAGCCTTTTGCATCGCTCGACACAGCGGTGTCGTCTGCTCCGCGAAACGCCGCAGGCGCCGTATAGTTGGGGCGGGTGTACTTTGGTCCAACATTGCAGCCCGCCAGCGCGCTCAGTGCAACTGCGGCAAGAACGAGCATGGGGACGCTTCTCAGCTGCGGCGAAGACATAAAGGAAGACTTGATCATCCCTGGCCTCCCTCGGTTTGTGCGGCTACGGTTGGCAATTTCCTTACGTTCGGGTTGTGAATCGGTTCGTGGGTGCAGTCCATCGTGACGCTTTTACCGCCGCGTACAAAGCGGTGAGAGAGAAATTCAACAACTGCGAACGTGACCGGAATGAAGATCAGCCCCAGTGCGGTGGACAGAGTCATTCCTCCCACAACGACCGTGCCGAGAATGCGGCGCGATGCTCCCCCGGAGCCGCTTGCGGTCCACAGAGGCAAGCAACCCACAATGAACGCCAGGGCGGTCATGACGATCGGCCGAAAGCGGAGCCGCGCCGCATTCAGGGCGGACTCGCAGATGCTCTGACCGCTCTCGTAATTGACCTTCGCGAATTCGACAATGAGGATCGCGTTCTTGGCGGAGAGTCCAATCAGCATGACCAGTCCGATGGTCGCAAAAATGTCGTTCTCTAAGGAGCGCAGGTGCAGCGCAAGATAAGCTCCCAGGATGGCAACCGGGGTGCTGAGCAATACACTGAACGGCAGCGTCCAGCTTTCATAAAGCGCCGCAAGGATGAGAAACACAAACAGCAGCGAAAGACCGAACACAGCCCAGGAAGGTACCCCTTTTTCTGCCTGTTCTTCCTGGTATGACATGCCCGAGTAATCAAAGCCCGCCCCTGCCGGCATGGTTTGATGGAAGACCTCTTCAATCGCCTTGCGTACCTGACCGGAGCTATACCCCGGGGCGCCGGTAATGTTAATCTGCGCCGCGTTGAACTCATTGAAGCGGTAGATGAATTCAGGGCCGGTGATCTGGCTGGTTTTCACAAGCGCCGAAAGAGGCACTTGGCTGCCGTTGGCGCTGCGCACGTAAAACTGGTTGATGTTCGAAATGTTTGTGCGCGACGTGCCTTCAGCCTCCACGTAGGTTTGCCATTGGCGGCCAAACCGGTTGAAGTAATTGACAAGATAGCCGCCCATGAACGTCTGCATTGTGGTGTAAATGTTGGTGAGATCCACCTGCTGCTGGAGCGCCTTTTCGCGATCGACATCTGCGTAGAGCTGCGGCACTGCCGGCTGATACGACGGAATGGCGGCGCCGATTTCAGGCCGCTTGGAAAGCGCGCCAAGGAAGCCGAAGACATCCTTGGTAAGCGTTGCCGGATCGTCGGAGCCGGAGCGATCCTCAAGAATGAAGGTGACGCCGCCGGAGGTCCCAATGCCTGGGATGGAGGGCGGTGGAAAGGCGAATGCGATGCCGTCCGGATCAGCCCCGAGCTGCTTCTGCAGATTGGCCTGAATGTAATCTAACTGCTCCTGCTTGGTTTTGCGAACTTCCCAGGGTTTGAGTGCGACAAAGAAGAATCCGGAGTTCGTACTCTGCACCTGCGTAAGCAGCGAGAAGTTAGTAACGGCGATGACGCTTTCCACTCCGGGAGTCTTCAACAGAGCCGCGCTGATTTTTTGTTGCGCCGCGTCGGTCCGCTGAGCGGAGGCGCCATCCGGAAGTTGCAGGGCGAGGAACATGTAGCCCTGGTCTTCGGTCGGGAGGAAGCCGCCGGGAAGGCTGCTTCCAAGATAGACCGCGACCACGCCAACCAGCACCAAAGCGACCATGGCGATGCCTGATTTGTGGATCAGGACGCTGGACGTATGAACGAAGCTTTCTGTCGTGCGGCCAAAGAACTTGTTGAATAAGCTGTAACCTCTGCCGAGAAGTCCTTTTCCCTGTCCTTCTTCTTTGGGCTTGAGCAGAAGCGAAGCCAGCGCGGGAGACAGCGTGAGCGCGTTGAATGCCGATATCAGCACCGAGATAGCGATGGTGACGGCGAACTGCTGATAGAGCCGGCCGGTGATGCCGGGAATTAACGCGGTAGGGATGAAGACGGCGGCAAGAATGAGCGCGATGGCAACCACAGGCCCGCCAACTTCCTCCATCGCTCGTTCGGTGGCAGACTTCGGATCCATGCCCTCTTCGATGTGGTGCTCGACTGCTTCAACGACAATAATGGCGCCGTCGACCACCAGGCCGATGGCTAGCACCAGTCCGAAGAGTGAAAGGGTGTTGATGGAGAAGCCAAGCGCCGGAAAGATGATGAAGGTTCCGATCAGCGAAACGGGAACGGCCAACAACGGAATGAGCGTGGCGCGCCAGCCTTGAAGAAAGATGAAGACCACGATCACTACGAGACCGAGAGCTTCAAGGAGCGTCAGAATGATCTCATGAATTCCGGCTGTGACGGCCTTGGTTGTGTCGAGTGGAACGCTATAACTGATGCCGGAAGGGAATGTTGCCGAGAGCTCCTTCATGCGCTGGTTGACGGCTTGGGCCGTCTGCACAGCATTCGAACCGGGAAGTTGATAAATGGCCATCACGCCCGAAGGCGCCTGGTTATAACGGCCCGAGAGACCATAAGCCTGGTCGCCGAGCTCAACGCGTGCGACGTCGCTTAAGTGAAGAATTGAGCCATCGGCGTTAGCACGAAGAATTATCTTGCCAAACTCCTCGGGCGTGACGAGGCGACCCTGAGTTCGAACAGTGTAGGTAAACTGCTGGCCTTGCGGAATCGGCTCGCCGCCAATTTGGCCCGCGGGGTTAACGTTGTTTTGCGTCTGGATTGCATTTATTACGTCGACGGCAGTGACGCCGAGTTTGGCGAGCTTGTCCGGCTGCACCCACACGCGCAAAGCATATTGGCCGCCAAAGGTCTGGACGCGCGACACGCCCTTTACGCGCGAGATTTGGTCCTGCAGATTGATGATTGCGTAGTTGGTGAGGAAGTCTTGGCTCAATTTGCCGCCGGGCGAATTGATAGCAACAAGCATCAGCGGCGAAGTGAGCGCCTTCTGCACCGTGAGTCCCGCCGTGGTGACCAGCGCCGGCAACTGCGACTGCGCCTGATCGACGCGGAGCTGTGCGAGAACCTGATCGATGTTGGGATCAGTCTTGACGTCGAAATCAACAAACAGCTGAACAACACCGTTGTTGGCACTGACCGAGTCCATGTAGATCATGTTGTCGACGCCGTTCATCTGCTGCTCAATCGGCGTAGACACAGCCTGCGAAACTGTCTTGGCATCTGCGCCAGGGTAGGTCGCCGTGACAAGGATCTCAGTCGGAACGATGTCGGGGAATTGCGAAGTGGGTAAGGTGAACAACGTCACCGTGCCAACAATGACGGTGATGATGGCGATGACGATGGCCACGATGGGCCGACGAATGAAGAATTTTGACATCGCTTATCTCCCCGTCGCGGTGCTGGCCGAATCAGTGGGATGAGCTGTATGCGGGTTCACGGGCGCACCCTCGCGCAGCTTCTGCAAGTTATCGATAATCACCTTGTCGCCTGCTGCAATGCCAGACTCAACCAGCCAGCTGGTGCCGATTTGCGAGCCAAGGGTGACGGTCGCCACGTGTGCCTTGCCGTCAGGGCCGGCAACGTAAACCTGATGCAGGCCCTGGAACTCAATCACGGCTACCTGGGGAATAAGCAAGGCGTTATGCCGCATCTCGGTATCAGCTCTGACGCGGCCAAACTGCCCTGGACGCAGCACATTGCCGGGGTTGGGAAAGGCCGCCGCAATGCGGATGGATCCTGTCTGCGGATTCATCTGGCGATCAACCCACGCAATGCGGCCCTTGTGCCCGAAGGGTTCGCCGTTGGCCAGCGTCAGGGTCAGCGGAATACTCGACGCGTCCTTGAGCAGATCTCCGCCGCCTTGGCGAGTGCGCTGCGTAAGCGCCAGATACTCAGAATCACTGATGGAAAAGTAGACCTTGATGGGATTCAATTGCGACACAGCAGTAAGCACAGATTGCGTATTGACCAGGTTGCCTACCTGTGTTGTTGCCTGGCCTGCCACGCCATTGATAAGCGATCGCACTTGCGTGAAGCCAAGATTCAACTTTGCGTTCGCCACTGCAGCTTCTGCGGCAGCAACTGAAGCTTGTGCCGATTTCACTTGCGCTGCATACTGTGCTTGCTGCTGGGTATCATTATCCAACTGGCTTTGTGCAATCGCGTGCTCCTCGGTCAGTGGGGTGTCGCGCTTCACATTGATGTCGGCCAGCTCCAGTTGCGCCTGCGCCAGCAGCACCTGGCTTTTGGCCTGCTCCCACTGTCCAGTGGCCTGATCTAATGCGGCCTGAAATGGTCGCGGATCGATTTCGAACAGGACCTGACCCTGAGAAACCTCAGTGCCTTCGCGGTAGTCCTGTTTGATGAGGTAACCATTCGCCTGCGGTTGAATTTGGGCATTCACAAAACCATCCAGTGTTCCAACCCATTCACCGGTGAGCGGTACGTCTGTCGCATTGACCTGCACTACGCTGACGGGCATAGCGGCCGGTGGACCGCCTTGCGCTCGATCCTTTGTGCCGCAACCGGTGATCAAGCCAGCCAGAGCTGCGGCGCTGGTGATGAGCGCGCCGGCAATCCAGATGCGCTGCGCGTTGTTAAGGGCGGCAGGTGTCGCAGGTTCTTTGGAGCGGTCAAGCATTCATCATTCTCCAGGTGCGGGTTCAGGGGGGTCGGCTCTCGGGGGCAGGGCGATCAGGAGGCAATCCCACCGACAGGTCTCTTACAGATGCAAGATTCTGGCGAAGGATTCTCTAATGGTAGCCGAAATTGCAAAAAAATACGCGGATGTATGATTATTTATTGGAAGGACACGGGAACGTAGCAAAAAATACGCCGGTGTATGGTTTTTCATGAAGCGGAAACAGAAACGAATGATTCCAAACGCAATCGCAGCACACCGGGAAGCGGTCCTCCACAAGCAGAAGAGGGCCATGCTGACTCGAAAGGAAATTCTTCGTTCGGCCAGAGCTGTTTTTTCGCGCGATGGCTTTGAGCATGCCCGCATTGGAGAGATTGCTGCAAAGGCAGGCAAGACACGCGGCGCGTTCTACGATAACTTCAAGGACAAAGAGGACGTATTCTTCGCTATATTTGAAGAGAATTACGACCGCGATCTCGCCGAACTTGGTCCAGTGATCGGCAAGCTGCCTACACTCGGGCGCCGTGTCGAAGCGCTTGGGGCCTATCTCTGCGAACTGAGCAAAGACCGCGAACGAATGTTGCTCAACCTGGAATTCAAGCTTTACGCAATTCGCCAACCGCGCAAGCGAAGGCGTCTCGCCGCTCTGTATGCCGCCATGCGAGTACGCGGATCAATTCCCGAGCTGAGCCGGCTCCTGCCTCAACTGTCGGACAAAAACTCGAGCACGCAAGATTGCGACGCGTTTGCGATTTGCGGACTGCTCGATGGACTGGCTCTGAGCCGTTTCTTCAACCCGGAAGCATTCGACCATCGCGAACTAGCCCACTACATGAAGCTCTGCCTGCGCGAAGCTCTCAACGGAATGGGGAAAAAGAAGCCCGCCCGAATGCCCGGTTTGTTGTAATGCTTCGCTCGTTGCAAAGCCCAGATCTAAGAATCTAAGAGGCCTTCTCGGCAGATTGGCACCCTTTCGACTCTTGAGGCGCAGGATCGTACGTCTGACGCACTGAAACGAATTCCTGCCTTCCTGCACTATCTCCTCGTGCGGCGATTTGGCCGTCGCCCGAGGAGTGGTTATGGCAGACGGCAAGGAATTTGTGCTTGAAGTACCCGTTGACGCATCGCAGGTATCAGATTTCAAGCCGAACCATCCGGTCAAGGTGGTTGCCTACGCCAGGCGAGGCGAAGCGCAACAGTGCATTGTGAATCTCAACGCGGAAGGCAAGGCCACAGCTTCATTCAAATTCAGTGCTGCGCCGGGGCCGGTGAAGATCGCGCTGGGCCCGGAGTCGGTCTCAGCTGGAGAGCTCACCAACCTCCAAACCATCTCGGTGGATGTGCCGGCCTCTTCATGGGACAAGGCAAGCCAGGTGAAGCTTCCTTCGGTCGTGATCTCTTCCTACTATTGGCGCTGGTGGTTGCATCGGTGTCGCACTTTTAAAGTGACAGGCAGACTGGTCTGCGCCGACGGTAGTCCCGTGATGGGTGCCACTGTATCAGCCTATGACGTGGACGCATGGTGGTGGTGGTTTTCGCAGGAGCTGGTCGGCACGGCTGTCACTGACTCCAGCGGCTCGTTTGAGATTGACTTCACGCGTTGCTGCGGCTGGTGGCCTTGGTATTGGTGGAATCTTCGCGACTGGCAGGTCGATCCATATCTCGTCAAAGAGATCGCGGTGATCGTGAAGCAGAATCCCAGGATCGGACGGCTCCCTAGAGCGATTTCCACGCCCAGTCTGGACGTCTTCCAGCCCTTGCTGGCGGCGGCCGCAAAAACGACACGCTCCGGCGTGCTCGCCAACGCTGCGCGGCCAGTGGCCAACCTGGCGGACACGGCGGTCGATCCCAATGCGTTGAGCGGACTGCGCGAGCAACTGGCTGATCTTTTACCACGAGAATTCGCGCTGCCCATATGGCCATGGTATCCGTGGTATCCGTGGCTGGAGTGCGGCGCGAACCTGATCTTCAAGGCGACTCAGGCTTGCAGCGGCCAGACCAATGCCATTGTTGCGGAGACTGTGGCCGACACACGCTGGGATATCTCGAACAACCTGAGCGTAACCCTCATCGCCAATGACCAGGCTTGCTGCGTTTACAGCTGCGGTCGGGATTGCCCGGAAGGAAACTGCGTTGTACCCAGCGACTTCTGCCTTGGCATCAACGTAGGATCGGTTGCAGGAAACCTGGGTGCTCCGGCCAGCACGCCGGCGCAGGTTGGCTTGTATGCGCCCGGTGTCGAAGACCGGCCCTTTGCCGGCAGTGTAGGAATCTACGGATTGATCAGCGAGTCGATCGCTGTGGACTACTACGAGTTCGAATATGCAACCGCAGAATCAGGACCGTACGCGCCGCTTCCTCTGGCCGCGGGAGGAGGATTCGATCGCCAGGTGTTCGTTGCGCCTTCCTCATGGCCGCTGGTTCCGTTCCCGGTAACGCAGATCAGCGATGGCACAACCACCCACAACGTGATTGAGACCATTGCGCATTACCA
Organism: Occallatibacter sp.; assembly: GCA_036519195.1. Lineage (GTDB taxonomy): Bacteria > Acidobacteriota > Terriglobia > Terriglobales > Acidobacteriaceae > Telmatobacter. The sequence continues at coordinate 106,075 of DATDLS010000134.1, read as the reverse complement.
GGCGAACAACGGCGTTCAGATGTGGGATTCAGGGACACATGACCTGCTCATCGAACTGCTTTCGCTCAATACGCTGGCCAACGGAACCTACTATCTGCGCATGGTAGGGTATGTGCGGCCCGGCTACGCAGGCAATCTCGCTCTCGCGGACACAGACAACCCTGCCAACCCGGGTGTATTGTTGGTCTGCGATTCGAATCCTAAAGACGCCAAGTCCAACAACTGGTGGGTCGTTACGCTGGATAACCAGGCGCCGCTACCGACTGATCCCAGCGGCCAGCCATGCGGTCTGCACATCTGCACGGATCAGCCAACGTCAGATATTGTGCAGCTGGCAATTCTGCACAGCGACAAAAGCTCGACGGTGATTGAAGGCTGCCAATCATTCGCCATCAACTGTACTGATCAATTGCAGATCGATTTTGTGGCCTACGATCCGGATGGGTATCTCGACTACTACACGCTGCAGACGTTATATGGTGTGGACCTGTCGGTGGACCTGCTGGCATTGCCCGCCACAACATTCGGGCCGAGTCCGCTCGCGCCCGCCTGGGCTCCCGCCGCGTCACAAGTGGGCGCGAATTACGCAGAGGCTCTAAGCGAGGGTGCAACCTCACCCGTGTGGAGCGGAGGCTCGATTCGCCTCACTGTGAACGCAGCGGCGGTATTCCCAACAACCTGTGCTTACCTATTGCAGTTGAACGTGTACAAGCGGCCGATCGTCGATTGCGAACCTGTGAACGAAGATCCGCAGCAAAACCTCAGCTACGAGAGCTTCACGATCGAAGTGAACTGCCCGTAACGAAGGCCGGTAACACGATTCGGGTCCGCTTCCGAGGTCGAAGCGGACCCGGAACTTTGCAATTCTTTCGCATAAAGTACGCGGGAGTAAAAATGAATGAATCGCAGTTCAGCATCCACTTTGTGTTGGCCATGCTGGCCGCGTGGCGAGTAACCCACCTGCTCGCGAACGAGGACGGTCCGGCGGATCTGATCGTGAAGTTGCGCGCGACCTTAGGCGATTCATTGGCCGGCAAGTTGATGGATTGCTTTCACTGCCTCAGCCTTTGGATCGCAGCGCCGGCGGCTCTGTTCGTCACACGCGCACCACTTCTGTGGTTGTTTGTGTGGCTGGCAATATCCGGCGCTGCCTGCCTGTTCGAGAGCGCAGCCCAGCAATTGCCCGAGGCTCATACGCCCGAAACTCGTACCGAGGTTCGACCCAATATGCCAGCGTCCCCATTGACGCACACTTCAGAAGGAGATGTCAGTCATGTGCTGTGGTCAAAAGCGACAAGCTCTGCGGAGCGCTCCACCCTCAGGAAAGACCCCCATTCCAGCGCAGCTATCGATGCTGCGTGCCTCCGCGAGCAGGCCCTCGACGGCGCATATCGCGAGTGAAGTCGTGCGCCAGTTCAGTGAACCTTCCGCGGCCGCAGCGCGCCGACTGGCGTTGGCACCGGAACCTCCGCGCGCGCCGGTTACGCTTCGCTATGTGCGCACCGCACCCATGCGCGTATCGGGCGAAGTCTCTGGTCGGCAGTATGAATTTTCCGGATTAAGGCCGATTCAGACCGTTGATCCCAGAGACCTGTTTCAGCTTTTGAGTATGGGGTATTTCAGCAGAGCGTGAGCCGGCGCGCGGCGGGTTCCAGTTGTTCTAGCGACGATGTATCGGCTATCGGCTCGAATAAATCTGGAATGGCGCCCAGAAAAACGGCTGCTGAAATTTACCCCCGGAATGAAGCAGGCTCAGCTTGGCCTGGCGCAGCGCGACGGCGGGCGTTTGGCCGTCTTCGATGCCATGGTAGAGCTTGTCCATCAGGCGCGGTGAGGAGTCGTCGCTTGCCTCCCACAGCGCGCCAATCACACTGTGCGCGCCCGCGCGCAGGAAAGCCCATGAAAGGCCGACTAATCCTTCGCCCGCGTAGGAGCGCGTTCCACTGCCGTAGCAGGCGGAGATGGTGACCAGCTCGGCGTCGATGGGATGGCGCATGATGTCGCGCGCGTAGAGTTTGTAGGAGTCCGCGCCGGCCGACGTCGGCGATAGAATGATGGCTGAATCCAGTGGATCAGTGCGGCTGGACACAGCGTGCGAGACGAAGTGGATGTAAGAGTAGCGGTCCGGATTGCTGGCCAGGTAGGCTGCGGGCGTAGCTTTCGCGCCGGTGAAGGCCGCGACGTTGCGCGCGTCGAAGTAGGACTGGATTTTTTTAGCTTCGGAGGCGAACAGGGGTAGAGTGGGAAAATCTTCGCTCGCCGAAATGGGATTGCCGAGGAGCAAAAGATTGCGCGGGGCACTGGGTGTGGGCTTTGCGGCGGCCAGCATGGCCAGCGATGGGGCCGAGGTGATGGTGACATCATCGAGCCAGTAATGAAGCGGAGCTGCGCGGAGATCTGGCGAAGGCGGCCGTGCACTCTGAAGAGAAGAGCCGGCCTGGTAGGGGCTTTGGCCGGGAGCGAGCAGGGTTTCAAAATTCAGCTGGCTCAGGGCGCCGTCGGCCAGAATCACAACTTGCCCGCCGGGCTGGATCAGTTTTTCCGCGGGAGAAATCAGCATCTGATAGAGCGCCTGGCCACCTTGATCCTCATTCGCTAACGGATCGCCGTCGAGTACGGACTTGCTGTAACGATCGACCCGCCCTGCTATTTCCGTTTGCGGCGGAAGAGCGAAGTAGGTTGCTTTCGCAGGGGTCACGACCCACAGGCACGAGCCTGTCTGTCCCAGCCAGTAGAACAGCAGCGTCGCACCAGTCTTGCTTGCAATTCTCGTTGCATTCAGGGCTGCAAGCCGTGCGCCGGGCGTTGCCACACCCCCCCCGAGCGACCGCGCCAGGGTGCGCGCGCGACTCTGGTCGGCGACGCCGAGCGCATCTACGCTGCGCTTCTGGCGCAAGAGCAGATGAATGTACCCGTCGTAGACGCGCGCGGCATTGCCGACAAACGGGAGTTGCGATTCCTCGCTCTTGAGCTCTGCCTGCGCGGCGTCAAAAGAGTCTAGCGTCGATTGATAGATTTGTTCGGCGGCCGGGAGGTTGCCCTCGGCTTCGAAGAGGCGGGCCATCTCCCCACCCGCGGTTAGCCGCAGTGTGACAGGGTTGGATTGATCCTGCCGTACGGTTCGAAGGAGTGACTCGGCCTGAGCATTCTGGCCGCGGGCTGCTGCCAGCATCCCCTCGGTTATTTGCACATTCGCATCGAGAAGGCCGGCGGCTGCAAGCCCCACAGTCGAAATCTGTTTTATATAGGACGCCGCTTGATCGAGACGTCCGGCATCGACCGACACCTGCGCCAAGTCTTCGAGCGCATTTACGATATCGTCTTTGCTGCCGATCTTGGTGGCGAGGGCGAGGGCCTGTAGGTACGCTGTTGTCGAGCGATCGAAGTCGCCTGAGTCTTGATAGACGTGACCGGCGGTGCTGATCCATTTGAGCTGATAGCTGGTATCGCCAAGTCTTACGGCGCTTTGTTCGGCTTGTTGAAATTGCTCAAGCGCCCTTTCGTCGTCGCCGAGTTGATAGTAGGCCCAGCCGACGTTGCCGGCAGCAACCTGGGCGAGATCTTCTGCGCCCAACTCCTGAGCATCGTGTTGAGCCATCTTGGACCAATCGAGTGCTTCGTCAAAATGGCCAACGTGCAGCGCGGCCCATCCAAGGTTAATCGAGGAGCTTGCTTCCAGCCAGCGGTCATGGTGTGCATTCGAGAATTTCACGGTATCAAGAAAGAACTGGCGAGCCTCGGACAGCCTGCCTTCTTGGCCTGCCAGGATGCCGTGGGCGCGAAGAATCTCGCCACAGGCCGGATAATCTGCCTTTCCGCATATCGCGTCGGCAAGCGCGAGCGAACTGCGAGCCGAGCCGAGTTGCTGCTGGCGCGTAAGCGCGACAGCTTCGATGGCTAGTTTGTGGAGGATTCCTTGTGGATCACTCGAAGGGGGATGGTAAGGAGCAAGAGCTTCCAAAGCATCTGGATACATGCCGCGGAACAGCATGGACTCAGCAGCAAGTAGTTGGAACTGTTCTGCCACTGCCGGGTTGGATATCTTGTATTGCTTGTAACCGGCTTCCGATTCCTGCTGGCTCTTTTCAAGGTATCCGTGCCGAAAAAGTTGCAAAGCCCGGTCGTACTGAGCCTGAACCGCGCCGGGTCGATTGTCTTTCAGTGGGATGCAAAACAATAGTGCCAGAGTCCCGACCGCCAAGACAGACTTGAAATTTGGAGTGCCTGCGAGTTTACCGAACCACCTGGAGGACGGGAGCCCCTGGCGGAACTGGATTGTCTCGGCGTTGTTAGAGTTGTCCGGTGTTCCCTTTAAGGACGCGTACCTCCGTTGGTTGATCCCATCCCCACCACCATGGGCCCCGCAATCGCGCAACCCAGCTTCAGATCGATCATGGTCAACCGCAGCGTTGTCTTCTCGGGGACGACCGTGCCTGGCTTGACTGTCTTGAAGTCCTCGTGATGCAGGGTCAGCTTGGCCAAAGTGATCCTGCCGAAGTTGGGAACGTTGATTACGTGGCCAAAGCAATGCCCCGGGTAACCACCATCGGCATGATTGACCAACGAGCATTCAACCGCCTCCGCCTTGCCCAGAGTCGAGGAGAGTTGATTGTACCTTTCGTGGAGTTCCGGCGGAAGATCGGCGTGCTTGCGGATGTTTTCGTACTGGGCGGAAACACGGTCGATGAAGCTGCGATCGCTGCTGTAGGCCGCGTCATTTGCAGGCTTGGGGCCGACAATGTCCAGAGCCATTTTGAGGTCAACTGGATGTCCTGCGATGCGCAGGTTTTCAAAGCGCGTGCCCAGGAACGAGATGGAAGGCACATAGCCAACGAGCGGGTGTTCGGTCGAAATCTGGCACACGACGCGGTCGGCAGTGAGCACGTCAAGAACGTTGAGGCCCTCGACGACACTGGTGGTCAGGGTGACCCAGCCGCGGCCCGGTTTCACGTTGAGATTGCCTGCCACCTGGGTATGGCCGGAGCGGATGGAGGTAACCGACTCAAGGCGGTAATCTTTCAGGCGCTGAGAGAGGTAGCCGCCCTCTTCCCGCAATTTGGCAAAAGCCTGGGGCTTGATGGCCTGGACGAGCGGCAGGGTGAGGTCGCCTTCTAGGAGCGTCGCTTCCGCGTAGTATGTGTGCGTTCTTTTATCGTCGGTTTCAGGCATGGGGAGCTCTCTTTCCGTTGCACAGATGCGGCAATTCTACGTTATTTTTGAGGACTGGTTAATCAGTAAAAACAAGATCGAATCCGTAACGGTCAATTGAGATACGGGTGCCATTCGGGTCGACGCCGGAGACAGCAACGGTATACGTGCCGTTATGGAGCCGTCGGCCGGGAATGGCCAGCAGGACGCGCTGGCTGGTTTCGCTTGCCGGAGCAGCGGACAGGGCGCCAGACCAGATCAGTTTCCCTTGCGAATCGAGCAGATCGAAGGCATAGGAAGTGTAGGCCGGGGCTCCGGACTCCGGTGCCGCAAGTTCCTGAGAAAGATCAATAGGCAAGGCGACACCGTGCTCATGATCGGCGCTGATCGGGATGTGCACGCCCCCACGTGTGGCTCCGTGCACGGGAACCCAGGAAAGCAGGCGTGGCTGAGTTGCTTCCGTGCGCAAAGCCGGGAGGGTCACGAAGTTCTGATAGCCCAGGACCAGCAGCATCGCAGCAAAGGCCGGCATCGCGAAGGCGGGGCGCGCCCAGGAGAACCAGCGATCGCGCTTGGCCTTGGGCTTGACGACGCCGGACAGCGGCGGCGTGGGATGCGGCGGCGCGCCCTGCTCGGCAATCATCGGCGGCAGCTGAACCTTGGCTTCGTCCACAAAGGCCGCGGCTGCGCGCAGATCGAGAGCGCACTCCGGGCAGTCGAAGACATGCTCCTCAAATGCGTCGCGGGTTTCGGGCGTCAACTCGTTCAAGAAGTAGCGTTCTGCGGCCATCTGTTGTACTGCTTCGTTATGATCCATCGGCTCAGTCCCCACGGTGTCGTCCCGTTTGCGAATATTCGTTCAATCGCTGTCCCGTTTCAATGGTGACGGCCCAGCCCCGATCGTTTCAGATTATTCTTTCGTTGCTGCCTTCATGTGTTGGCTCCCAGACGCGACGGACTTTTGAGGCGCCGAAGGTACTCGGTCTTGAACTCCTGCTTGGCGCGATGCAGCAGCACGCGCAGGTAATCCCGGTCGACGCCAAACTCGCGGCAAACCTCGTCACGGTCGCGCTCGTCTAGAAACACGGCATTCAATAGGGATCGGTCGCGGGGAACGAGATCGAGCAGAATTTCGCGAACTTTCTTTTTTATCTGGTGGGCAGAGGCAAGCTCCAGAGCATCGGCTCCCGCCGCCGGCAACTCTGGACAGCCTTCAGCATCGAGCGAGTCGCTGCGGCCGGAGGAGCGGTAGTGCTCCATAAGTACATGATTGCAAACGGTATTGACGAAAGGCCCAAGCCGCTCCGGCTGGCGCAATCCGCCGTCCCGGCTGAGCACGGCAAACACGCGCGCAAACGTCTCCTGGCGCACGTCTTCCATTGCGTGCAGTGACTGCAGCCGCGAGCGAAGCTTGATCTGGAGCAATTCCGTAAAGTACCCCACGAAATGCTCCTGCGTTTGCCTGTCGCCTGCGCAAAGCCTTTGAACATACTCTGCATCGAACGAATAAAATTGCAAAGCCAGCTCCGAAGACCTGAGAGGAACTGAGTATAGCACCAGCTGTGGGGCTGAGGAATGAATCCCCCTGGTGCGCGAGAGCGGCTGGGCGGTTCTCCGCAGACCGGTGTTGCGGCGAGGAGCAGCTGTTTGGTTCGTCGGGAAGCTCATTTCGATTGCCCTCTGGTATGCCTAGCTGATGCCGTCTGAGTGCCCAACCCCAAAAAACAAAGTGCTGCCGCCAAGGCCCGCCACTGGCCCAGAAGCCCCATCCATCCGCAACTCAGCCAAAGAGCCAGCGGTAGCGATGCCTGACAACAAACGGCATGAATGCGATGCGCGATCGACCCATTCGTGCAGGTTAGGAAAGGTCTGCCAGAGGTTTTGGGGGAAAGGAAACCGTAGGGATATTTACCCAGCCGGCGCATCATCTGGCCTACGAAGTGTGCTGCGGGAAAGCTGCGGACAGTTGACCTATTCTCGTTCATTTCGAAACTGCTCCAATCGGCACTCGAAGGCAGGGAGGGCTCGCTCCAGAAAGCAGGCTTGGCCGGCACGGGGAAGCCCTTTCCAACGTTGTGGATGCACTGGTTTGTGAACGAGGGTCGAATACCGTTTCACACTTTTCCGAGCTTTTGACGTCAGGCGCGGGAGGAGCCGGAAACGGTGTTCAGGGAAATCTGCGGGCAGAAACCGCAGCTTTGTTCAGATTTGCTGGGCGGTAAGTGTCGGAACTCAGGCTCGAAAGCCCTCCCGGATTCGATGGAGAGTAACGGGCCCCGGAGAGCGGCCAGGCCACAACCCCCATTCAGATTTGCGGCTGCTTGTCACAACGTCAGGCCACAGTGAGTCCAATGCCACTGAAGGTTCAATCAAGGAGAAACAATGGCTGAGGGCAGAGAAACATGGGCCGGCTGAACTTGGTTCTCGATTGACAAACGACTCTTTCTAAGCGATGTTGAATTGAGAGTCGGTCTCGGATTCATCAGGGCAACTTTGTGAATGATCGTTAGAAACAATGAAAGGCAATGCACATGCGATTTGCCGCGTTTACCAGCGGAAACCGGGAAGGGCTGGCAGTTGCGAGTCCGGATGCGAAGTTTCACGGCCTGCTGAGTGGCGAATCTGGCTATCCCGGCTCGCTTGATCAGCTGGTTCGCGGTGGCCAAACCGCGCTCCAGGCCGGGGCCGCGGCGCTTGCCCAAGGCAATGCCATCGATCTTGACCAGGTCACGCTGCTGACGCCCCTGCGCAACTCGGGAAAGATCATCTGCGTCGGTCTCAACTACGTTGACCACTCGCTGGAGAGCGGCTTCGTGGTGCCCGATTACCCCACCATTTTTACGCGCTTCACCTCAACCCTGGTCGCCTCCAATCAACCGATTATCCGGCCGCGCGCTTCGGTACAACTCGATTATGAGGGCGAGATGGTGGCTGTCCTCGGTAGTGGCGGCCGGCATATCCGCGAAGAAGACGCACTGGACCACGTGCTTGGCTATTCCATCTTTAATGATTCGTCCATCCGCGATTATCAGAAAAAAGCTCCGCAGTGGACGATCGGGAAGAACTTCGACGGCACCGGGGCATTTGGTCCGTATCTGGTGACCGCCAACGAGCTTCCACTTGGCGGCAAGGGGCTGCATATCCAGACCCGCCTGAACGGCGACGTCGTGCAGGATGCATCGACCAACGACATGGTCTTCACCGTGGCGCGGCTGATTTCCATCTTGAGCGAGGCCATTACGCTTTCGCCTGCAGACATCATCGTGAGCGGCACGCCGGCAGGTGTGGGAATGGCGCGCAATCCTCCGCTTTGGATGAAGCACGGCGACGTATGCGAAGTTGAGATCGAAGGCATCGGAACGCTGCGCAACCCTGTTGAGGATGAGTGAGGCGGGAACTCACGCGCAAGTAGGAATGTGATGAGAGGCCAGTCGCTGCCTGCAAAGGGATGTTATGCCGGTGAGTGAAAAAGGATCGCGCAGCACGACCGGGCCATTGACTCGGCTGCGCCGCGATGCGCTTTTGCCGAGCCACATCGTCGCGTCTACGCTGGCCAGCATTGCCCCGGCCATGAGCTTCTTTTTCGGCTTCGCCGTGATTGTGCAAGGAGCCGGACTTGCAGCTCCGCTGACCATACTCACGGCGATGGTTGTGATTCTTTTTCTCACCAACACCATTGCCCAGTTCTCGCGCTTCACGCCCTCTACGGGGTCATTCGTCACTTTTACCGGCAAAGCCTTCGGTCCAGCGGTCGGCACCGCCGTCTCAGTCTTTATCACATTTGGCTACATTGTCGCTTCATCCACGGTGGTGTGCGTTGCCGGAAGCTGGATCGCGGAGACGTTGAAGATATTTCTGGGAATTTCAATTCACTGGGCGATTCTTACTGTGCTCATCTCTGTTGGAGTCGGATGGCTGGTCATGCGCGGTGTTGCGCTTTCCACGCTGTGGTCGGGAATCTTTTTCTACTTTGAAGTAGGTCTGCTGGTTTTGGGCAGCCTCGTCATGCTGGCTGCTCATCCACATCTGCTTACGCTTGCACCCTTCCGGTTTTCCAATCTCAGCGGCGGACTCGCAGGCCTGGGTGCGGGGTTTCCACTGGCCGTATACCTGTTCATCGGCTGGGAAAACTCAGCCACCCTGGCGGAAGAAACGGAGAACCCGCGCCGCGATATTCCGCGCGCGTTGATCACCTCCACCCTGGCCATTGGGTTGTTCTATATCTTTCTCGCCTACGCCACGGCGGCAGGATTCAAAATGGATGCGCAGGCGTTGAGTCAATCCCGCCTGCCTTTCATCGATGCTCTCAAGATTTCGGCGCCGGCACTTCTTGTTGTCGCCTACATCGCCGGTGTCACCAGCATTCTGGGTTCGCTGATCGGCCTCGTCAATTCGCAGGCGCGCATTTTGTTCAACTCCGGCCGCGAAGGACTGTTGCCAGAATTTCTGGGCAAGATCCATCCTCGGCATCAAACGCCGCACAGCGCCTTGTGGGCCTTCCTCGGAATTGCCTGTGCGCTGGTGGTTGGCTTCGGCGTGCTGGGCGGCATGGCGCCCATGGACTACTTCGGCCTAGCCGGGACGCTCGGCGCCATCCCCATCATCCTCACCTACATGCTTAGCAATCTCGCCCTGCCCGTCTACGTCATACGCCAGCATCGTAACCAGTTCGATCTGCTGCGCCATCTGCTGCTGCCCATTGCCGGAACGTTGGTCATGCTGCTTCCCCTGTGGGGATTGATCCAACCCGGTCAGGCGTGGCCCTTCAATATCTTCCCCTGGATCGCGCTCGGGGTACTCGTCGTTTCGCTTGTCTACGGCATTGTGATGACGCGGTTATCGCCCGGACTGGTCAACCGCATCGGCGCCTATGTCGCCGATCAGGAATAAATTGCACAAAGCAATCGTTCGCCAGGAGGTGTTTGCCATGAAGCCAATTCTCTTTCGCGGCGCCAGTGTTTGGGATGGCACCGGCGCGGCAGCGTTTCCCGCTGACGTGCTCGTAGAAGGTTCGAGGATCAAGTCCATTGCGCGCACGCCGGAGCGGCTCGCATCCGAAGGCGCATTCGTGATCGAGGCGCGTGGCCGCACGCTCATGCCGGGCCTGGTAGAAGGCCACGCGCATATCTCGTTTGGCGGCGCAGTCAATGATTCTGACCTGGGCAACATTCCGCCCGAAGAGCACGTGCTGTTGACCGTGCGCAATGCCAAAACCCTGCTCGATCACGGTTTCACCAGCTGCTACAGTGCTGCTACGTCCAAGCTGCGACTCGATGTGGTGATTCGCAATGCCGTCAATGCCGGACAATTTCCCGGTCCGCGCATTCGTGCCGCCAGCCCGGAAATTACCGTCACCGGCGGCTTGGGGGACGAACGCAAAGCGCACATGTATTACGAGAGCTTCGGCATGATCGCCGATGGCGTTGAGGAAATCAAAAAAGTGGTGCGCCTCTGTTGCCGCGAGGGTGTGGACAACATCAAGGTGAACATCTCCGGAGATGACCTGAGCCCGGCTGCGCATGGGGGACTCACCGTGATGCGCGAAGAGGAAGTACAGATGGCGGTCAACGTCGCCCGCGACTTTGGCAAGAAGGTCAACTGCCACGCGCGTGCCGCGGAGTCGGTGAAGCGAGCCGTCCGCTGCGGCGTGGATGTGATCTATCACTGCGAGTCGGCGGATGAGGAAGCGATCGACATGCTGGAGTCGGCCAAGGATCGCATCTTTGTGGGCCCCGCCATCGGTATCATTTATAGCACCCTGTACGAGGGCGAGCCGTTTGGCTTCTACCGCGATTCTGAAGTCGGCCGGCAGATGCAGCGCGTCATCGACTCCACTGCTGCGGTCTATACAGAACTGCGCAAGCGCGGCGTCCGCATCCTCATCGGCGGCGACTACGGGTTTGCTCAGTCACCCCAGGGTGACAATGCCCGCGACCTGAAACACTTCGTCGATTTGCTCGGTTTTTCGCCGAGCGAGGCGCTCCAATGCGGCACGCGGGTCGGCGGCCAGGTGATGGGCCTGGGGAACGAACTTGGCCAGGTGAGGGAAGGTTATCTTGCCGACCTGCTGTTAGTTGACGGCGATCCGCTCGAGGACCTCGACCTGGTTGTGCGAGAGAAAAATCTTCACGTCATCATGAAGGAAGGCGCGTTATACAAGGATTGTTAGGCCCTGTCTGTTCGCGAACAAGCGGTCGCCGCGGATTGAAAAATCGGTAATGGCCGCCTGCATGTTCCTCTCCTGGATGCACCCAGACAGGCGGCCAGCCGATTGAGCACCTTATCGCGCTCAGACGCGGTGAAACTCCTCAATAAGGGTCGTCCCCACCCTCGGTATCTGAAGGTCCGCCGCGCATCGCTGCGGAAACTGCCGAGAACGGCTTCATCTCATATTCCTTAGGGGGAACGTCGCCGGCCAGATAGCGCACAAAATAATCCCAGCGGCGGCGGGTCATGTATTGCGTAGCTCGGGCGTAGCCGTGCGGGACGTTGGGAATCATCAACAGATCAAAGTCCTTGTTGGCCTTGATGAGCGCATCAACCACCAACAACGTATTGTTCGGCGGCACATTGTCGTCCATCGTTCCATGCGCCAGCAGAAGATGGCCTTTAAGGTTTTTGGCGATGTTCTGGTTGGCCTGTGAATCGTAGTTGCTGGTGCCGTCCGGATTTTTAACTTCGAGGCCGGCCCACTTCTCGGCCCAGTCGTCTTCATAATCGCGCTGATCGTGATTGCCGCTTTCCGCAATGCCCACCTTGAAGAAGTCGGGATAGTTGAACATGGCCGCGCCCGTCGCATTGCCGCCGCCGGAGTGGCCAAAGATGCCCACGCGATCAAGATCGATAAACGGATATTGCGCCGCCAGATCCTTCATCCCCGCCACCTGGTCGGGAATCGTGTTGTCTCCCAGATTGCCGTAGTAAGCCTCGTGAAACGTCTTCGAACGCCACGGCGTTCCCATGCCGTCGATGCAGACAACAACAAATCCCAGTTCGGCGAGCGACTGCATGTCGCGATGAGCGGCCGCAAATTCGCGGCTCCCGCAGGAACCGGTCTGCGGGCCGGGATAGACATTGTTGATGATGGGATACTTCTTCGACGCATCAAAATGCGAAGGCTTGAACATCAGGCCATAAAGATCAGTCTTGCCGTCGCGCCCTTTCACTTTGATGGGCACCGGAGGAACCCAGCCATCGGCAACCAATTTCGAGATATCCTGCTTGCCAACCTCCATCACCGTCTTTCCATCGCTATCCCGCACCACAGTTGTCATCGGTTCCGTCGGCGTCGAATAGGAATCAACAAAGTAGTGCCCGTCCGATGAAACTTTGATACTGTGATCGGCGTTCTCGGGAGTCAGCAGACGGAGCCCGGTACCGTCGAAGTGAACGCTGTAGAAATGTTCGAAATAAGGATCGCGATCCGCTTGCTTTCCTACGCCCACGAAGTAGATGATCCGATTCTTCTTGTCAATGAACAGAACCTGAGTCACATTCCCCTCGCCGTGCGTGATCTGATTCTTGAGCTGGCCGGTGGCGAGATCGTAGAGATAAAGATTGCCCCAGTCATCACGCTCGCTGAACCAGAGAATCTCGTTCGAGGCCGGCAGATAATGCCAGTTGATCATCCCGTTGCCGCTCTCGTAAAACTTCGGCGTTGTTTCGCCCATCACCTCGCGCACCTCGCCGGTCGCCGTATCGGCCACGCGCAGCCATTCCTGCTTATGGTCGCGCGATGTGGAGACAAAGGCCAGGCTCCGATCGTCCGAACTGAACTCGACATCGTCCCAGGTGCTGCCGTGGCAGGCCACATCGTCGCACAAAGTCGAGCGGTGCTGATCCGGGGGCATTTTGAGGCGAACCACCTGTTTGGTGGCCACGTCAATGACTACCCGCTCAATCATCGTGACATCCTTGTCGCCCACCAGCGGGTATTTCCATGCCTTCAGCGCGGGATGTGAATTCGTGACCGGAACCAGATACATCTCGCCCGTCTTGCGTTGGTCCTGCTGAAAGGTCGCAATTTTCTTCGAATCAGCCGACCAAAGCAGAATGGCCGCCTCGGAGTGTTTCCAACCCGCGTTGTCCGTCGCGTAGCCAAAGTCCTTCACTCCGTCTGTCGTCAGCTGGTTCTCGGCCCCGCTGGCGATGTCCCGCACCCACAGGTTCCAGTCGCGAACGAACGCGCCAAGCTTTTTGTCGGGTGAGAGGGTCAATGGGGGGTGCTTATCGCCATTCTCGGGGCCTTCCGCCGCTCCAGGTCCCGGTCCGGAAACAGAATACTGACGCTTGCAAGAGGTGGGCTTTGCGCTGAGTTGGCAACGATACGAAGCGCCGGAGGCCGTCAGTGTCAGGACGCGATCATTTTCCGAGAATGAGAGATCGGCGAGCGACAGATGTGCGGGGTCACTCTTGATGGACCCATTCGAGGCAGCCTGCAACGCGGCGGCCAGCGCGGCGTGATCAAAGGCCGTCTCGCGTGTGCCTTTGCCGGGATCGATCAGGACATACCGTACGCCTTCGCTATTGGCATCGCGATACCAGAACCGCCCGTCCTCAAGCGCCTGCGCGCGCACCACCCCTTGGTAGGCAAGGGGATTGACGTTGTAATTCATGAACCGCTCGGCGGCAGCGTAGTCCTCGTTTGTGTACTGCTTTGGCTGTTGAGCCAGGCCGGTTGCGCAGTCAACACCGAAAGCGGCGAAGAGCAAGGCAATCGCGCTGAATTTTGAGAATCTGATCTTAAGCATTCCACCATTCCTTTGGTGTGTTGGAGATTTCGACCGGGATAGGCGAATTAACGCCCCAGATTTGCTCGCTATCCGGTGTTCTGCAATTTTATATTGCTCTGCCGGCCTCCTTGCCTGGGCCGTCGGATCCCAAACGCAGCAAAGGCATCGCGACCCCATGATAGCGGCGATGCCTTTGCTGCTGTTACCTTCGAATGGGCCGGCGGCGGTCTAAAACAAGTTCCACAGGGACTGGTTGTAGACTTCGTGGTGATACTGCACTTCCGAACCCTTCACAAACGTGCCCAGCTCGCGTGGAGAACGATTCGCTGCAGCCTGCTTGAGATCGGCAAAGCGGCCCTGCACATCCGCTCCCAGGATCTTTCCAATCCAGGCCGAGCCCTTGAAGTCTTCAATGGCCGACTGGATGTTGTCGGGCAGGTAACGCTGCGCCTGGCGAAGGTTGTCGATGTTCGCCTTGGTGCCGTCGATGCCCGTCTTGAAGATCGAGTAAAGGGTCAGATACGGGTTGGCATCGGGCCCCACGGAGCGCACTTCGACGCGCATCGACTTCGCATTGCCAATAGGCACGCGCACCATCGAGCCGCGATCGGTGGCCGAAGCCTTGATCTGATTGGGCGCCTCGAAATGCGGATCGAGACGGCGGTATGCATTCACGCTCGGGTTCAGGATGAGGCAAATGTCCAGTGCGTGCGTCAGGATTCGGTCGATGAACTCCCAGCCGAAGCCGGACAGTTTTTCCTGGCCCGCCGGATCCCAGAAGAGGTTGATCTTGTCCTCGGAGATGGACACGTTGGTGTGCATGCCGCTCCCGTTCACGCCCACCACCGGCTTGGGCAGAAAGCTGGCCGTATAGTTCATGTTGTTGGCAATCTGGCGTGTCAACAGCTTGTAAAGCTGAATCTGGTCCGCCGCGGCCACCACTTCGCCGTATCCGTAGTTGATTTCAAACTGGCTCGGCGCCACTTCCGGATGGTCCTTCTCATTCTGGAAGCCCATCGCTCGCTGCACTTCGGCGGCGGTGTCGATAAACACGCGGAGCGGATCAAGTGGCAGCACGTGATAGTAGCCGCCCGTGTTGATGAATTCGAACTTGCCCGTCTCGTGATACCGCTTCTCCGCGTCGCGGCCGGCGAAAAGGAAGCCTTCAATCTCGTTGGCCGCGTTGAGCGTGTACTTCTTTTCCGCGTAGAGCTTGTCGCTGTAGGCCTTGAGCACGCCGCGCAGGTCGCCCGAGTACGGTGTTCCGTCCTTGTCGATCACCGTGCCGAACACCAGCACTTTGCCGTTGCCGAACACATCCGCCGGCACCCAGTAGAACGCGCTCCAGTCAATGCCCAGGCGCAGGTCGCTTTCCTTCTGTGCCGTGAAGCCACGAATCGACGAGCCATCGAAGGTCAGATTTTCGTACGAGCCAAGAAGAAACTTCTTGTCATAATCGAGCAGGTGTAGACGCCCTTCCAGGTCGCTGAAAAGCACCGTCACGGCTTTGATGCGTTTCTCATCGGTCAAATACTTGATGCGCTTCTCGCGAATCTTGTCGATCGGAACGCGGCTGGAGCGCTCTGCCTTTGCGGCCAGATTCAGCTCTTCCAGTTCCTCGTACGAGAGAGCAAGAAAATTGCGATATTCAGTGGACATGGATCTCCTTTTCTTGGAAAGACATAGGCAGCATTGAATGGGATTAGGCCAGCCGCGCCGGAAAACGCAGATGCCCCACAGCCAAGGAGGCGCGCTGAAGAGGGAAGCGATCGACGCTTCACTCCACTCGACACCCAAGTTTGGGACGAAATCCTCAGCTGAACAGTTCAGGCTACACCAACCGCCCGGCCCATACAAGAGAGTGTCTTCGCCGATTGCCGGTTGTTTTGCCCGAGTATTTCCGAGCGGCTAAGCTTCACCAGTTCAGGCTTCAAATAGCGATCCACATAGTAGAGCATTTCGCATGAGGAACCCATCAGGATTTCGAAAAATGTGCCGGCAAAGCGACGTTCAAGGACTGCGCAGATCAGTTTAGCGGTGGTGGGCTAGAAGAACCATCAGGAGCAGGATAAGCACCGGAATCATGGCCAGGCCGCCGTAGTAGACAATCTTGCGCAACAACTGCGATTTGCGCTTCTGCCAGTCGCGCAGCTCCGGGCGGTTTTCGACGCCCACCCGGTCCATATGCTCCAAATCATCTAGAAACTCGCGCGCCCGGGAATAGCGGTTTTTCGGATCGCGCTCCAGGGCGCGATACAGGGTCTCCTGCAACTCGGCAGAGATGGAAGGCTCCGCGACCGACGGTGGCACCGGATGGTTGAGGAGCCGCTCGTTCATCGCTGCCAGCGGCGTAGGCCCGCTAAAAGGCAGCTTGCCGGTCAGCATCTCATAGAGAATCACGCCCATCGAATAAATGTCTGACCGTCCATCGCCACGTTTGCCCTTGACCTGCTCCGGCGAAATGTAATTTGGAGTTCCAATGGCGGCAGTGAAATTGGCGTATGTCAGTCGGCGCGCTCCGGCATCGCCGGCAATTCCGAAATCGATCAGCTTGATATTGTCGTCCCCGTCCACCATGATGTTTTCCGGTTTCAGGTCGCGATGCACAATGCCGTGGGCGTGGATGTATTCGAGAGCCTCGAGCACGCCGATGGCGATATGAATAGCCCGCGGCTGCCTCATGCGGCCTTGATCCAGGATCTCGCGCAGCAGTCGCCCGTCACACCATTCCATCACCATGTAAATCCGCGAGCGCTCCTCTCCGCCAAACACACGCATCACTTTTGGATGGTCGAGCTTCTCGCCGATGCCGGCCTCACGTTGAAATCGATCGAAGAGGATCGGGTCGGCTTCCAGGTCCGGATGGGGAATCTTCAACGCCACCACGCGATTGTCGCGCACGTCCCTGGCGCGGTAGATGGTGGCCATGCCGCTGCGGGCAATGGGGGCCTCGATGCGGTAGGAGTCGATTTGCGAACCGGACTCAAAGCCGTCGTGAAAACCCATGGAAGAGCACTCTCCATTGCGGGGACTTATATTACTCTATCGGGAAATCCCCAGAGAACAGTAAGGAATCCGTAAGGCCTGTCCGGGCCTCTCAACGGGGGTGGGTTGATGGGGCGCGGGCGGGTGATCTGTTTTGAAGAGCCGCCTTGTCCTCAGTAGTTTCGATCAGGCGGGCAGCCTGTAAGGTCGTCCGCGATACATCCCCACCTGCTCGACGGATTTCACGCGAATCACCTGCGCCGTCGTGTTATCACCCCCGTCCACTTCGACAGCGCGCGCCACCAGTTCACGGGCGATCTCTTCCATGTCCTTGCCCTGGGAAACAATTTGAGCAATGGCCTGATCGCTCATCTCGTCATGCACGCCGTCCGTGGAAAGCACCAGCACATCGCCTGCCTGAAGGGGAATGGATGTGGTATCGGGCGCCACAAACATCTCTGGCCCGAGCGAGCGGATGAGTACATGTCGGGAAGCGGATTGGGCAATTTCGCCGGCCGAGAGGATGCCCATCTTTCTCTGTTCGTTCACCCAGGTATGGTCCTGGGTAATCTGCTTGGCCTGCCCATTGCGTACCAGGTAACAGCGCGAGTCTCCGACGTGAGAAACGACGGCCTGATTGTGGCGCAGTGCGCAGGCGACCAGCGTCGTCGCCATGCGTTTGCCGCGATATTCCGGAGCCAGCGTGCAGTCGTGCACGGCGGCATTGGCATGTTGCACCAGGCGCGGCATCAGAGCCGCCAAAAGCGTGCCGGATTGCGCCTTGGAGAAGCCTTCTGTCACTACGGAAATCGCGGTTGAAGATGCCACTTCACCCAGGTCCAGTCCGCCCACCCCGTCGGCTACCGCAAACAGATATCCATGCGAACTCGTCTGCTGCCGGGAAGTCGGAATGAACACACCCATGGCGTCTTCATTGTTGGTGCGGACTTTGCCGAAATCGCTTGTCTGGCCGAATTCAATTTCTAACATGGGCGCAGTCGCCTGAGAGTTCAACCGCTTGACCGCGGAAAGGTTGCTCTCTCTCTCTGAAGATTGTGAAACATTCCATGCCAGAACGCTACTAGCCAAAACGTTGCAGGGTGGCCCTCGAGCACTTGCCTGAACGGAAAGACAAGCAGCGGAGGCCACCCGGCAATTGCGGTCCTGTTCGCCGAAGCTATCTCGCTGTCAGCAAAACTGCTCTGCCCTTGGACTGAGAGGAGCGAATGAAATAGATGGCTCCGTACAGGCCCCAGGCTCCAGAAATGCCCAGCGCGCACAGCGGTTCCATCTTTGTGCCCAGCCCGGCGAACGGTCCAATCAGGTAGAACGCCATGCACACCAGGTTGGCGATAAGCCCGAAGCCGGGAATCAGCAGGTGCTTGATGAAACTGTAGTCCGGTCGTTTGTGGAATGCCACAATGCACAGAAAGCAGCTCAGCGCGTAGAGAATGAATGTGCCAAAGTTGGACGTCAGTGTGACGGTCAGCAGTGAGTTGGGCAACGCCGCCAGTTTGTCATGGGACAGGTAGCCCACGCTTGAGAAGATCCCATGCGGCAGTGCGGCGATGGTGGCATCGCTGGGAGCCGCGGCATCGGCGAAGACCAGCGACACAGCGACGACTCCAATCACCGCCGAGATCACCGCCAGCGTCCAGATGGCGCGCCGCGGAGACAGAGACTGGTCATGCAGAATGCCGAAGTGCTCGGGTGCCTCATCATCCTTGCCCATGGCGTAGGTCACGCGAGCGCCTGTGTTCATGCAGCTGAGCGTGGTGCCAATCAGCGCCAGAAACACGGTGACGGCTTCGGCCAGCATGAAGTACTTCCCATGCCCCTGGCCGAGCAGCGCGTCGCCGACAATGATCATCATGTCGCCGATGGGCGCCGCCGATCCCGAAGCGCTGGTCATCGGATAGCCCGAGTTAAGGAAATAATTGGCCGCGAAATACTCAATCAGGTAGCACAGCAGCCCCTGGATCAACAGCGACGAGATCACGGCGATGGGAATATTCTTAGCCGGGTTCTTCGCCTCGCTTCCCATCGAGGTCACCGATTCGAATCCCACCAGGATAAGAATTGCAACGGTGGCCTGAATGAACACGTAGCTGATCTTGTGCAGAGAAACGACGGAACCCGCCGAGGGATGCGAGAGGAACACGCCGCTCGCGTCGGTTTCCGGATAGGTGATATGGTAGGGAACCGGTTTGCCGGATGCATCAAGCAGTGGTAGCGGGGTGCCGCTGGCGTCGCGAATCGTGGCGCCCGTCTTGTCTGACTGGAACTGGAACGTGTAGGTGGCCAGCGTCTGCGGGTCATATTGGAAGCCCGCCGATCCGGAAGGATGACTGGAACGATACTGAATCGCCAGTGCAGCAAAAACAATCAGCGCGGAGATCTGCACCACGTTGATGGCCACGTTGACGGCGGTCGAAGCGCCCGCACCCTTGGCGGCAATCCAGGCTACGAAGAAGGAAAAGAGCACAGCCACAAGCGCCATGAAGATGGGCCCGGGATTGGAGCCGCTCATCACGTTGGGCCAGAGGAAGCCCACGATATAGCCGGTGAAGATGCCCGTGGTCGCAACCATCACGCCGGGATAGACCCAGTAATACAAATGCGAGCCCCAGCCAACGACGAATTTGGCCACGCGCGCATATTTGAAGGCCTTGTCTTTGGACAGCAGTGCCTGCTCAGCGTAGTAGTAGCTCGAACCGGTGCCGGGATAAAGTTTGGAGATTTCCGCGTACGCCACGGCGGTTGCCAGGCACAGCAGCAAGGCGGCAATAATGCCCCACCACATCGCCGGAGCGGTGGAAGGCTGCCCGGCCACGCCTGTGTTGGCCTGAATGGCGAAGGTCAGCCAGAGGAAGGCGCCCGGTGCGATGAGGGCCATTGCGTTGCTAGTCAGCCCGGTGAGGCCCACTGTGGCCTGCATCTGAGGTGCTTGCGGTTCTGCCATGAGCATTCTCCTGAAGAGTGAAGTTCGTCCTAGCGTCCCCGGGGCCGCGTGCGCCGGGACTTTGCGATGTGTCGCCCGGTTCGCCGTTCATCAGCGGGCGGATGCGGTCGTTGTGGGTAAACCAAATCGTAAAATTGACGCGATAAGGATGAAATGAGGAATCTCAAAAACAGGCGGTTTCGCTCGTTTCCGTTGGGCGGGATTGGCTCCATTTCGAGAGCCATTGCGATTCCCCCTGGCTCAGCGATGGAAACTGAGGGTCGGAATCGCAATGGCTTGAGCGCTCGGCCGCGAAGAAAGCCACAACGCCAACTGTAAGGGTAGCCTGCGTTTGATTGAGGTCGCTGTTGTCCTGCTCAAAGCGGTCCTTGTCCGAGTGTTGGCCGGTGGACCGGCGCTGGGAGCACCCGGCGGGCGGGGAACTCTGCTTGGAACTCCTGCTAAAATGCCTCTAAGCCAGTCCCGAACCAGCCCGGATCGAGTGAATCCCGGATCGAGTGAATCCTGAACCAGCCCTGAATTGAGTGAACAGGACACACGCGAGGAGAGGGCGCGGTCGGCGGGAGCGTTGGCGCACAATCGCTGCGCATGCAATCGCAACGGGTATGGAGACTTCCCCCATCCGGTTGAATTTTGAGAGGTTGGTGAAGGGTTGGCTGGAAGCAACATCCCTATGTACTCGGCTTTCGCTGCCCGGCGCGGGCGCGGCTTGCGCGTGCTGTTGTTTGTGCTCGAGTGTGCGCTGGGCATTTTAGGCGTCATTCTCATCGCGGCGCTTACCCAGTGGTCCGGATGGATGTTCTCCGTAGCGGTGTTGCTTTACCTGCTCATCGTCGTTGCCACGGCACTGTTCAGCGGCTTCTGGCAAGCGGTCATCGTGTCGCTTTCGGCGGTTGGAGCGCAGGGTTTTTTAACCGCGCGTCAGCAGCAGCACACCCTTGCGGCTGATCCGGTCAATTCGGTAACGCTGGTGGTGTTCGTGCTCGTGGCGCTGGCCATCAGCCGGCTGTCAACGCGGGTCACAAACCATGCGCGCGAAGCCGAGTCGCGCGGCGGTCAGATGCATGACCTCTACGAATTCACGCGCCGCACCCTGCAAATGAACCTGCATGTCGAGCCCGGTCCGCAACTGGCTGAACTGGTGCATGAGATCTTTGCACTCGAGGCCGTGGCGGTCTACGACGCTGAGTTGCACACCGTCTTTCAGGCCGGCTATTGGAGCGTGGACCCCCACGAGCTGGCCCAGAATGTCTATTACTTTGAAACCTCGGACGATGAGGCGGAAAGCGGCCTCGGCCGCCGCGTTGTCCGCCTTGGAACGGTACCCGTCGGAAGTCTGGTGGTGCGCGGCGACACCACCCCCATGGTCAACAACGCCATCGCTTCGCTCATCGCCATCACCTTCGATCGCTACCGCGCCTTCGCCAACGAGAGTCGCATTGAGACGGAGCGCCGCACCGAGCAGCTCCGCGCCACCGTTCTCGATAGCCTGGCCCATGCCTACAAAACACCTTTGACCGCCATCCGGGCCGCCTCAACCGGCCTCGGAGAGATGGGCAACCTGTCCCCCGGCCAGACGGAACTGGTGGCGCTGATCGATGAACAGACCGGCCTCTTGAATGAACTCACCACCCGGCTGCTGACCACCGCGCGCCTCGATGCAGGCGAGGTGGTGCTCCACGCTTCGCCCGTCGGCGTGGCTTCGCTGATAGAAGAAGTGGTTGCCAGCCTGGGTGACCGGCTGGCCAGCATGAAGGTCAACATCAAGCTCGAGGACGACGACCTGGTCATCTCCTGCGACCGGCAGTTGATGGTCATGCTGCTGACCCAGTATGTTGACAACGCATGCAAATATTCGATTTTCGGTACCACGATTACCATTTGCGTGGTGCGCGCCCGTGCCGAAGCCATCTTTTCCGTGCACAGCTACGGTCCGGTAATCCCCATGGCGGACCGCGAGCGCATTTTCAATCGCTACTATCGATCATCCACCCAATCCAATCGAGCCGCGGGGACGGGCATTGGCCTGTCCGTGGCCAAACGTGTTGCGGTGATTCATGGCGGCTACGTGTGGGTGACCAGCGAAGAAGTTGAAGGAACCACATTTTTTGCCGCTATTCCCGCACCAGTCGAGAAGAGGAATCCGTCATGAACCTGCCCGTACTTCGCATTCTTGTTGTCGACGATGAATCAGCCATCCGCAGGGCATTGCGGCCTCCGCTGATGGAACTGGGCTTTCAGGTCGCCGAAGCCTCGCGCGGCGAGGAGGCGCTGCAAATGCTGCGTACGACCGTTTTCGACGCGGTCTTGCTGGACGTAAATATGCCCGGCATCGGCGGCGTGGAAACGCTGCGCCGCATTCGCGCATTTGCGCCGCGTTTGCCCATCCTGATGCTCACCGTCCGGGACAAGGAAGAGGAGAAAGTGGAGGCGCTTGACCTGGGCGCTGACGACTACGTTACCAAGCCCTTCAGCACCCGCGAACTCGTGGCCCGCGTGCGCGCCGCCATTCGTCGCGTCAAGTCGCCGGCCCGTGCCGAGGATTCTCCCATCGAAATCGGTGAAATTCGCATCGATCCCGTCAAGCGCACCACGACCAAGCGCGGCCAGGTCGTGCACCTCACCCGCAAGGAGTTCGACATTCTCCACTGCCTGATGATTCGCGCCGGCCGCGTGGTCACCTACGCCCGACTGCTGAGCGCAGTCTGGGGCGCCGATTGCCGCGAAGAGGTCGAGTATTTGCGCACCTTCGTACGCCAGTTGCGCAAGAAGATTGAAGATGATCCCTCAACCCCGGTCTATCTGCTGACCGATGTCTATGTCGGCTACCGCTTCGCCGATGCGCAGATGTTCCAGGAAGAGACGGCCGTGGCCGTGCCCGAACTCGAGCACGCCGATCCACCGCCGGGCAGCACATCCTGATCATGCCGGGAAGATCTATTCATCGTAGTGCAGCAGGCTGAACACGTCGAATTCCTTGAAGCGTTCGCGCCCCTTCAGGAAGTCAAGCTCCACGGCGAAAGCCAGGCCGGCAATCTCGCCCCCCAGCTGATTGACCAGCTTCACCGTCGCCTCCATGGTTCCACCGGTAGCCAGCAGGTCGTCTACCAGCACCACGCGCTGGCCAGGCGCGATGGCGTCCAGGTGAATCTCCAGGGTGTCGGAGCCGTACTCCAGATCATAGGTAACCCGGGCCACCGGAGCAGGCAGCTTGCGGGGCTTGCGCACCGGCACAAAGCCTGCGTTCAGGCGGTAGGCCAGCGCCGGTCCAAAGATGAATCCGCGCGCCTCAATGCCCAGCACCAGGTCGATCTTCCGTTCGATGTAGTGCGCGGCCAGCATGTCTATGAGCTTAGCGAAGCCGGTCTTGTCCTTGAGCACCGTGGTGATGTCGTAAAACAGGATGCCGGGCTTGGGAAAGTCCGGAACCGTGCGCACCAGCTCCTTGAGCGATTCGACATCAATTGCTTTTGTTTCTTCAGACATGCGTGGGTTTACTCCTCGATTTTTGACTCATGTGTGCGGAAAAAGAACAGGCGGGAACGCGGTTCGGCTTCCCCATCGATTATAGGGGAGCAGGGGGGCCAGGGACTGAGGGGCTCGAGACAGGTTCCGGGGCAACGGAAAATCGTCGATCCGAGGGCGAAAGGGGGAAAGCTCGAAGCTGTCTCAGGTCCGAGTCTCTTCGTCCCAGCCCTTACCACGCCCCTTCAATGTGAAATGAGTTCAGCTTGGCAGCTTCGCTCTCGTCAAGCGTGTGCTCGATGAGCCTGTCGACGCGGCTGCCGCGCGGGCCGCGGCGCAAACTGGCGCGCAGTTCGGCCAAGTCCTGGTCGTCGCCGTGCGCCACCACCTCCACATCGCCGTCCTCGGTGTTGCGCACCCAGCCGCGCAGGTCCAGCTCGCTGGCCTCGCGGTGCACAAACCAGCGGAAACCTACCCCTTGGACGCGACCTTGAATCAAAAAATGAAGAACCATGAGTTGTTGACCAAGGCCAGTTTTGCAGATTGCTGCAGCTCGCGCAACCGCCCCGTTGGCCCCCGATTCCAGCTCTGCGCCATAGCCGGGACATCATCTACACTGGTGAGTATGGTTTTTGTCCTCGACAACTACGATTCGTTTACCTACAACCTGGTACAGTACTTGGGCGAACTGGGAGCTGAGGTCGAGGTATATCGCAACGACGAGCTGACGGTGGAGCAGGTTGAGGCACTGCAGCCGGAGCGCATCCTGCTTTCGCCCGGGCCGTGCACGCCCGGCCAAGCGGGCATCCTCGTCCCGCTCATTCGACACATAGCGGCATTGGGGCGCCGCACGCCCATTCTCGGCGTCTGCTTGGGGCACCAGGCCATCGGCGAAGCCTTCGGGGCGAACGTCGTCCGCGCTGACCACCTGATGCACGGCAAAACCAGCGCCGTCGAGCACGACGGCAAAGGCATCTTCTCCACCCTGCCCACGCCGCTCACCTGCACGCGCTATCATTCCTTGATCGTCGAAGAAGATTCGCTGCCCGCAGAGCTGGTCATTACCGCGCGCACCAAGGAAAACGGCGGCAAGGTGGGAAGCGATGCGGTCATCATGGGCCTGCGTCATCGCACATTGCCCATTGAGGGCGTGCAGTTCCATCCGGAGAGCGTACTGACCGAGGGCGGTCACCAGATGATTCGCAACTTCCTGGACATGTAGGTCACGATGCTCGTGCTGTGGCTTTCTCGAATGCGTTTTCCATGCGTGATCAAGCCGATCAAGCCTGCTGCCATTTTGGGCCTGGCGATGTTCCTGGCAGTCCCGCTATCGAGCGCCCAGCAGGCCCCAACGGGATCCAGTCCTCCCGTGCCTTCGCCGGCCGCGGCCACCGCTCCCGATGCCCGATCGCTCATGGTCCATCCGCTGGCTATTGTCCCTCTCGACAGCAAGTCACCCGGTTTCGCGGCCGAAGTCTCCGGCAACCTCCAGGTCTACAATGGGCGCGCCTTCCTCGCTTCCGGCGGCCAGGTCACGGCCGGGCCTGAAACCGCTCAGGTTCTGCTGCCCTATCGAGGGACCCTGCGTGTCTGCGCTTCCACCACCGTCAAGCTGGCCGCCGACTCCAGTGTAGGGGCCGGCGAAATTCCCGGCCTCATGATGGCCATCGACCATGGCGCCGTCGAGGCCAGCTTTGCCACCGGCCGAGATTCCGATATTTTGATGACTCCCGACTTCCGCATTCTCATCGGCGGTCCCGGAGCGGCCGATGTGAAAGTGCGTCTCGGCGCCAACGGCGACACCTGCGTCGATAATGCTGGCCTCAACGCGCCCTATGTCCTGGTCACCAGCCTCTTTGACGGCGGTGCCTATCGCGTGCAATCGGGGCAGCGCGTCATGTTCCAGCATGGCAGCCTGCAGGCGGTTGTCGACCAGGAGAAGGAACCCTGCGGATGTCCGCCACCTGCCAAAGGCGGCAATGATTTTCCCCTGGCCCAAAGCGAAGGGCTCGCGCCCACCTTGCATCCGGCGCCCATACCGGCCGGCGCTCTGGGAAATCAGGCACAGAGCTCTGACTCGCTGGTCTATAACGCCGGCGACCACACGCCTCAGGCCGACCAGCCCGTTCCCCCCACCGGCGCCGCTACGACTCCCACCGCTGCCGCAACCACTCCCAGTTCCGCCGCAACCCCCACTACCGTCACTGGCCCTTCAGCGGTCCCGGCAAAGAAGAAGCCTGGCGTGTTTCACCGCCTGGGTCAATTCTTCAAACGCGTCTTCGGTGCCGATGACTAGAGGGTGGTAAGCTATCGACTTCCATCCGTCGTCATAGCTCCCGCGAGCGTTCAATCGCCCGAATCACCGCCTGCGCCTTGTTAATCGACTCCTGATATTCCAGCTCGGGTACCGAATCGGCCACGATGCCCGCACCCGCCTGCACATAGCCTTTGCCGCCAATGGCCAACATCGATCGGATCGCGATGCAGGAATCCAGGTTCCCGGAGAAATCCGCATAGAGCACCGCGCCGCCATAGGTGCCGCGCCGCACCGGCTCCAGCTCTTCAATGATCTCCATGGCCCGCACTTTGGGTGCGCCGCTCAGCGTGCCGGCGGGAAAGCAGGCACGCAGCGCATCCACCGCAGTCAGTTCCGGCTTGAGACGTCCCTCGATGGTGCTCACGATATGCATGACATGCGAGTAGCGCTCGACGAACATCAACCGGTCGACCTTCACGCTCCCAAACTCGCTTACCCGTCCCACATCGTTGCGCCCCAGGTCCACCAGCATCACGTGTTCCGCGCGTTCCTTCTCGTCGTGGATCATCTCATCAGCCAGTGCTTGGTCTTCCTTGTCTGTGGAGCCCCGCGGTCGCGTCCCGGCAATTGGCCGGTATTCCACCTTGCCCTGATGCACCCGCACCAGCAGCTCCGGTGACGAGCCCGCCAGCTCCAGTGGGGCCGTCTTTCCCCGCCCATTTTTGGCCTTCGCCGGACGCCCGCCCAGCGGACCCTCCGGCGCAATGCGCAGGAAGTACATGTAAGGGCTCGGATTCACCGTCCGCAGCGCACGATAGACCTGAAAGCTGTCCGCCCCCGGCTCCACGTCGAACCGCTGCGAAAGCACCGCCTGAAAAATATCGCCCGCGCCAATGTACTCCTTGGTGCGCGCCACACTAGCCAGGTAGTTCTTCTTTGTCGTGCGGTATTTCACCTTGAGCTTGCCTTGGTTGCGCTGCCGAGGCAGCTTGGGCAGCGCACTCGCCAACCGCTTCTCCAGCTTCGCTACCCGCTTGACGGCTCTCTCGTAAGCATCCCCAGGTTTGCCGCCCCTCACATCGGCCGTCACCACCAGCCAGATCTCCTTGCGCACGTGGTCAAAGGCCAGCACTTCGTCAAAGAACAGCAGGCACGCGTCCGGTATTCCCAATTCGTCGGCTGAGTGTTCCGGTAGCCGCTCGATCTGCCGCACCGCATCATAGGAGAAGAAGCCCACAGCCCCTGCCGTAAACGGCGGCAGCCCCTTCAGCCGCGCCGGCTTGTGCCCGCTCAGCGCCTCGCGCAGCACTTCGAAAATACCGCCATCGATGCGCGTCGTGGTGCGCTCCTCCGTAATCACAATCGAGCGTCCCCGCGCCACAATCCGTTTGAACGGATGAATGCCGATGAACGTGTAGCGGCCCACCTGCTCGCCGCCTTCGACCGACTCCAGCAGAAAGCATTCGCCCTCCGGCCATGCTGTGCGCAGAAATGCCGAAACCGGCGTCTCCAGATCCGCCGTCAACGTGCGGCATACGGGGACCAGTGTGTGCTCTTTCGCGAGCGCCAGAAACTCCTTACGGCTGGGCAGAACGGGATGGGTTTGCGCTTTCACTTCAATCCAGTCTAACTGTGCCGATCCGCCCAGCCTAAATCGCGCCCGTCCCCCTACCTCGCCGATCCCTGGCGCCGGGCTCAAAATTAGTCGAAACCCCCGTCGCTTATCCTGCGTCCAACCTCGCTGTGAAGTACTTTTGGATGCGCAATCGATGGATTCATGCAGAATTCACTTACCATGTCCTGCTTGAATGCCGATACAGTTAAGCGCCCGATCGGGAACCAAGGGTTTCCAATATGGTTCCCGATGGCCCAAAAGGGGTATCCGGCAGGCTTGACGATCCTGATTGGCCAAGCCTAGACTCACTGGGGTTTGAGCTTGCGTGGGACGATCCGCTGGCTCAACGGTCCTCCTCACCGGCATCTGCGCGGACAGTGGACCAGGAAGGTCTCCGCAAAGGCGGAGGAAACCCTGCTGTTTCTTAGACTTGCGGGTATGCCACTCTCGGTCCACCCGCGTCGGTCGGCAGGCAATCGAAATGGAGAAGTTATGGCAATTGCAGTACCGGCAATGACGTTGGACCAGGAGATCAATCCCTGGGAGGCACAAAGCGCACGATTCGAATTTGCAGCCCGCAAGCTCAACCTTGAAGAAAATCTATGGAAGGTTCTCAGCACTCCATCGCGCGAGATCATCGTCCATTTCCCCGTAACCATGGACAACGGCAAGATCGAAATGTTCACCGGCTTCCGTGTCCAGCATTCGATCGCCCGCGGTCCCGGCAAGGGCGGCATCCGCTACGCGCCCGACGTAACACTGGACGAAGTCCGCGCCCTGGCCAGCTGGATGACCTGGAAGTGCGCCGTTGTCAACATCCCATTCGGCGGCGCCAAGGGGGGCGTAATCTGCGACCCCAAAACCATGAGCCAGGGTGAACTGGAGCGCATGACTCGTCGCTACACCTCGGAGATCATCGACTTCATCGGACCGGAAAAGGATGTTCCCGCTCCCGACGTCAACACCAACGAGCAAACCATGGCATGGATCATGGACACCTACTCGATGCACGTGGGCCACACGGTCACCAGCGTGGTCACCGGCAAGCCCCTCAACATTGGCGGCTCGCGCGGACGCGTCGAAGCCACCGGCCGCGGCGTTATGGTCATGTGCGATGAGAGCCTGCGCTACCTCAATATGCCCATTGACGGCTGCCGCGTAATCATTCAAGGTTTCGGCAATGTTGGTTCCAACGCCGCCCGCCTCATGCTTGAACACGGCTACAAGATCGTCGGTATCGCGGAAAAGGAAGGCGGCCTGTCCAACCTCAATGGCATCGACATTCACCAGCTCATTGAGTACAAGTATCGCAACGGCACCACGCTTGGATTCCGAGGCGCCGAAGCCATGCCCAGTGAAGAACTGCTCGTCTCTGACTGCGAGATTCTGATTCCCGCCGCCACAGAGAACGTCATCACCAGCCGCAATGCAGACCGCATCAAGGCCCGCATTGTGGTCGAAGGCGCCAACGGCCCTACCACCGCTGTGGCCGATGAGATCCTCGCCGACAAGCGCATCTTCATCGTGCCCGACATTCTGGCCAACGCCGGCGGCGTAACTGCAAGTTACTTCGAGTGGGTGCAGGATCGCCAGGGCTACTTCTGGAAGGAAGCGCTCGTCAACGAGCAGCTGGAGGCCATTCTCAGAGACAGCTTTGACGATGTGGTCCGCTACGCCGAAGCCCACAACGTCAACAACCGCATCGCGGCCTATATGCTGGCCATCGATCGCGTAGCAATCACCATCAAGCAGCGCGGTATCTACGCATAACCATTCTGCCGGGGCGATTTGTTTTCAAAGATCGTGGTTTCGAGGTCAGACGAGCGGGATGGGCTTGATGCTCATCCCGCTTTTAATTTTCGCAGTTTCCAAGGCATCAATGATCTCCTCCTCAGAGCAAATCAGCAAAAGAATTAATTGATAGCCGAAACCGGTTGACGTCGAGCGTCGCTTTAATCGCATCCGCTTGTTGCACGGTAATTCTTCCTGCCCTAATCGATTGCAGTATCAATGTCTGGGTATTGATGATTTGCAGTTTCTTGTCTGAGATTGTCCGTCGCCACTTTCTGTCCTTCGACTCATCCGTAGCGATGGCCCAGCCTCGATTCTCAGCAATTGCTAAACAGGCACTTTCTCTTTTTTCGAGAACTTGGCTGTAGATTGCGAACAGAACAGGGCAAGTTTCTCCGGCGCATCAAGCCGCACCAACTGAAGATGGCCATTGCGAAGACGCTGTTCGACGATTTGTCGCAGGTCTGGCCGTTTGACCTCAGCCCAAACATCCTCCGGTGTCAGACGCGGTATCTGTTCCCATTCTGCAGGCCTCATTGCACCGTCGCCGGTCGAGCTGTGTCGTCACTCGCCTCGACCGACGCTTACCTGTATTTTAATCAATTTCGCACTGGTGAACAGGATGGATTTCCTTACGACCCTCGCGGAGTTCAAGCTCTGCATTCCGCTTTTGCGCCGTCTTGAGCATGTGCCTTCACCACCCGATGCCACCTGGCGTGACCATGACATGGACTCTACCCGAGACATTCGCTACGCGAGCCGCTGGGCGGATAGAGAGGCAATCGAGCGAATGAGATCATCGAAGAGCATGTTCCTGTTGAGCAGCTCGGACAAGCCGGCTGTGCAGCAGGAAAACCGATGACCGAGCGCAACAGGTAGGCAAATTCCTCCCGACAAATACCGCTGTTAAATTCTCATTGCCCGTCGCGCCCATCCTGCCTGCTGAAGTCC
Organism: Occallatibacter sp.; assembly: GCA_036519195.1. Taxonomy (GTDB): domain Bacteria; phylum Acidobacteriota; class Terriglobia; order Terriglobales; family Acidobacteriaceae; genus Telmatobacter. The sequence goes on along the minus strand of DATDLS010000134.1, from coordinate 76,169 downwards.
TCCGGATGAACATCCATCGAGTCCGGAGGAAGGCTCGAGGCTGCAGTTCCCAGCGTGGTATTCGGCGCGTTGCCCATCGTCAGTTCAAGCGTGCCGCCATTGGCAATGTCCGCATGGCGAAACCAGACCTGATCAAGAGTCTTTCCATTCAGCCGCACGCTCTGAACATACTTATTGTCCCGCGAAGTGTTATGCGCGATGATCACCAGGTCCTTGCCGTTCTTGAGGTGAATCGTTGTTTTTTCAAAGACCGGGCTGCCGATGTCATAGGTTGGAATTCCCGGCGTCACCGGATAGAACCCCATCATCGAAAACACGACAAATGCGCTCATCCCGCCGCCATCCTCGTCCCCGGGGATGCCCTCGAGCGTATCCGGAAAGAACGACGCAAGCAGCATGCGGACACGCTTCTGTGTCTTCCACGGTTCGCCAAGCCGGTTGTAGATGTAGGGAATCGCCATGCTCGGTTCGTTCCCCATAGAGAATTGGCCCACCATCGAAGTCGAATCGGGAAACCTGGCCTGGAACTCGTACTTCGGTCTGCCCAGCGGTTCACGAAAAAGCTGGTCGAGATTCGCTGCAGCCTTGGTGCGCCCACCCATCAAACTGAACAGGCCGTTGTAGTCGTGCATCACATCCCAGGTATAGGTGTACCCGTTGTTCTCATCGTAATAATCCCGGCCGCCCATCCCGCCGCCGAACTTCGGATCCATGGGCTCGATCCATTGTCCTTCACGGTCTTTGGGCCACATCATTGCTTTGTCAACGCGAAATACATTCTTGTAATCGGCCGCGCGCTCGAGAAACAGCGTCTCATCTTGGGGCTTGTTCAACTCCCGCGCCAGCTGTGCAATCGACCAGTCGTCGAAACTGTTTTCCAGAGTCACAGCAACCGGCTGCCGTTTTTCCAAAGAAGCAACTCCCGGCTCAGTCTCCTTCTCTCCCGGCCGCAGAGCCGGCATGTACCCGTGCGCCGAGTAGAACTGGTCAAGCGGCCCGGCGGGTCTCAGGCTCCATGGCAAATGCGTCACCTCAAGCGAGCGCTTGCGGACCCCTTCAAAGGCGGTCTGAAGATCGAAATTGTGTACGCCTTTGAACCATGCGTCCGCAAACCAGGGCGCGGCATGATTGCCATTCATGCAGGCGTACGGTCCGGTCACAAGGGCAAACGTGGGCATGATTCCCGACTGCTGATACATGCGCACGTAGGACTGAATCTTGTCCGCTTCCATGTCGGGGTTGAGCAGCGTCTGGAGCGGCTCAAGCGCACGGAACGTATCCCAGAGCCAGTTATCTACATAGAAGGGGCGCGGGTCCTCGTGAACCTGGTGATCGAAGCCGCTAAAGTATTTGCCGTCTTCGGTAATGTCGATCATCCGCTCGTAACAGCGATAGAGAGCCGTGTAGAAAACCCTGCGCTGTTCCTCTGTGCCGCCTTCCACCTCGATGCGGCCCAGGGCTTCGATCCAGCGTGTCTTTGCGGCGGTCTTGATTCGGTCAAAGTCCCAGTCAGGAATCTCCCGGCGCAGGTTCTTCTTCGCCTGTTCCACGCTGATGAATGAAATCCCGTAGCGGAACTCGAGCCTTCCCGTGCCATCTGCCGAAACGATGACGCGTTTTCCGTTGCCTGCCTGCTGGACGTCGAATCGAACGGCTCGGCTAAACTCCCCATAGACATAGGCCTTCATGTTGTCGAATCGCTCTTCGCCGCTGATCGCAATGCCGGGCGAGGCCGCCAGGTCGCCGGCCATGCGGTTGGCCATCACCACGGACTCCTTGCCTTCCGGAAACGTAAAGCGAAAATAGCCGCAGCGCTCGGTAGGGGTAAATTCTGTCTGAACCAGCCGCTCGTCAAAGCGCGTCGAGTAATAATACGGAGTCGTGATTTCTTGGTCGTAGGCGGCGGGATCGCCGTTGCCGGGCATGATGCTGAACAACTCTTCGATACGGTGAGAGTTGATCGTCAGCGGAAAGGACTGAATGCGATCATCGAGCCCATCGGAACGCATCGGATACACGCGGATCATGCTGTTGGGCAAATAGACCGTGGGCCGCGTGGGCACCAGCAGAATGCCGACATTGCCAATTGTAGGGTCGACATATTCAACCTGAGCCGACGCATGCGCCCCCAGCATGGTTGTCCCTGCCAACAGCGCGCATCGGATCACGCATGCGAGCCTGTTCGCGGGGAAGATATGGTTGATGAAGCTGCTTCGAATTCCCACAGATTTCCCCACCCCGATCGATTTGCCCCGCTTCGGCCGCGCCCCGGCACGCTCGTGAAGGCCGTGTCCCCGCTTTGGCATCGTACCAGCGTCACCCCCGATGGGCAGGATCATTCTACGAGAGCCGCTCCGTGCTGGTCTTTCGTTGGAAACAGAAGCCACTCACCAGTCAGGGGCGGATTTTCACATCGATTCTTCACACCTTTTCCGGTCGTCAGGAATCCAAGCAGGAAGAGAGCCGTGATTCACGACCAGTGGGGCCCATCAGCTGACAACCCGCCGGCTCGGCCGCTAGAGTGAATGTGTCGATGGCCTCGCTGAGAGGCGAAAGGAAAGGGAAAATGCCTGCACCCGCAACAACATCCGCCACGATCCAGGGACCGCTTACCGAAAGCAAAGCATGGAAGGCGCTTCAGGCGCACCACCAGCAGGTCGGCAGTCTGCACCTGCGCGAGATCTTTGCCTCGGATCCACGGCGTGGGGAACGGCTGACAATTGACGCCCTGGGATTGTTTTTCGACTACTCCAAGAATCGCGTCACAGACGAGACGATCAAGCTCCTCCTCGAGCTGGCCCGCGAGTCCGGCCTGCAATCGCGCATCGAGCAAATGTTTCAAGGCGACAAGATCAATGTGACCGAGAAGCGCGCCGTGCTGCATGTCGCCTTGCGCGCACCCAAAGGCGAATCGATCTTCGTCGACGGGGAAGATGTGGTGCCCGGGGTGCATGAAGTGCTGGATCGGATGGCAGCTTTCTCCAAGCGCGTGCGCAGCGGCGAATGGAAAGGCCACACCGGCAAGCGCATTCGCAATGTGATCAACATCGGCATCGGCGGCTCAGATCTGGGACCGGTCATGGCGTACGAAGCGCTCAAGCACTATAGCGATCGCTCCATGACATTTCGCTTTGTCTCTAACGTCGATGGAACGGATTTCGCCGAAGCGGTCATCGATCTGGACCCCGCCGAGACGCTCTTCATTGTCTCCTCAAAGACATTCACTACTCTTGAGACCATCACCAACGCGCAGTCGGCGCGCGCCTGGTCGGTCAAGGGCCTGGGAGGCGACGAATCGTCAGTCGCCAAGCACTTCGTGGCGGTATCCACCAATGCTGAAGGCGTAGGGAAATTCGGTATTGACACCGCCAACATGTTCGGCTTCTGGGACTGGGTCGGCGGCCGGTATTCGATGGATTCAGCCATCGGTTTGGCCACCATGCTGGCCATCGGACCGGACAATTTTCACCTCCTGCTCGACGGTTTCCACCAGATGGACGAGCACTTCCGCACCACCCCGTTTGAAAAGAATCTTCCCGTGCTGCTCGGCTTGCTGGGTCTCTGGTACACGGACTTCTTCGACGCACAGACAGTCGCCGTTCTGCCCTATGAGCAGTACCTGAAGCGCTTCCCCGCGTATCTCCAACAGCTCACCATGGAGAGCAATGGCAAGCACGTCACCATCGGCGGTGCCCAGGTCGATTACGCCACCGGACCGATCTACTGGGGCGAGCCCGGCACCAATGGGCAGCACTCGTTTTATCAACTCATTCACCAGGGAACGCGGCTAATCCCTTGCGACTTTATCGGCTTCGGCAAATCACTCAATGTGCTCGGCCGCCATCACGACATGCTGCTGGCGAATGTGTTCGCGCAGAGCGAGGCGCTGGCCTTCGGCAAAACGGCAGAGCAGGTAAGGGCCGAAGGCACGCCGGATTGGCTTGTGCCCCATCGCGTGTTTGAAGGCAACCGCCCATCGAATACAATTCTTGCCCAAGAGTTGACGCCGGGGATCCTCGGCAAGCTGATCGCGCTCTACGAGCACAGCGTCTTCACGCAAGGTACAATCTGGCAGATCAATTCCTTTGACCAGTGGGGCGTGGAACTGGGCAAAGTGCTCGCCCAGCGCATTATTCCGGAACTGGAAAGCCAGGCCGAGCCAACCCTCAAGCACGATAGCTCCACAAACAACTTGATTCGTCGTTACCGCAAACTCAAGGAGCAGGCATGACCATCCGTGGCTACCAGAAGCCGCTCTACATTCTTCCCTTCGATCATCGCGGCTCCTTCGAGACGGGCATGTTTGGCTGGAAGGGCGCGTTGAACGCTGAACAGACGGCCCAAATTGCAGCCGCAAAACAGGTCATCTACGAGGGGTTTCAGCAGGCGCTTGCTCAGGGCGCGCCCCAGCAGAAGGGCGGCATACTCGTTGATGAACAGTTTGGCGCTGCCATTCTTCGCGATGCGGCGGAGAAGGGCTATACTTTCGCGTGCCCGGCAGAAAAAAGCGGTCAGGAAGAGTTCGACTTTGAATATGGCGAGGACTTCGGCGCGCACATCGAGGCCATTCATCCCACCTTTTCGAAGGTGCTGGTGCGCTACAACCCTGAGGGCGATGCCCAGCTTAATCGCGAACAGGCTGATCGATTGAAGCGCCTGTCGGACTATCTTCATTCCGCCAATCGCAGCCTGTTCATGTTCGAGCTGTTGGTGCCCGCCGAGAAGGCGCAGCTTCAAAAAGTGAAGGGCGACAAGAAAGCCTACGACCGCGAACTGCGCCCGCAACTGATGATCGACACCATCAAGCAACTGCAGAAGGCCGGAGTCGAGCCTGATGTTTGGAAGATCGAAGGCCTCGATCGACGCGAGGACTGCGCGGCGATCGTCGAGGCCGCAAGGGCAGACGGTCGCAGCGCCGTCAGTTGTATCATTCTGGGCCGGGGTGAAGATGAGCAGAAGGTTCGTGAATGGCTCACCACGGCGGCCAGCGTGCCGGGCTTCATTGGCTTTGCTGTCGGTCGCACCGATTTCTGGGATCCGCTGGTCGCCTGGCGCGACAAGAAGACCTCGCGAGAAACCGCCGTGGACACCATTGCCGGTCATTACCGCGAGTTTGTCGACCTGTTTGAGAAAGCATCGGCCAATCGCAGTTGACTTAGATTGCCTCGATTCGACTCAGAATTCGTGCTCATCGTCTGCCAGCCAGGTCATCCTGTGCGGCGCTACTTCGGTCTGCTTCACTGGGCCAGACGCAGGGTTCGCGGCCTCGGTCTCGGCGCGCAGTTTGGCTACTGCCAGCCAGTTGTCCTTGTGCGAAGTGTCCGCAATCCACGGCGGCAGCGGCATGCGCAGATAATTGCCCAGCGCTTCAGCATAACCCTCATAGAGGGCGCGCATGTCACGCAGCCTCTCGTACGAATGGCCGTCCCGGCAAACGCTCACCCCGCCCTGGCACAGCACCCCGTACAACTGGTCATAGCGCGCGGGTGGTAGCCGGTCCGGGGCGTTGGTCACCGGCGAGAGCGCAAAAATCTGCGACAGATCCACCAGTGCATGGCGAGCCATGGCGAAGGTCAATTGCGCTTGTCGCGCCTCGTGGCCCTGCACTCCGGCAATTAATAGCGCGGACGTATCCAGTACTGACGTCAGCGCGCCGATCCAGCTCTGATTGCTGTGCTGCGAGCGGAAGTAGCACAAATGCGGGTAAGAGATGTGGCTTTCCAGCAGCTCCGCCGACCAGCGTTCCCACTCCACCAGCAACAGAGATAGCGCGCTGTCTCCGCCTTGGTAGGAATGCCTCCGCAGCAACTCCGCGGCTGTAGGCGGCGAACCGGCCCGCGCATCCAGCAGAGAAATGCTCACTTCGCGTCTTGAGAACGCCGCGTAAAGCACTGGGAAATATCCCATCACTACGGCAAGCAGGCCGAGCCCGGTCCCAGATTCCAAAATGATGACCGCACGAACCCAGCCAATGTGGGGAGTCACGTCTCCCAGTCCAAGGGTAAAGATGGTCGTCCCGCTGACGTATAAGTCGGACCACAAGCCGGGCCCCTGCAGGTTGTCATTAAAGGGACTGTTGAGTCCGTAGTAAATGAAGGCGAAGCCAAGGGTCGATGCCGCGGCCCACATCGCCAGCAGAAAAATCAGTGACATCGGACCGTAGTAACTGAACGCCGATTCGCGCCTGCGCGCGTCGCGCATCCGTGTCGCGAAGAAGGCCCAGGGGTGCCACGTGATCACAAAGAACAGCCGCGTCAACCGGAATCGTCCCGTAGCCCGTCGCGGCAGAATGATGGTTTGAAAGGCGTCGAACAGCGCCCAAAACAGGCAGAATACGCCGACAATCAACGTGAAAATCCGCATCTGTCCTCCCCAGCAAGGCAGCCCGCCCCCGGCAAACCCTTGGCGCGATCGGAATCGCTCCGTCCCTTCAATCTATCCTAGCCATCGCTGCCAACCCGGCTGCCAGCTGGCGTGGGCCAACCCTGGCTGCACTACGATCCCCCGCGTTCCGGCTCCCACTCATCCTTCCGGCCTCCGTCCAGCCGGTCCTCTCTGTCCTCGCGCTCTTCCTGTTCGCGGCGCTTCTCGCGTTCTTCGCGTTCCTCGCGGCCATCGCTCATCGCTGTCTCCTGCTTCCAGTGCCCCTGCACCCAGTCTAAGAGACGGCCGCTTGAAGGTCATCACAGCATACGCACTCCTCGGTCTCCAAGCCGCAGTGCAATAATGGAGCTAAACCGGCCGCGCTTTCCCCGGCTCCGGCGAAACCGCATGAACCTGCCCAACTCCATCACGATGAGCCGGATCGCCATGATTCCCCTGCTGCTCTGGATCTTGTCGCCGCACTTCCCCTGGCAGGCGCACGGCGAGCAGGAGCAGTTGGCCTCGATCCTCTTCATCCTGGCCTCCATCACCGATGGACTTGACGGTTATCTGGCCCGCAAGCGCGCGCAGATCACCACCCTTGGCATGCTCCTGGACCCGATCGCCGACAAAATCATGGTCACCGGAGCGCTCATCGCCCTGGTCGCCTACAACCCTCAAGTCGTCAAAGTCTGGATCGCCGTGGTGATCATCGGCCGCGAGTTCCTCATCTCCGGCCTCCGTTCCATCGCCTCCTCGGAGGGATTCACCATTCAGGCCAGCGACCTGGGCAAGCTGAAAACCGTCACCCAGATCGTCGCCGTCGTTGCCGCCATCCTCGCCCATCAGTGGCATCAGTGGCAGTTTGGCGTCGTCATCATTCCCGTCCTGTGGATCGCCATCGCCGCCATCTACTTCACCGTGCTGGTCTCCACCATCTCCGCCATCGACTACTTCGTCGGTTTCTGGACGCAGATCGATCACGCCTCCAAAGACCGCCGTAAGGCCTTTGTCCTCGGTCGCCGCAAAAGCCCCAGCATCTCCTGAGAGTTTGTTGCCTAAGAGTTTGTTGCCAGGCTCACGTCCAGCCCTTTTTGCTCCAAAAGAAAGCCCCGGCCGGAGTCGGGGCTTTTGAGTCAGGAATGCTTTGAACCTGTCGCTATGCCATGGCCGGAATCACATCCGCAAGTCCGGCTAGCGGGGTAGAAGCCGGGGCGGCAACACGGGCAGCCGCCGGTTGCGCCGGAGCGTGCACTCCGCGCGTAAGCCGGTGGACAAAGTGATACGGTGGCCAAGGGCCGGACACCTGCATCTGGCACTCCCGCATCATGGCGCTGGTGGTGGCGAACTTGTTCTGGTAGCGCTCGACATACTTGCGGTCAATCAGGTGCGCCACATCCAGCACCATCTTGCCGCTTTCAGTCAACCGGCAGCTGACTTCCTCATCCAGCGGCATAAACAGCCGATGCATCTGGAAGCTCACCGCCCGTGCGCGCGTCTGTCGTTCGCGGGTCCGCGCCGCGTTCTCGCGCAGGTTGCTCAGGTATTCGCGGCCAACCCCTTCTGCCGGCACGTGCTTGTCCAGCGAGTGGGCGCAGCAGTCATCCACAAAAATCTTCAGGTGCATCTCTGTCTTGCCGCGAAGCTTGTCGATATTGCCCTGGAACTGCCGCTGGTTGGAGCGGATGGACTTGCGCAGGCTTTCGTCGTCGGCAAATACAGTACCAAAACGGAACGGCAAAACGGTTGAATGCTGGAAGCAGTCGGCGATGACCCGTGCGTGGTCCACGCCGGATTTCTGGTTAAGGGTTTCAGCTGGATTGTGTTCGCTGACGATGATGGCGAGGTCACTGGCGGGGTAGAGGAAAACTTGATTGCCGCTGACTCCGAGTACGGATTCCAACGGAACTGGTTTGCGATGACGGGCTAACTCCGGGAAGGCTATTTTTTCACCGATGCAGTAGGCATACCATGCCATGACGTGACACTCCGTGTGCGCGCGCCGGTAAGCGCCGCCGGTTGGTGAGACTGGTGAGAATGTGGAGATAACTGCATAGTGGGCAGAGACCGGGACTTTCCATTGCATCTCCGGTTGAACTATGCGAATACTAGCCCTACAAAAATACGACTGGCAAGAACGGACATCATCGAGATCGAGAAAGATAACAGAAATGGTGCAATTTGTATTTGTATGGTCAATATTTATGTTGATAAAACAGAATCGGAATGAATTTCGATGCCAAATGACCAAATCGATACCCAAGCCAGATTGATCTAAGCTGGAGTCGGGGTTCGGTCGGGCTCAGGGTTCGGACTTCGCCGCTCTCCATGCAAATCTGGTGGCTGAGGTCGTCACGCCTCTCTCCGGGAGTCTGCTACGGTAACACCCGCTTGACGTACAGAAACAGCACCACGTTGATGACCACCGAGACCAGCAGCAGCCCCAGGGCGAAGAAGGCGAACAGGTTCACCTTCTGTCCCACGCCCTTCAGGTCTTCCAGCAGTTCCTGCTGCTCCAAGGTGTTGCGGTCGGTCGCCTCGCGCACCATGCCCAATTGGTCTTCTACGCGCTTAAGCGAGGAGTTCTGCTCCACCAGCTGGTCGCTCAACGCCCGATGCCGGGTTTCGAGCTCGGCCAGACTCTCCTTGATGGGGGTCAGATTGACCGGCGGAGGCGCCGGCGCATGGTGCTGCGGAGCCAGAATATTCGACACAGCCGCGCCGATGTTTCCATCCAGCAGGGGCAGAATCCGCTGCACCAGCGGCAGCGTTGCCCGCAGGGCGCCCATGGCGCGCTGCATGCCCGACGGCCTGCTCGAGGGAGGCTTCGCCGGACTGGGCAATGCCGGCGCTGGGGACGCAGGTGTTCGAGCCGCAGCGGGTGGAGGTGCCGCAGTCTGAGCAGTCCCAAGGCTTCGCAGCTCCTCGACCGGCATCTGGTGAGCAACCGTTCGGTGCGAAGCCGCTGCGGTAGCGCCCGAGCCTACCGGCAAAGGCGATCCAACCGCGCGCGGACGCCCTTCACCAGGCTCCGACCTCCGCTGCCGCTCTTCAATCGGCCTTTGCATCGTGGGACTCTGTGCTTCGCTCATCGGCTTCCTTCCTTACTCAATATAGCGAATTCGTCCTCGATCAGCGTTGTTCCGCTTCCATGCCCGATGGAACGCTCTGACCCGCCTGCTCGCTCCCGGTTCGATCCCCAAGCAAAGACATTCCCGTGCCGGGCGGTCCCGGTGACCGCCCAACCCACTTTGAGCATCCCTATATTGAAGAAGAATTCAGGAGAAACTCGTGGATCCAGTTGTAGCTCAAACTCTGCGCAGCCTGCAGCGCAACATCCTGGCCGGTATCATCACCATCGGGCCATTGATCGTCACCTACCTGATCTTCAGCTTCCTGCTGGGCGTGCTGGCCAAAGTCGGCCTGCCCATTGTGTGGCTGCTCGGAGCCATCTTCCCTGGCAACTGGACCAGCGAACCTTGGCTTCAGTCTCTGATGGCCGTTTTGCTGGTCCTGGTTGTGTTGTACTTCGTCGGCCGGGTCACCTCCCAGGTCGTCGGCAGCCAGGCGCTCAAGGTCTTCGAGAGCATGCTCAATCGTCTGCCCTTTGTCGCCAAAATCTACAGCTCCGTACGCAAGCTCATCGATACCATGATGGCCAAAGACGATTCCGTGCAGCGCGTTGTGCTGGTTGAATTCCCCATGCCCGGCCAGCGCAGCCTCGGCTTTCTCACCCGCACTCTGGTCGACTCCTGCAGCGGCCAGGTGCTCGCCGCCGTGCTTCTGCCCAACGCCATCAACCCCATGTCCGGCCTGCTGCAGATCATGCCCATCGAACGCGTCCAGGAAACCAACCTCACCATGGAGCAGGCCATGAGCATGCTGATGACCGGAGGCACCGTCGGCCCCGAGGAGATCCTCTTTACCCGTCCCGCCACGCCTGCGGATGCGCTGACGGAACTGGTTTCCGACCACCCGCTGATGGGAGAGGCCGAGGCCGATTTCGCGAATAGACCGGCGGCGAGAGAATCTGCCCTGTCGAATGCCGACGCGGTCGTATAGTCAGCCGCCACAGCCCGCAACCGAAGTTCCGATGCGCCTCAACATGGGGCGCCCCAGGTCTCGAACTTTTGAACTCGGATAGCACGACAAATCGAGAGCCTTGGGCCGGAAATCGAGAGGCTTTATCCAGCCGGCTGCTCGTCGGCCAGCTCTTCGCCCGCGTGTTCGCTCTCCGCGGTAATCTTGCGCAGGCTCACGTGCTCAAACCGCGCCCAGATCAACCCGACAGGAATAATGCTGAGGAACGTAACCAGAAGCAGCATAGCGGAGCAAGCCGTAGCCGGCTCGGGCGCAACGGCAAAGAAGCTGGACATGGCGGCCGCAATCAGCCCAATCTGTGTGAACCACCCGATAATGGGAAGCTGAAATGCGCTCGCCGCCATGCTCGACGCCATCAGCAGCATGCACTTCGGCAGCGTCATCGCTGCCAGTTGCGGGCTGGCCACAAAGGCGCGCGTCGTCTCCAGATAGGCCAGCGTGATCACAATCCACATGCCCACTGAAAGCAGCGCCGCCCCGCCGAAATCCGCCCACGAACGCATCGTGTCCAGGCCCACGCGGAAGGTGCGAATCTTTTCTCCCACCGCAGTGCCCAGCTTGTTCGATAAAATGCCCAGGCTCTTTTCCAAGAAGGCCGCCACCGCCCCGCCGGCCAGGCGAACGCCGACCGTAAATGCCGCCAGCGCCAAGGTCGCCAGCAGTCCTCCTTTGGCCACCTTCAACAGCAACTCAGGATGCGGCAGCGCTTCACGCGTGGTCAATAGCACCAGAGAAAAAATCAGCGCCATCGAGCCAAAGTCGAACATGCGCTCCACAACGTATACGGCAAGCTGGCTGCTCAATGGCAGGTCAGTCTTTTTCGCCACAAGATACGGACGAACCGGGTCAGCCACGCGGCCGATCAGGGCCACAGCGGTAAAACCGATGACCTGTGTTCCCAGCAGTGCCAGCGGCGGCACTTTCTTGTTGTGCCGCACCAGCAGCGCCCAGCGTACCGAACGGAAAACATAGCCCAAATAGATGCAGCCAACAGCAATGCCAATCCTGTGCCAGTCGGCCAGCGCCAGTTGCGAGCCGAAGACGTCGAAGTCAAAATGCATCCGACCGCGTCCCCACACAACCAGCACCACCACCAAGACAAGCACAACCAGGCCAAGAATCAGATGGCTCTTCTTCAAGCGTTCTCCGTTCCGCGCCAGAACTGAAGCGGTCTTCTCGATTCTATAGGTTGGCGATTGGGTAGAGGTGTCTGCCTGGGAGTCGGTTAGCGGCTCAGCCCCTCCATCTCAACGGGATGGAGGGAGTGCGGGGTACCCTCCGGGGCCCGCGCCGACTTACGGAAGATTACGTTCGGCTTCAGCCTCCGAGGGACGGCTGAATTCAAAACTGGGCCACTGGGTGTGTTGAGAAGGAGCGAAAGCTCGATGCAGGATGAGAGATGGAGGCTGGCCTTAGGGAGCCGCCTGGTAGGACCTTGGCGGCATGAGCCGGATGAGCCGAAAGGCTCAGGTCCCGGGCTGCGAGCGGCCCGGGGTGAAACCGCCGGGGCCGAATCGAGCGCCAGTCGGCTAGCGCGTGTCGTTGCCCTGATGCGCACCAATGGACGCTACCGATTGTCGCTCCAACGCCTCGCGCGCCAGCACCCGCCGGTTGAACTCATGAATGACCCGCGCCACATACGCCTGGGTCTCATGGTAGGGCGGAATCCCGTGGTACTTGTCCACCGCAGCCGGCCCTGCGTTGTAGGCCGCCAGCGCTAGCGCCAGCTTGTCATGATAGCGAACCAGCAGCGCATCGAGGTAAGCCGAACCGGCGCGCACGTTCTGTTCTGGCTTGAAGCTGTCCTGAACCCCCAGCTCGCTGGCCGTTCCCGGCATCAGCTGCATCAGTCCGCGGGCGCCGGCACGGCTCACGGCACGCGCGTTGCCGCCGCTCTCGGCCTTCACCAGGCTGGCCAGCAGGTCCACATCCAGATTGTGCTCGCCGCCGGCCTTGGCCAGCATCTCGCGCAGGTCTGCCGCCGAAAGCTTCGCCTCGGCGCCCATAACCTGAGCGCTCACAACAGGATTGGCTGGAATCGCCGTCGTATTGGTTGCTTCGTCGCCAGCCGCAGGCGGCGGGTCGGCGACATATTCGACCCCTGCAATCTCTTGCGGCAAGAACTGAATGTAGTTGTCCTCACCGGTGCTTGGATAAAGCCGTACCTGGCCTTCAATTTCGGCGTGATGATCGCAATGCATTTCAAACCCGTTGCGCAGCGTGACGAGCTCGCCCGCCCAGGCCGAAGAGCCCAGAGAGCCGAGAACTGCCGTCGCCATGAAAAGACCTATCCGCACTCTGAAACGCACCTCATGATCCTACTATTTCCTTCAACCCCGCGCCGCCAAAACCTTGCCCACAGCCGCTTCCAGAACCGTGGCAACGCCTTGCTGGTCGTTCGGCGGTGCTTGCTTCCACCCGCGCATCTTGGCCATCGTGCGCAACTGCTGGGCGGCATTGCCCATCATCACGCCCTGGCCCGCCCACTCCAGCATATCCACATCGTTCCAGTTGTCGCCAATGGCCATGGTCTCCTTGCGATCGATACCCAAACGCTCGGCCAGCCGTTCCAGCGCCCAGCCCTTCGAGACCCCCTGCGGCAGCAGGTCCAGAATCGACAGATCCCGCGCCGGATATTCCGTCCGCACGCTTTCCGAAACTGTCCGCCACGCGCTCGCCTTGAGCGCCAACTCCGCCAGCCGCATCTTTTCAAGCGTTCCCGTCACCATGCCCTGGATCGGGTTCTCCCCGTCCGGCAGCGCATCTTCCAGCGGGCTGACCACCTCAATCGCGTCGCGATTGGCTTCCACCCACAGGGAGATACGTCCGTGCGTCAACTCCAGATTCTCCAGGACCAGCTCGCCGCGACCCGACCGGTCAAACGTAAATACCACCGCGCCAAACTCACGCAGCAGCCCGCACAGCCCACGCGCCACCCGCGCCTCCATATGGCAGCGGTCAATCAACTCCCCGCCCAGCGTGCGGGTCACTGCACCATTGGACGTGATCAGCGGCGTATCCGCTCGCAATCCCACACGCTCCAGCAGGGGTACGGTATATGTGGCGCGCCTTCCGGTAGCGATGGCGACCGTGATGCCCGCCTCCTGCGCTGCCTGCAAGGCCAGCGCCGTGCGCTCGCCGATCTTCTGCCCAAACGTCGGCAGCAACGTTCCATCCATGTCAATGGCTACCAGCCGAATCGGAGGGTGCATACCTCCAGTCTACGTGTCCCCGGTGCTGGACCGGTTAGCTCGAGCGCGCCCGGGTAGAGGCTCAGTTTGATAGCTACCGGCTTGTTGCTGTCGAGGGCGGCGGGGTTGTGGCCGCCACGCCGGCTTCTCCTTGAATCTTGGGTTGCTCCTGGTCCTGCTTTGCACGCCCGCGTTGAACCTAACATCACCTGGCCAAGGGGAAGGCGTTTGGCAGGCTTCACATTCTAAACTGGTTAGAAATAGGCGAATCGATCAATAGTGGACTTTCCGGTCGCGATTCGGCGCCCGGTTCCAACTGAGGACCCGTTCGAAGCCCGTACTTCTGCCCATCGTGAAAGGACAGAACGGGGAACCTGGGGATCCCGCGCTGAGTTTCGCGCCAGGTTTGTTTTGGAGGTTTCGTCCCTGAGAGACGGCTGATTTCAAGTCCAGCCACTCCCCCCGCGCGCCCCCCCCCGGGCTCTCAGTCCCACAGTGTCAGCTGTAGAGTATTGTTGACACATGGAACGCGTCTGCAGCCATTGCCACGCCGTCGTTACCTCCGAGAGCAAAGCCGACTGGTGCCCCGCCTGTGGCGGAGCCCTCATCGAACTCGCCTGCCTTGCGACTTCCGTCCACCCCCCCACCCCTCCGCCGGAAGTCGATCATCGCGGTATCGTGCTGCCGCGCCGTCACGCCCTGGGTGGCATCATCACCCCGCAGTAGAGCTTGCCGGGGCAGGAAGCGGCGCCCAACTCCCGGAAGGAACCCCATGACGCTCAACACCTGTCTCAACGATGGCGGCAAATGCGCAGATGCGTCTCGTCTCGACCACACCCGGTCCGCACAATCACGGTCACTCGTAGCGCAGCGCCTCGGCCGGCAGCACCCTTGCGGCGGCCGAGGAGGGATAGAGCGTCGCCAGCAGTGAAATCCCTATCGACATCGCCGCCACAATCACCCCATGCATCGCCCGCGGTGCGAAGGGCAGCGTGTCAATCGAATACACCTCGGCCGACAGGTGGATGAAGTGATAATGTCCGCCTGCCCAGGCGGCGATGTAACCCACAATGAGCCCCAGCACCGTGCCGATCAGGCTGATCAGAAACCCCTGCATCAGGAAGATGCGCCGCACCTGGGCCGGCTCCACGCCAAAGCTCATCATGACCGCAATGTCGCGCGTCTTCTCCATCACCATCATGGTCAGTGCGATCAGAATATTGAGCGCGGCCACAATCACAATCAGCGCAATCACAATGAACGTCACGATCTGTTCCTCTTTGAGCGCGCGAAACAGTTCCCGGTTATCCTGGATCCAGTTGTTGGTCATGTAGCCTTTGCCGGCGGCTTGCTCAATCTCCTTGGCAATCTCCGGCGCGCGTTCCATCTCGTCCACCTTGAAGCTGATCACCGAGAGCAGGTCCGGTTCGCTGAATAGCCGCTGCGCATCCGCCAGGCGCAAAAAACCCATCTGCGCGTCGTACTGGTAGAAACCGGTATGAAACGTACCCGCAAGCCGGAAGCGCACCTCCTTGGGCATGATGCCATAGGGTGTCAACTCTCCCTGCGGACTGATCAATATCACCGAATCGCCCACCGAAGCGCCCAAGGTTTCCGCCAGGTCCTGGCCGAGCAGAATCGGCGGCAGTTCGCGGCTCCCCGGCTCGGCCGGCTTGGGTTCCAGCTCCCGCACCGCATCCGGCGCGGCCGTGTTCAGCAGATCGCTCACGGTTTTTTCCTGGTCGGGAAGAATGCCTTCTACCAATGCCCCGCCGTCGCGTGCTCCGCGTGTCACCAGCACCTGCTCATAGAGTCCGGGCGAAGCAGCCGTCACATGCGGCAGGCGCCGCAGCCGGTTGAACAGCGGCTGCCAGTCGCGAATTCCGTCGCCTTTGGTGCGTAGCAATTGCACATGCGCCGAGTTGCCCACCAGCCGGCCCTGCAAATCGCGTTGCATGCCGTTGGTGATGGCCAGCGCAATAATCAACGCAGCCACCCCCGCAGCCACGCCGGCAATGGAAATCGTGGTCACCACGCCCACCACTGCCTGCCGCCGCTTGGCCTTCAGGTATCGCGCCGCCAGAAAAAATTCGAATCGCATCAGGCTTGTGCGAGGGCTCCCGCCTCTTGGTCCTTCGCCACGTTCGGCTTACTTCGCCGGCACGGTAAACACCGTCTTCGCTACGCCCACATTGTCATGCCGATCGTAGACACGAACGGTGACCAAATGCTCCCCCGGCCTGCCATCGGCGGCCTTCCCCAGCAGTCCAAACTCATAATGCTCATGCTTGGAGTCCGACAGCCCGCCGACCGGCTCAATGTACTGCCATGGCCCCGCATCGAGCGAGTACTCCGCATGGGCAATCGGCGAGAAATTGTCATCGGCATCGAAGCTCACCTCGGGCTTGGTCTCCGCTGTAGCCTTCAATCCGCTTACCACTGGCGGTGTGGTATCCACTTCAAATCGCTCGCTCACTTTGTCGCCGCTCAGCGCCTCTGCCGGCGTATGCGACGGCGCGTCCGAGGCCACCACCCTCACCTCATAGCCGCCATCGGGAATCAGCGTCGCATCAAAGCTGTACGCCTTGTCTGTGATCTGGTCTTTCAGCAGCCGCCACACCGTTTCGCCATCTCCGCGCAGATAGAGCGCAAACATCAGGTCGTCGCCGTTATCATCGTGCGCCGACCAGCGCACCGTGATTGCCGTTCGATCCCTCAGCGCCTGCAAAGGCGCCGTCGCCGAGTTGTCAAAAGTGATCATGTTCTGATTCGACGAAGGCAACGAGATGTTGATGGTTGGCGGCTGACCGCCCGCTTGATTCTGCGCCAGTGTCTGCGGATTGATGCGTGCCCCCGTTGCAACCACCACCTCATCCACCACCGGCGCAGCGTTCACCGGCAGATAGTTCACGCCCACTCTGCCCAGCGTGCCGCCCCCATGCAGCACTGCCTTCCACTCGAAGAAGCGCCCTGCCGGGGAGGCCACCGCGCCGTCCTTCAGTGGCTGCCAGTCCGACCAGCCCCAGTCGCCCCGCCCGCGCACCGGCTGCTCTACGTTGCCCGAGCGCGTTAACAGATCGAAGCCCGTCGACCCCGGCTGCACTTCGATGCGTCCAAACCGCGCCAGCGCTCCGGTATCCAGAACATCGCTCGCATACTCGTGCGGCTCAATCGCGCCCAGCCGAACCAGCTTTCCCGTGTTTCCGGTCCCGATCAGAATCCCGTCCGCGCTTTCAGCCAGGCTCAACCCCTGCTGCGCATCCAGATGCGCCACATCCTCATAGCTGCCGTCATCGCCAATCTTGAAGATCCGTCCGCGATTTCCGGTCAGCGCCAGCAGCCCATCTTTACGTGCCGCCAGCGCGTAGACAACTTCATCCTTGCCCGCCCACAGCCGCCGGGCGGCCTGTCCTTCGGTCAGCGCGTAAATCTCGCTGCCATCAGGAACCGAGCTGCTGCTGTTTGCCGCCTGCAGCGACCCCGGCTGCACCACGGTGATGGTCACCGAGCCGACGCCCTGGACCGGCAGAGGAGGCAGAGGATTGTGGCTCTTGTCCCCAACGCTGGCCGCGTAGATCGTCCCGTTCGCCGCCACCGCCACCGCTGTTATCTCCCGCCGCGGCGCTTCAAACAACACGTATCCCTTGCCCTGCGCGTTGATGCGGTAGATCAGGCCGGAACCATCCGACCCGGCAATCAGATCACCCTTCGCATCCCAGCTCAGGCAGCGGATATGCTCCTCATCGCTGGTGAAAAACAGCTCCGCCTTCTCTGCCGGCTTCTTGAGGTCCACGCGATACACCGAGGCCGGTCCGCCGGCCGCAATATACAGCCGTCCGGCAGAATCGAACGTCAGATCCCAGATGTAATGCGATTTCCCATTCGTCTTGTCGGCGCCATTCTGGTCTTCGCCGGCTTTTAGGTCCGCATTCTTTTCCTGCGGCTTGTTTTCACCGGCCTTGTCTTCATTGATCGAGCCCAGATCAAACACCACCGTCGCGCTCGATTCATCCTGTTTTTTCGTCGCCTCCGCCTCCAGCCGGTACACCTTTCCGCTGGGCAGCGTGGCCACATACAACGCCCCATCCGGACCCAGCCGCAGTGCCTGCACGCTTACATCCTTGGTCTCGAAAAGCGTGAAGGACTTACCATCGCTGCCCACGCGCAACACCGTAGCCGGGGAAGCGGTACCCACAAAGCTGTCGCCATTTTTGCCCGCGGCCACGGCCCACACAAACGTCGACGGCGTGGTCATGACTTCGCTCAGTCCCGGTCCCGCGCGCAAGTATCCGTCGCTGGTCACGGAGACACCCCGTTGGGAGCCCTTTTCAAACTCGTCCATCCGCGATTGAGTCCAAAGGTGGGTGCCCTGGGCTGCGCCCGGTTGCGAGGCGCAAAGCAGAATCATCGCCGCCGCAAAAGCGGAGAAAGGCGAAAGGGAAGAGAGGAATCGGTGGGTCGGCTGGGAAACAAACATGCTGCCGTTGAGTCTACTAAAGAAGGCCACCCTCGAGCAGTTTGGCTCGAACTCGAGCGGCGCCGGAAGAGCTCCGGCTGGCCGGGCGGGCCGGGGAACTGGAGCCCGGGAACGCGGGCTACACTGAGCCCTGGGAGACTGTCCATGAAGCTCATCGCCGCCGCGCTCGTTGTTCTCGTGACTCGAGCTGCTATGGCGCAAAGCGCGCCCGTTGCTGCCTCATCGGTCCCTGTGCCGCAATCCCCACCCCTGCGCACCCAATCGAATGTGGTGCTGGTTCCCGCGCTGGTGCTCAACGCCAAAGGCGAGCTTGTGTTCACCCTCAACGCCGGCGACTTCCGCATCACCGACGACGGCATCGAGCAGCCTCTCACCCTCGACGAAGACACCGGCAACGAACCGCTGGCCCTGGTGGTAGCCGTCGAAATCGGCGCCGGCGGCAGAACCAAGCTCGAAAATTATCGTAACCTCGATGCAGTTCTTGACGCGGTCGTCGGCGCCGTCAAGCATCGTGTGGCGGTTGTGGAATTCGACTCCACCCCAAGCCTGGCGCAGGATTTTTCTCCCGACGTGGATCTCGCCGCCCGAGCTCTCCATGATCTCGGCCCCGGCGACAAAGGCGCGGCCATTCTCGACGCCCTCAAGTTCTCTGTCGATCTGCTGCGCCGGCAGCCGCCCGAGTATCGTCGCGCCATTCTGCTTATCTCGGAAACCATCGATCGCAGCAGCCAGGCGTCCATGGACGAAGCTCTGCGCGCGATCAGCGACACCAACACCGCGATCTACAGTCTCGGTTTTTCATCCGGCAAGGCCAACGCAGCGCACTACGCGGACCGCGAACTGCCCTTGCACGCCGATGGCGCGGGCAACATCTCATTCAGCAATGCCCACCCCGGCCCTGCGCATGGATGCATGGGCAAAGACACCGACCCCGACGCCACATCCAACAAGGCCGGCCAGGCCTTCGATTGCCTTGCTCTGCTGGCTCCTCCGTTGGCGCTGGCCAAACTGGCTGCCATCCGCGCCGCAGACGCGATCGAACGCAACGTTCCTGAGACCGTCGCTCAACTGACCGGCGGCGAGTACTTTCAATTTGAGAACAGCCGCAGCCTGGTGCGCAGTCTGCTCACCATTTCCAATCACGTGCCCAATCGCTACGTCCTCAGCTTTCAGCCGCATTCCCCGCATGCCGGCTACCATGCCGTCGAGCTGAAACTCAAAGATCATCCCGGTCTGGAAATCACCGCCCGCAGCAGCTATTGGGCAGACACCGACGCCCTTCCCGTCCACCAGCCCTGAATGCGTCCTGAAAATCCAGGCTAGCGCTCGCCGCGAAACTGAATGATCCGACGCCTGTCGCGTTTCGAAGGCCGATGCTCGGGCAGCGGCGCAAACTCCTGCATCGCCTTGCGCTCGGCGGCCAGCTTGAGTCGCGCCTCCTTGCTGGCCTCGGTCTCCCGATAGAGCGTCTGCGCCACCGGGGCCGGCCCACGCATCTCGCTGAGCACAAGCACTTCAATCTCAAACGCGCCGCCTTCGTTTTTCACCAGAAGCATGTCGCCGGCGCGCACCTCCCGCGCCGGCTTGGCCTGCACGCCGTTTGAATGAATGCGCCCCAGCTCACAAGCCTTTTGCGCCAGCGCCCGTGTCTTGAAAAAGCGTGCCGCCCACAGCCATTTGTCGATGCGTACCGATCCCATAGATGTATTCTCATACAAGCTGCGGCGCCTCGGCAGCCAGAGAAACCTCACGCTGATGCGCAGCCGTCTCGGCAGCCCTCAACGGCAGCGGTGCGCATTGCGTCTTTGTCTTTGCAGACGATGCAAAAACTCGCTTCCAGGAAAAATGATGAACGCTCGTGCACTTGTTCTGTTCGCCCCCCTGCTTCTGCTCTCGGTCTCCTCACTCGAAGGCCAGGTCCATACCCGCCACTCGCGCTATCCAAATGCGCCTTCGAACGATCCCCAACTGCAGCTTCCCACCGATCAGGCGCAGTCCTGTTTTACCCCGGAGAGCAGCCTTTCCGGATACGACCAGTTCCAGCAGTTCGATGTCTTCCCGCAGCCGGCCAGCAAGGGCTACCTGTGCATCAACATTCCTGCCGGCAAGACCTTCGTGATCGACCATCTCTTTGCCGAAGCCGACTACGACAAGGTGCTTCCCGCTCCCGCCGAGTGGTATCTGAACGCCACCGTCGGCAACTACGATCAGATGACCGGCTTCGCTGCCCACAACGCTGGCGCGCTCACCGCCAATGCCCACTACGTGCTGTCCGAGTCGGTGCACATGGCGGTCACCGGAGGCACCCGCGTCACGCTCATCATGCACAGCTTCTACCTTAGCGCCAGCAATGCGATCGGCGAAACGCCCGGCACGGCAAGCCTCGCGCTGATCGGCCACTGGGAATAGGGAAACAGTCGCTGGGGAAAACCAAAAAAGAAAGATGGGAGATCGAGGTCGCATGCCTCGATCTCCCATCTTTCTTGTCTCGGATCGAAAAAGCCTAATTTGCCAGCACCGCCCGAAACCGCACCTTGTTCTTCTTCACCTTTTCAATCGCCTCATTGGCCTTGGCCATCGGGAAGGCCTCAATCTGCGCCTTCACCCCATGGCGCGCGGCCACGTCCAGCATCTCTTTCAACCGGTACGGGCTGCCGGTCGGGTTGCCGCTGATCGACCGCATGCCGGCAATCAGCGGAAAAGCATGGACCGAAACCGGCGACGGCGGCACGCCCACAAAGCACAGTGTCCCCGTAGGGCGCAGCGCCTGGATGAAAATGCCCCAATCCTGATCGGCGTTGATGGTGCTCAAAATCAGATCCTGCGTTCCCGCCACTTCCTTGAGCGCCTTTGATTCCCGGCTGTTCACAAAGCGGTTCGCCCCCAGCGCGCGCGCTTCCTCTTCCTTGGCCGCCGAGGTGGAAAACGCCGTCACCTCTGCCCCAAATGTTTTGGCAAACTGAATCGCCATATGCCCCAGTCCGCCAATGCCGATCACGCCCACGCGCGACGAGGGATTGACCCCATGCGTGCGCAGCGGGTTATAGACCGTGATGCCTCCGCACAGCAGCGGCGCGGCATGCTCGCTCTTGAGCGCTTCAGGAATGGGAATCACAAAGCGGGCATTGGCGCGAACCCGCTCCGCGTAGCCGCCGTTGCGGTGCACGCAGGTGCCTTGCGATGCCGGGCAAAGACTCTCCATCCCGCGCGTGCACCACTCGCACTCGCCGCATGAGTTCGACTGCCAGCCCAATCCCACCCGCTGCCCCACCTGGTGCAACTTCACTTCGGCCCCCACTGCCGAAACCGTGCCCACGATCTCATGGCCCGGGATGAAAGGATACTGGCTGATGCCCCAGTCGTTGGAGATCAGGTGGATATCGCTGTGGCAGATGCCGCAATGGGTAATCGCGATCTCCACGTCCTGCGGTCCCAGTTTGCCCGGGTCATAGCGATAGGGAAGCAGTTCTGCTCCCGCTGCGTGCGCTGCAAGTCCTTGGATTTGAGACATAGACTATCCGAATTCCTCGTTGGGGTGGGAGGCAGGCCAGCTCGGTCCCAATCTCTCGCCGGTCCGCAAAACAAGAACCTGTCTGATTCTGCTTTGATCCTAGTTTAAACCGCCGCCTGCCTCAATGTGGAGATTCAGAATCTGGAATCCACTCAAGACTCCGCCGGCGGATGCCTGGCCGGCCTCCTGCGCCGACTCGCCGTTCAGATTAACATCTTGGGCCGAGCGCAGCGGTTCCAGTGCATTGGCCATCGACAAAGGCAAGCTGGCCAGCGTTTGCCCTCCCACCCCGGCCTGCGTCTCTGGAACCAGCAGGCTCACGTAGATGCGGTCGGCAGGATGCGCGCTGCG
This sequence comes from Occallatibacter sp., assembly GCA_036519195.1. Taxonomy (GTDB): domain Bacteria; phylum Acidobacteriota; class Terriglobia; order Terriglobales; family Acidobacteriaceae; genus Telmatobacter. The sequence goes on along the minus strand of DATDLS010000134.1, from coordinate 54,175 downwards.
CGCCTGAGCAAGCACGGTATTCAGATCCACGGAATGGCCGTTGAAGCGGGGTTGATCCAGAGTCCGGTCCAGCGTACCGGCATCCGAAACCAGAATCCGCACGTTGCCTCCGCCCAGCCTGCCCGGAAGCTTAATGGGGATGCGAATATTCCGCGCCGGCTTTTGCCAGGGCCGAACCGTTGCTTCTACGACCACGGTGTCGCCCGCATGCACAATATCGCCGGAAACCACCCGCGCCGTAATTAATTCCGTCTGCACCCGCCGGGGAATCGCCTCCACATGCAGATCAATGCCGCGAATCGCACCCTGTCGCGCGCCATTCGAGTAGATACCCGCAAAGTCGCCACCGGTTAGGAAAGCAAGATTGAGCGGCGCCGGCATCGCCTCGCTTGCTGATGCCCACTCGTTCAGTGGCGACGGCGCGTGGCCTTCAAGGTCGATGCTGCCCGTCAGGTGGTAGCTGGTCTCGGCGGTGCTTTGGTTGGTCTCAAGCAGCGCTTCGTAGAGTGTCACCAGCATGGCCTGCGGGGTCAGCGAAGGCATATCCAGAATTTCCACGTTCACCCTGCGATCGCCATCGGGCATGCGCCGATCCGGATCGTGCCCATCCGGCGAGTGACTGTCGGCCGAATGAATGGTGATATGCACCGGAATCATCTGCGCCGTGGCGCCCAGCACGCCGCGAATGGCCGAGTCGCGGTCCTCGGTAAACGCACCAATTAGCTGGCCGGTGTTCACAATCTTGAACGCATTCAAGGGCGAGGCCAGTGTGGCCACTACCTCCGTCGTTGTCATCGGCAGGGAAACCGGTCCCGCCTGCAGAATCGGATGACCGCAAGCCAGCAGCTGTTTCGGATCGATATAGGTCACCGTGCATGTCGCCGAGATCTCCACATCGCCGCGCACCAGCTGCGCACTCACGGCAGATCCGGGCACCATCGTGGCCAGCGCCGCGGCCGAAGGCTTCAGATCCAGATCCGAACGAGACGAGCCTCCCACGCCACCGGCCGCCACCATCTCCAGGCCCGTCCCGGCCATCTGCTGCTGCCACAGCTTGATCGCCTCGGGATGAAACCCGCTCATCACCAGCGGCGTCTCCATCGCCTCAAAATTCATCCCGTCTGCGGTGGCATCGCCCGCTGCTTTTCGATTCCCTGCCGGGGCCGGGGCCGCCAGAGCGAACTCGGAACGGGACTCCGCAGACGCAATGGGTAGATCGCGAACTTCCAGCATCTGCTCAATCGGCGTAATGCCTGCAATGGGATCTTTGGTGAACTGCCCAATGCGGTAGGAAAGCGACCCCAGCAAGCGTTTGCCAATATACACAGGACTGCCGCTCATCCCAGCCACCACGCCCGTGTACTCCGGTTTGGCGCCATGCAGTTGGGCCAGAATCATGTCCTGCCCCGGCCCGCGCGCTCCGCGCAAAATGCCCAGAATTTCCACCTGCATTGGCTCCGGCTTGTCGCCCTGGAACACTGTCCAGGCGGTGGCTGTCATTCCCTTGCGGACCTCGCTCAGCGGAAAAAATCCCCCGCTGGAAGGGGGCGGCCCTTCAACGACCGTCGTCCCCGCAACCGTCGCGCTCTGTCCCTGCAGTCGTCCCGCCGGGGCCACAATTGGAGTCAGACCAATCACCAGGGCCAGCGCCGCCAGACCCATCCGGACTTCCCTCACCTGAGTTTCCACGTCTATAAGAGTACAACCGGCTGCTCGGGGTCGGGTTCCGGAAGCGCCGCCGGGCCGGTCGTTGTCAATATCAGACTGTCCGAGCTTTCCCCGGTTCCCGTATGCTTATCAGCAAAGAGGTCGTCATGTTCAGCTTCACCGAGCGCCCGTTTCATTCAGCCCCTCGCCCTTCCCCCCTTGCCCTACTGCTCGTCTGTCTCTCGGCCCTGGCCGCGGCTCCGCTGGCACAATCCCAGTCCACCACCACGCCCACGCCTCCGGCCCAGCAGCAGCCGAATCAGACCGCGCCGACGCCTCCGGCCCAGCCGCAGGAGCAGACCGCTCCCGACGCCGGCGGTCCGGGAGCCGACAATGGCACCATCGCCCTGCCCAAAAAGAAAGACGTACCCACCGACGTACCGCCTCCCGCGCCTGCCGCCCCTAAAGTCAAGAATCCTGAAGGCATGCCCAACATCTCGTTGAGCATCCAGGTGCCGGAAGTCACGGTCGATGTCGGCGTCCTGCTGGAAAAAACCCACCAGTTCGTTCCCGGCCTCAAGCCCAACAACTTCCGCGTCTATGAAGACGGCGTCGCGCAAAAGGTTTCCGGCTTCAAGCGCGTCGAGGCACCTATTACCGCGCTCATGATCTGCGAGTTCGCCGCCAATAACTACAGCTACATTTACGACATGCGCAACGCCGCCTTTGCCTTCGCCCAGCAGCTGCGCCCGCAGGACTACGTCGCCCTGATGACCTTCGACATGCGCAACCAGATTCAACTTGACTTCACCCAGGACAAGCGTCAGTTAGAGGAAGCCATCAACTCGCTGCGCATACCGGGCTTCAACGAAACCAACGTCTTTGACGCGCTCTATGAAGGCCTCGATCGCCTGCAGCGCATCGATGGCCGCAAGTACATCATCCTCATCGCCTCCGGCCGCGATACCTTTTCCAAGCTCACCCTTGACCAGATCCTCAAGAAGGTAAAAGCCGCGCAGGACATCACCATTTTTACCGTCTCGACCGGCGGCTTCATGCGCGCCGTGAGCCGTCGCGGCGACAGTATCACCATGCTCCAGGCCGACAACGAGATGAAGACCTTCGCCAGCCTCACCGGAGGCGCCAGCTATTTCCCTCGCTTTACCGGCGAAATGCCTGACATCTTTTCCGAAATCAACCAGAACATCCGCTCCAAATACGAGCTGGTCTATAAGCCCACCAACCCCAAGCAGGACGGCACCTACCGCAAGCTCCGCGTAGAACTGGTCGACGATGAAGGCCAGCCCCTGCGCATTCAGGACGAGAAGCACAAGCCCCTCAAGTTCGACGTCATTGCCCGCGATGGCTATCGCGCCAAACAGGAAGTGGAGTAGCCTCCGCTGCCCGATTACCGGTTATCCTTGGCAAGCCCCGTCCTTCAGGGCGGTTTTAGAGAGCGGATGCGCTGTTCTGGACTGCCTTTGCAGGGCCCCCCTCGAGTTCTTCGATTGGAATACCAGGTTTGTCGAGTACCGAAGGGCCGGCGAGGCCCGGATCGGCTGTGAAGTGAGCCCTGCTCGAATGGGGCCAGCAGCAGGAACCCGCCGAGGGACTCTCTCTCTCTGAGTCCGGTAGGAATCTCCTTCCTCGAGCAAGGGGAGGATTGTCAATCGGCTCGGAGTGCTTCGACCGGATCGACAGCAGTGCTGCGGCGCGCGGGCAGATAAGATGCCACCGCCGCTGCTGCGACCAGAGCAACTGGTACGGCCGTGAACGTGACCGGATCGAGCGGGCGAATGCCAAACAATCGGGTTTGCATGAGGCGCACAAGTGCGGCTGCCGCGCACAGGCCGACTGAGGTGCCAGCGGCTGTGAGCAGCAACGCCGAGCGAACGAACATCCAAATCAGTTCACGCTGGTTCGCGCCCAACGCCATACGGATGCCGATCTCGCGAATGCGCTGCGAGACTGCATAGGAAATCACGCCGTAAATTCCGAGGATGCCAAGGGCGAGCGCCATGACTCCAGCAATGGCCAGCATGACCAGCGTGAACGAGGTGCGCGCCATGGAATCGCTGTAGATATCCTGCATGGTGCTGATTTCCGCCACGGGCAGATTCGAATTTACGGACCAGACTGCCTGCTGCAATTCGTTGATGAAGGCTTGTGTCCCGGCGCGATTGGCGCGTATTGCGAAGTAGACAGTGCGCCAGGCTTCCAGCTTTTCCGGGGTGGAGGGATCACCCATCAACGAAGGCCAGTAAACGGTTGCGGGCGACACCTGATCCACGCCATTTTCACGCACATCCTGCACCACTCCCACCACTTCGTGCCAGGGCCCGGATTCAAACTCGCGGAAGTGCTTGCCGATTGCCGCGCGCGGCGATCCCCAAAGCTCGCGGGCAAGGCCCTCGGATACAATTCCGATCGGCCTGACGCTGTAGCTCTCTGCCCATGTGAAGTCGCGTCCGGCGACGAACCGTGTGCCGGCAGTGTGGAAGTATCCTGGCGAGACGTAGTTGTAGAGGCGCATGGGGGGATTGTCGCCTTCGGAGATCTTGCCTTCGACGAAAATCTCGTCCCAGCTCGGCTCGGTTCCACTCATGGGAACGGAGGCGGCGAAGCCTGTGGACGAAACGCCGGGAACCGCAGCCAGCTTGTCGAGGATGCTGTTCTGCATGCGCAAGGCCCTAGTCGAATCGCGCACCAGCGTTTCCGGAATGGAAAGGCGCATGATCTGAAGGGATGCAGGGTCAGAGAAGCCGGGATCGACATTGCGCATGGCCTGGAAGGTGCGGATCATCAGCACCGCGCTGATGAGCAGAACGAGCGCCATGGCCACCTGGGCTGCCACCAGCAGGTTGCTGCCGTGCTGTCGCTCGGTGCTTGCGCTCGCCGTGCGCATCGCTCCGAGCGAGGTCAGGCGCTGCCGCGAAGGGACATAGCGCAGCACCGGGATCGAGCCGAAGAATAGGCCGGAAAGCACGGAGAGAATGAGCGTGAAGGCGATGGAGCGGCCGTCGAGCGAGATCTCACTCAGACGCGGAAGGTTCACCGGCCCGATGGCTGTCAACAGATGGAGCCCGGCATAAGCGACAGCCACGCCCGCTGCTCCGCCCAGCAGGCCCAGCGCCATGCTCTCCAGCAAAAGCTCACGCGCAATCCGCCATCGCCCCGCGCCGAGCGCTGAGCGGACCGCAAGCTCCTGCTGGCGCGCGTTGGCTCGGACCAGCAACAGGTTGGCCACGTTGGTGCAGGCGATCAGCATCACAACGCCGATCGTTCCCATGACTACCCAAAGTGTCGCTCGAATGCTTCCTACGATGGTTTCTTTCAGCGGCTCGAGCGACGGCGTGATCTTCCAGTTCAGATACCAGTGCGGATCGCTGCCCGGACCGTTAGACCATGAGTCCATCCATACGTTGAGCAGGCGTGCCACATCGGCATCGGCCTGCGGTAGAGCTACCCCCGGCTGAAGCCGTGCGATGCCGCGATAAGCAAAGCCGGCCAGCTGCTCATTCACCGGATCAACGGCCAGCGGAACTAACAGATCGAAGTCATAATTGACGATCTTGAAGCCGCGCGGCATCACCCCGGCGATCACGCGCGACTGGGAGTCGACGCTGATGGCGCGTCCTACGACGCCCGGGTCGCCGCCGAAGCGACGCTGCCAATAGCCGTAGCTCAACATCACCCGCCCCAGCCCATGGGCGTCCTGATCAGCCGCCGTAAGCCATTGGCCATCCAAGGCTGGAACATTCAGCGTCTCGAGAACGCCGCCGGAAATCTGCGCGGTGTTTACCTGCTCCGGTTGGGCCATGCCGGTGATGCTGGCCGTTCCCGGGCCCCACACGCCGATGGACTGAAAGGTTCGGTTATGCGCGGCGAAAGTCAGATACATGGACGCCGACAGGCGCAGCTCGCTGCGAAACTCAGCCAGCCCGGGCGCGCCCGGGGCGTTCAGGTGGAGCGAAACCAACTGTTCGGGCTCCGGATAGGGTATGGGGCGCAGCAGCACGCTGTTCAGTACGCTGAAGACCGCAGTATTGGCCCCGATGCCAATGGCCAGCGTGAGCACCACGGTGATCGCGAAACCCGGCGACCGCCCCAGCCGGCGGCCTACATGCTTCAGATCCGCAAACAGAGATTCAAGTCTCTGCCACTGCCATACTTGGCGGCTCCGCTCCCGGACGAGTGTCACGTTGCCGAAATCACGACGTGCGCTTTGTTCGGCCTCATGGCGCGGCATGCCCTCTTCCATCAGTTCATCGATTCGCTCGTCGATGTGCTCCTGGATTGAGATGGAAATATCGTCATAGCGGCGATTTCTCCAAAAGAAGAGACTGAATCGCGACAATCCACACCTCCTAGGCTTTGGCTGCGGCAAGAACACGGTTAAAGCCTCTGAACATCCTCTCGAAACTGACAACTTCGCTTTCGATGTGAGGAATGCCTTCAGCAGTGAGCCGATCAATCCTCGTGGGTCTGCCCTTGGCCGAGATTCCAGACTGAGCTTCCAGCCTGCCCTCCTTCAATATTCGCGGCAGTGCCGGATAGAGCGAGCCCACTTCCACCTGGAGCAGGTCGTCGGAAACCTGCTTGATGCGCTTGGACCAAGTCATAGCCAAGCATGGCTTGTGTCGAGGTGACTGGAGAATCATGTTTTCGAGTGCGCCGGGGAAGAGGTCACGATGCTCGGATTTTTTTGCCATTCCGGGAATTGTAGGGGCAATATACCTATTTTGTAAATAGGTATTTATTGTCAGTGATCGGAGCTGGTTCCTTCTTTGAACAGGTCAAATCTGCCAGCGACAAGTGAGGCGCGGAAAACGCCACCGTATCCGGGGTTTTGGCCGGTATGCGCCGCTCTGACTGGATTCGTCGAACAAGCGCGACTTGAACGACATCTACCTCGAACAGGTCGGTTCGAATCCGCTCTCGGGAGAAGTAAATTTGCGGCCGTAATGGGGTTCAATAGGCGTTTCCCAGGGCATTTTGGTAGCCATCCGCGCGTTTCGTTTTCTGTTAATTACCGCTCAAACTTCGCTTGAACAGGATAAGCTCAACGGCGTATGCCTACCGGCTGGTCAATCCCATCTGTTTTGCGATCGCGGCATCGAGCATCCGGGTGGGTAAAAGTCTTGGCAGGGTCCAATTTTTAAAGCGTTGAGGCACAACGGTGTATCGAGCCTTCGGTTTCGCCGCAGTCAGGGCAACATGCACCGCCTTGCCCAATCGCTCGGGCGCCAAACCCCTACGTCCCTCACTCACGATGTACTTCTGAAAGTTCTTGACCGACTCCCAATAGGGAGTCGCCTTGAACTGGCTTAGATCCTCTTGCTGGCCTTTGTCATACATGGCGGTGTTGACTGTGCCCGGTTCGATGATCACAAGGTCAATACCGAATAACATCAATTCGCGCCTGAGTGCCTCGGACATGCCTTCCAAGCCCCATTTCGAGGCTGTATAAGCACCGAGTAGAGGCAATGCAATCTTTGCCACCGAGGAGCTTATATTTACGATTCGGCCCATTGGACCCGTTCTTTTGTTGTCCGTGCCAAGCAGAGGAGCAAAGGCCTGCGTCACCATCAGAGGTCCGATCATGTTCGTCTCGAGTTGGCGTCTGTACTCGCTCGGTCGCAGATGCAAGAGCGGTCCACTCACTACAATTGCTGCGTTGTTGACCAGGCCAGCCAGTCTTTTCGAGCCGATCATGGCACCCACTTTTTCACTCGCGTGCCGAATGGCGTCAGTATCCGTGATGTCCATCAGCAGAGCAGCGTAGCGGTCACCAAATTCCTTCTGAAGACGGTCAGCATCGGCCTGCTTCCGTACCGAACCGAAAACACGGTAGCCGTTCGCGATGAGGACCTTTGTTGTCCCTAAACCTATGCCGGTCGAAACTCCGGTTACAACGACATCCTTAGCATTCGCCATGTCCACTCTTTCCCTGCAGCGAAGATGTTCGCCGCACATGTTCATTGTGTTCACCGTACACTTTCGTCGCCTCGCCGTCAAGGTGTACAGTGTCCATGTGCCATATCCTTCGAAAACAGACCGAAATGCCATCCTTTCAGCGGCAGTGGAGGAGTTGTCCCGTGCCGGTATCCGTGATCTTTCCCTGCGCAATATTGCGGCGTCTCTCGACCTGGCACCGAACGCCCTTTATCGCTACTTTTCCGACCGCGCGGCGCTTGAAGCAGCTCTCGCCGATGAATGCGCACGCCAACTAGAGCTGGCGTTACGAAAGGCGGCGCACGGCTGCGCGGCTGAGAAAGCGATTCGCAGGATGGCTGCCACCTACCTTCAGTTCGCCAAGGATCATCGCCATCTCTACGAGGTTATGATGAGCTTTCATAGGCCTGACCATGACTCGACGTCCCGCCAGGACCTCTGGCTGTTCACCGTCGAACAGGTACAGCGCCTTACCGGCGAAAGGCACGCGAGAGAGGCTTCGGTCGCTCTGTGGGCTCTGCTACACGGGGCCTTCACGCTGGAGTCAGCCCAGGCGCTGGGAGAAAACAAACCGCCCAGTGGAATCCAGTTCGGACTAAACGCTTGGCTGCTCGCCGCCGGAACAACGCCGCCCGCCAGACAAAAATATCCCTCTAAGACGAGGACGTCTTCGTTGAAAAGTTAGCAATTGTTGCCGCGAGACCAATGTGGTCCGCCGGGAGACAGATTTGCCTCCGCTCAAGATCAGGACAGGTCTTGAGTGACGCGCTTCAGATGCAGTCCAAAGATTTCCCCCTACCGACACTGAAGCGAACCGATTCGGCCACCGTAGACTGACTTTGAACATGAAAAAGCACGCTGTTCTCGACCGCTTCCCGAACAGACCCTACGAGTGCGGCGCAGACGGGGACACCGTGTTTTCGGCGCAGCCTCTCGAACGAGAGCGATTACCACTCCCGACCTAGGTACGCGACGGAAGATTTGAATCGTGAGCATGAACGGGTGCTTGTCGTTGAGTCCCAGACCGATATCATAGGGCTATACCGGCGTTGCACGCTGTGCGAAACCTGCCTTGAGGCCGTCGTACACACCTTGCTGAACGCAGGGCACGCGCCTAGGTTCATGCCGTAGGAAAGATGTTTGCAAGTTGTCAAGCAGTTGCTCGCCAGCCGATAGTTCGCTTTACGCCTGCCGCCATAGCTAACGGGAAAATGGCCAGGGGCAGGTTTTGCGGGAATGCCGGCTCTGCGCCCGGCTTTGTGGCGCGGAGCCAAATTTCGAGCAGTAATAACCTTGGAGCGTTCCGTAAAGCGCTACCGAAAGGACGCGTTGATCCACGTGACGGCATCCATCCTCGGGGCAAGCGTAGTTGCCATACTGGACCTCTGCGTGGGCGCTCGCTATTGCGCGAAACTGATACGCAAGCAAGCTTGTCCGCGGATCGCGACCTGGCTGATTTTTGAGATCGGCGTCGTCATGAGTCTGGCCGCATACTTCGCCTCGCAGGAGCACAGCATCGTGAAGGCCGCGCTCAACGTGACGGACGGCATCGTAGTTACGGTCATTCTTGGGTCGCTTGTTGTCGAACGGAGAGGCAGGAAAATCCACTTCACCAGAAATGAGCAACTGTGTCTGGTGATTTCCTGCATCACCATGGCTGCCTGGACCATCTCCCAGACCGCATGGGTCGGCTTCCTCGGATTCCAGGTGGTCATGTCCGTCGCCTACTTTCCCACGATTGAAAGCGTATGGCACTGGAAGCCTGGCCGCTCGCCCGAACCCCTTGAAACGTGGAGCGTGAACGCGATCGCCGCGCTGATCGGAGTGGTCGTCGACATCACCGGTAGCCACGATTACGTAGCCATGCTCTATCCTCTGCGCGCCTTCATCCTGTGCATGATCATCGTGGCGCTTGTGGGCCGATGGGAGCAGAAGACCCAGACGAACCGCATTCTGATCCTATGAGCCTGCTGGTATCAGTTCAGTACCACGATACGGGAACTCGACACATGGAGGTGAAGTCGACTCCACGGACATTTGCTGGCCCTCTGGACATGCTCCTGGAGTCGGAGGCGCCGCGAACGCTGCTCGGTGCGACGCTTGGCCGTCAGAGCTTCCTGAATCGATTTTCTCCCCTCATTTTCTCGCCTCTCGGATCAATATTTCCGTCAGCTGCAGGCGAAAACTGCTTCATTCTCCGCAGCTTAACCGCATTCGCGCCAAACGACTGCCGCTTCTTTCTCGCCTCGTGATCGAAAGCGCCTCGGATGGGCATCATGCACCATGCACTTCCTCGGGCTCCTGCTCGAGCCGCTTCCCATGTTGGCTGGCGATTTTCGTGACACTTGAGGTCTACCCTGAACATCGGGAGGCAACCGAGGTACCGGGGTATAGGACACTGGCTCTCACTCTCTGCGAGGCGTAAAATTCATCAGCTGGTCAACTCGCTCGCGAGGTTTATTTCATGAAACGCCGTGCGTTCCTTTGCCAAGCCGCCAGTACCGCCGTGGTCGCAAGCTGCGAACCCCTCCAGGCCATGCCCCCCACTCCTTCTCGCCTTATCCCCCGCCGGGACCTTGGCAAGACCGGCGAAAAACTTTCCATCATCGGCTTCGGTGGCATCGTTGTCATGAACGAGCAGACCGGTGCAGCCCGCAACATCGTCTCCGAAGCCGTGGATCGTGGAGTCAACTACTTCGACGTTGCACCCAGCTACGGCAACGCACAGGAGCGCCTCGGACCTGCGCTGGCACCGTATCGAAACAAGTGCTTCCTTGCTTGCAAGACGGAGGGACGATCGCGGGATGATTCACGCGTTCAGCTCGAACAATCCTTGCAGCTGCTCAAGACCGACCACCTTGATCTCTACCAGTTTCACGCCCTCACGAAAATGACCGAGCTCGACGCCGTACTGGCGCCCGGCGGCGCCATGGAGACCCTGGAGGCTGCAAAGAAGGAAGGAAAGATCCGTTACATCGGATTTTCTGTTCACTCGGCCGAAACTGCACTTGCGGCGATGGAACGTTATCCGTTCGATACCATTCTGTTCCCCGTAAACTGGGTTCTTTTCAGCCAGGCAAACTTTGGACCTCAGATTCTGAAGCGAGCACAGGAAAAGGGGATCGGTATTCTCGCTCTCAAGGGAATGGCCAAAACCGTCTGGGCCGACAACCAGAAACAGAATCATCCAGAGCCAAAGTGCTGGTATCAGCCTGCGGCGTTTCCCAGCGAGGCTTCACTTGGCTTGCGCTGGACGCTTGGGCATCCCGTTACAGCTGCTCTGCCTCCCGGCGATGAGCGTTACTTCCGCCTCGCGATGGACGTAGCCCAGAATTTCCAGCCGCTCGACGCTGGAGAACAGCAGGCGCTTTTGGGCAGCGCTCAAGGTGTCCAGCCGATATTTCATCTCGGGAATGATGTCTAGAGCACCGGCGTGGCTCTCGACCTCTTCCTAACTCGGCTCGTGAACGGTTCAACCAATGCCGCCCTGATCGCCATTTGCGTTGTGCTGGCGCGGACCGGCTTGTTCCCCCGATTCCGACGTTGAGTGGGCTTTGCTGTTGTGGCCGCTCGGCCACGGCTCGGGCCGCACCGTGAGTTATCAGGGGTGTGCCGGTGTCCCACTTGTGCGACAAGAACGAGCCTTTCAGACATTTGACCAGCCCCGTGGCGGGCTCGGCACCAGGACGCCCATCCCTTGATGCCAAATCCTGATGCCAAATCCTGATGCCCAATCCGCCGCTCGACGCATCGAAGTCGGTCTCCAGGGATCGCTCCAAAATGCCGTTTGCCGAACTGCGGGCCAATGACCTCATGCGGGGAGTAATTCCCCCTTCGCTTAGCGCTGCATCGGTGCCCCCGCATAGGACGAACAGACGTGTGAACTGCTTCGGCCCCTTCGCAAACCGTCTTCCTGAATTACCCTAATACTCATTCATTGAACCCACTCTCTCGATTGGAGTGCAACCAAGCCAATGTGCCGCAACATCAAAATGCTTTTCAATTTCGATCCACCCGTCACCGATGAGGAGATTCGCGCGGCCAGCCTGCAGTTCGTGCGCAAGGTCAGCGGATTCACCAAGCCCTCGAAAGCCAATGAGGTCGCATTCGCCACAGCTGTTGATGAGATAGCAACAGTCTCTCGGCGTCTTCTCAGCGGGCTTGAAACCAATGCGCCCCCGCGCAGCCGCGAAGAAGAAGCCGCCCGCGCCAAGGCCCGCAACACACTACGCTTCGGTGATCGAAGGCCCGCCTGATGAAGGAAATTGTCGCTGTGATTTTCGGACTGGGCCTGGGGTGCAATGCGCTGCTGTTTGTGCCGCAGGCGATCGCTGTTTGGCGAAAGAAAACCGACGAAGGAATCTCCCTGATCACCTTCGGCGGCTTCAGCGTATTGCAAGCCATCGGCATCGTGCATGGCGTCTATCAGCGCGATTGGTCGCTGATCCTCGGCATGTCCGCCAGCCTATTCGCCTGCGGCTCGGTAACCGGCCTCACAATTTTCTATCGCATCAAACGTTTGCAGCAGCAGCGCGCGTCGTCCTGAAGGGCGCCCTGCTCTCTCGAACCTCTGAAAGTGGGGCAAGCAGGAACCAGCGGGGAGGGGTGCACGCGGCGCGTGGGCGAATCCTGGGGATGTAAGCCCAAACCCCCGGAAAATTCCGCGGCCTTTGGACCATGCCTATTCGCCGTCGCCAGAGATCCTTCAGTGCCGCGTGTGGGGTGGCGGCCCATCACCGTTCTGACGGCCTCGCCAATCGTTTGACAGAAGTGACGCCAGTCAGGGAACGCATCTGAGTGATGTCATCAGGGGCAATCTGTCTCCAGTTCAATGCTGTTTACTGATGGGTAACTGACGGGTGGCCGGTTGACGGGTGCCCGGTCATTCGACCGGAACCCCGAAAAACGCGGCGCTGGGTTCCGACTCTCTGGTCGAACTCGCTGTGCGCGGGCCTCAAGTGGAGGCCGGAACGCCCGCACGGGAAAAGGTCAAAACCGTAATGTCATCGTCCTGTCCAAATGCCTGCGCCGCGCAAGCGATTGCTTCTGCCGGTTGGGTGCTCAGCGCAGCCGATCGCTCAAAGCCGAACAGCGCGCCTGACTTATCGCGGGCTTCCACAACGCCGTCCGTAAGCAGAGTCAACTGCTCGTTGGGTGCGAGTTGGAAGCGGGATTCGGCGTAGGTTGTGTCGGCCGCGAGGTCCAGCGGCAGGCCATTTTCAACCGGCAGCTCTTTGCCCGCAACATACGGCGCGATGTGCCCTGCGTTGGCGATTGTCAACTTGCCATCTGCGTCACAGCGGAGAACCATGCAGGTGGTAAACCCGCCATGGCTGCGGGCCAGCATGCGCTGATTCATCGCAGCCAGGATTTCGCCGGGGCTTTGCGTGTAGTGCGCCAGCGTACGCAGCGTCCCCACCAGCAGCGAAACTGTCATCGCGGCTGGCATGCCCTTGCCGCTGACGTCGCCGATGACGATGAGTGCGCCGTTGGTGGGAATCGGAAGGATCTGAAAGAAGTCGCCGCCGACCTGACCGGCGGGCTTGTAGACGCATTCGAGGGCGAGGCCGGGGATGGAGGGGATTTCTTCCGGGATGAGGACTCGCTGGACGGTGCGGGCGGCTTCGAGTTCCGAGGCCTGGCGTTCCTCGTCTCGGCGGGTGCGGGCAAAGCGCAGGACCAGGATGGTGAAGATTGAAATCTGGACGAGGAAGTCGAAGAGATTGGTAGCGGAGACGGGGATGGGCCGCGTGAAAAGGTGGAAGTAGCGATATTGGAATGCCGCGGCCCAGGCGTACCCCAGGCTCCGAAGGGCGGTAAGAACATCTCCAATGAAAGCACTTCCGCACAACAGTCCAACGGGACCGAGCAGCAGACGCGCATCCTGATTGCCTCGTCTGGCTGCAAGTACGACGAGGAGAAGAACGCACACGTGCCATGGGAAAAAGGCGGGAAACGAAAGCGCGGCCAGCCAAGCCCAACTGAGGGACGCCACTGACCCGAGCACCAGGGACAGACTTCCGATGAAGACGGACGTCGTCGCAAGCCAATAGATCCAACCCCTGCGGGCCTTCAACAGGGAAACGAGGAACGACGGTAAGCTGACTCCCCAGATCAGAATGCAGAGACCCTGAAGAGTAATGAATCCCCTATCCCAAGCGGGGCCGAATCCTGGGTAAACGGAGGTGCCGTACAGCGCGGCGGTGGCTAACTCGATTGCGCTGAACCACAGGTACTCGCGCTCGCCCGGACGAAGAAGATAAAGTCCCAGACCGGCAATACCGGCCAGTAGACATCCGATAACAAGGATGCCCGAAGCAGATTCAGACCAGAGCCAATTCTTGAACTGTAGGGATTTCCAATCGTTGAGGAGACTGGCGTCTCCGATGCGAACGGCTGCCTTGGGGCCGCCTCCGGAGAATGTCATATAACGAGGCGATTTCCAAACCCGTATGGCGAATGTGAGGGTGCCGCCGCCAGATGCCAAGTCTGCCGGAATGGGCATGATTTGGCCTGATCCATCGAAGAATAGAACCCGCTCGTGAGGCGGCAAACCTCCAAACTGACCAATAAGACGGCCGCCAGCGAATATCTGATAGCTGTCGGCGATTCCCGAAATGTAGAGCGCCATGGGCTGGTTGGTTTGCGGGCAGGATGACCTGAAACCGGTACCACGCCATGCCACTGTATTCGGGGTAGCCTTGCCAAGACCAAGGCTGGTCGGAACGCAGCAGCTTCCAGGCGGAGTCGTCGAAACGGGGATTGGCCCAGCCCAGCTTGCCGTCGGGGTCGTCACCGGTGTCGAAGCGCCACAGGTCATGAATCTCCACGACGGGCTGGCGTTCCTTCTGAAAGTCAACGACCTGTGCTCTCGCCAAAGGGAGAGCCGATGCCGCCAGCAGCAAAGCCGCAATGCCTGAACAAACCTGGGAACGCATGATGGGACATGGTTGCACGGCAAAAAGCGAGACGCAATCGGAATACACCTATTGATTTTGTTTGGGCGTTCCGGGCGGTTGGTCGGCTACCCGTCGGCTACCCGTCAGTCGGCTACCCGTCAGTTACCCATGAGTAAACAGCATTGAGCTGGAGACAGATTGCCCCCGGTGACATCAATGTTGGCGTTGGACCATGTCAGTCAGTGAAATGTAGCCCTGCTCGCGCCGAGTCGTGATGCCAACCTGGGCGCCCTGCACGGTGATTACGCGGTTCTGCATGCCAATCGATTCAATGGTGTCGGGAAACACTTGTTTTACGGCAGGCGCGGAACGGAAACAAAAACGGCTCTGAATACCACTCAGAAATATGCGGAAAACACTGTCGCTATCGTATAGCATACGAGAATCCAATACCAGGGGTTTTCCGTACATGTTTGTTGGCTACATGCGGGTGTCATCCGATTCTGATCGCCAGACCACTGCTCTTCAGCGCGACGCACTGCTGGCCGCCGGTGTCGACGAGCGCCACCTGTTCGAGGATCATGCCTCCGGCGCCAAGGATGATCGTCCCGGCCTCATCTCCGCGCTGGCGTTCCTGCGCTCGGGCGACGTGCTGGTCGTCTGGAAACTGGATCGACTAGGCCGCTCGCTGTCGCACCTGCTAACGATTGTCAACGCGGTTCCCGAATTTGACCTTATGCGTACTTTACGGGCTTCGTCCTTTGATGTTGGGGCCACTAGATCAATTTTCCAGTCTGGATCGTGCCAGTACACTTCCCTCTGGTGCTCGGGATCAAAGAGACTTCCTTCTTCGATTAGTCTTATATCTGCTGTATCAATGTGCTTCACCTTAGAATCACCGGCCTTAAGGTTTCTGACTGAGTTCTGGCAATGAACTGACAGGGCAAAGGTCGAGACAAGGCAGGAAGCGAATGGCAGCGCGGGCGTCTTGTTTTTCCTTTTGAAACCTGCAAATGTCGTCATATCAATGTTCCTTGCTTCCGTGTTGAGCTCAAACTGAAGTGCAAAAGATTCCCAAGGTGGCTTCCACAGCGAGTCCGCAACAGGGCGTATTTGCTGAAGCTCTATCTTAATGTGAACGAGCGGGCAGAGAAACGAATGAGTTGCTGGGCCCCGGTCGGATGACCATTCCGTCCCTAACCCGGGCTTCGGCCTTCCCAGGGTGTCCCGCAGGCGCCCACCCTGGGGTTTCCGCCTCCTTGAGGAGCCGTTCGAGCTTATCGCAAACCGGTTTGCGCCCGTCCTTGAAACGATCTATGCGACAGGGTTGCGGCGGCTGGAGATCGTGCGGCTGAAACTCTTCGACCTGCAACTGGAACGGGGCCTGATCCTCGTCAACCAGGGCAAGGGCAAGAAGGATCGCTACGTGCCCATCGGCGAACGCGCGGCGGCGTGGCTGCGCAAGTACATCGCCGAGTCGCGGCCCCAGCTCGCCATCGAGCCGGACGACCTCTCCGTGTTCCTGACGACGGACGGAGAGCCGTTCAGCCGCGACCATCTGACCTACGTGGTCAATGAGCGGATCGACCAGGCCAATATCGGCAAGGGCGGGGCCTGCCACTTACTGCGCCACTGCATGGCGACACACATGCATGAGAACGGAGCCGACATCCGTTGAAAGAACTCCTCGCCGGTAAGCCAACGGCTGCTACCATACCTGCATGTTCCGATTCGGCAGACCGAGCACGCCAGGACACTGGCTGGCACACATCGCAATGGCCATCGTGGCGCTATTTCTTATCTGGTGGCTGCTTCGGGTTTACGTGCTTTGAATGACGCTGATGCTGAACTTTCCACTTCAGATGTTCTTTCAATAAAACAGGGCTCCAAATTTGCTTGCTCTCGTGCTCATCCAGCAAATCCCTGATCAGTTGCGAACGACCAAGTGTGTCATGGAAGTAATTGAACCAGACATTGGACGGATTTTTATTCCAACCGAAGCCCGGCTTTGGTACTTCATTCACGACGATTTCAAACATATTCAAGTGGAGGTGCGCGAATGCTCTCAGCTTCTGCTGGAACAAAGGATCGTCAATTTCACTGGCCTTTTCCGTCTTCAGGGGACTGTCATCATACAGGCACCACAACAGCGGTTCGGAGATGAGCTGCTTGCAAATCTCAATTATGAACTTCTGGCCATCGACGTAGATTGAGCGGTTCGCGTCGCGCTTTGATTTCTGATAGCTGAGCCAAAAGAAAACTGCTGACAGGCAAGCGGCTGCGATCGATATGATCGGTCCGAGAACATCCTTCAGGGCGAGATTATCAGGCATGGAATGGAATTGTACCGCGAACTTCTGCCTGCATTAATTCGTCCTTGCGTTCTTTCGTGCTTTCGTTATGCCTGCTGCATGGCTTAGGTGAGCATCGGTATTTGTTCGCAGAAGGGCGGTGTGGGTAAATCCACCCTCGCCCGTCTCATCGCGCGCGAATATGCGTCGGCCAAATGGAACGTGAAGATTGCCGACCTCGACATCGGCCAAGGCAACAGCTTCAACTGGCAGTCCCGGCGCCTGCAGCACGATATCAAACCAGTCATCGCAGTCGAGCGGTTCGGCACAGTCGAGCAGATCGGCTACATGCGTGTTTCGAAGGCGGACGGATCGCAGAGCACCGATCGGCAGCGCGACGCTCTTCGGGGCGCCGGAGTTGCCGCGCGCCGGCTCTACAAGGACCGCGCCTCTGGCCGCCTCGATGCGCGGCCTGGACTCGATGCCGCCCTAAAGGCCCTGCGCCGTGGGGATACCCTGATGGTTTGGAAGCTCGATCGGTTGGGCCGCGACCTGCGCCACCTCGTCAATGCCGTTCACGACCTCAGCACGAGCAACATCGGTTTCAAGGTGCTCACCGGCCACGGCGCGTCGATCGACACCACGACGTCTGCGGGGAAGCTCGTGTTTGGCATCTTCGCTTCGCTCGCAGTTTGAACGAGACCTGATTTCCGAGCGAACCAGAGCCGGGCTGGCTTCGGCCCGCGCCCGCGGACGAAAAGGCGGTGCGCCCTTCAAAATGACGGCGCCGAAGGTGCGCTTGGCCATGGCCGCCATGGGGCAAAAGGAAACTAAGGTGGCCGACTTGTGCGCCGAACCCGGCATTACCCGGCAGACGCTCTACCGGCACGTCGCGCCGGATGGCACGCCGCGTAAGGACGGCTTGAAGGTCGTTGAGGGTGCAAAGACTCGAAATCCGCGCGGAAAGAAGCGGTAACACCGCTCCTTACACCCCCCGTTTTCCGTCCAATTGCTACTCAGACCCCGATCACCAGGTGGGTTGGAGGACGCATGAATGCGGAGTGCTGAGCGCCTTCAGGCGCTCCACTATGCTTTTAGGTTTAGGGACGGGCGTTGCGGGGCAGTAACAGGCTCCGCTTGGATGGGGAGTCTCCAAGACAGGGAGCCGGGTCCTTTCGCCGGCGGCCCTGGCTGGGAGCGGGTGGAAGGGCGAAGCACCCTTGCCCCAAAGGATTCTGGATTTGCTTTTAAACGAGAATTTAGAAGTGAAGAGGGAAGGGAAGTATGAGATGGCCCATAGAACTCAAAACTCGCACAGCCGTGCGACTTTTGTAAATGACACTTAAATAAACGCTTAGTCAAGCCTAATCGATGCCAGCCAACAACGATGCAATCTGATCGGCGCTGGGCAACTGACCCTGCAACCTGTTTGGCACATGCGGTGTCACGCTGTATGAGGATACTCCGATCGGTAGGGTAGCGTCCTTCAAGGCATACTCGACGACCAAGCGGTCTTTCGACTTGCAAAGAATGATGCCGATCGACGGCTGCTCCTCGGGCAGACGAACTGTATCGTCAAGGACCGACAGGTAGAACTGCATCTTTCCCACATAGTCCGGCTCAAATTCACCAATCCTACCCCAGAAACATCCCCGCGATCGAAGCACTGATCAGGTTTGCCATCGTCCCGGCGAGCATGGCCCGTACCCCCAGCTTGGCCAGATCGTTTCTGCGCTCCGGGACCAGCGCCCCGATCCCGCCAATCTGCATGCCAATCGACCCCAGATTCGCAAATCCGCACAAGGCAAACGTAGCAATCGTGAACGACCTCGGCGCCAGCGTTGCCTTCTCGGTGCCAAGCGCAATGTAGGCGATTACCTCATTGAGCGCCATGCGCGTGCCCAGCAGGTTGCCAATCGCCAAGCAATCATGCCACGGAACCCCGATCAGCCAGGCTACCGGCGCAAACAGGTAACCGAGTATCTGCCCCAGTGATCCCGGAACCCAGTGCATATAAGCCAGCCCATGCGTCCATAGCAGCAAGCTGTCCAGCAGGGCCACTAGGGCCAGAAAACTGATCAGCATGATGGCCACGTTGTAGGCCAGCTTGCCGCCATCGATGGTGCCGCGGGCGATGGCGCCAATCAGGTTCTCATCCTGGTGGAGCTCGTCTTTGGGAATCACTACGCGCCCTTCGGTCGCCGGAATACCTACTTCCGGCACGAGCATCTTCGCGATCAGAATCGTCCCTGGCGAAGTCATGATGACGGCGGAAAGCAAGTGCCGCGCCTCCACCCCTTGCGCAATGTACATGGCCATGATGCCGCCGGAAACGTGCGCCATGCCGCTGGTCATAATCACCATCAGCTCGCTGCGCGTCGCCCTGGCCAGAAACGGCCGAATGGTGAGAGGCGCTTCGGTCTGCCCCATGAAGATCGATGCCGCCACGTTCATGCTTTCCGCGCCGCTGATGCGCATCGTCTTGAGCATCAGCCAGGCCATGCCGCGAATGATGATCTGCATCAGTCCGATGTAATAAAGCACCGCGAAAAACGCCGAAATGAAGATGATGGTGGGCAATACCTGAAACGCGAAGATGGACCCGGAATTCGGCGGCAGCAGGTTGCCGAATGCCCCCGCGTTCGGCAGCCCAAGCTGGCCGAACAGTACGCGCGTTCCGGCGAAGGTCGCCGAGAGCATGTTGTTCACCACGTCACCGGCCCATGTCATGGCGCGCTGGCCGTAATCGAAGCGGAGTACCAGGAACGCGAAGCTGATTTGCAGGCCCAGTCCCCACACCACGGTTCGCCAGCGGATGCGTCTGCGGTTGGTCGAGCCCAGCCACGCCGCCACAAGAATGGCGAGAATGCCCAGTATTCCGGTAAATCGATCCAAATCGATCTCTCCTTGCTCGGGAATCCAATTGAATGGCTTGCGATTACCTTACAGTATTCCGCAGATAGGCTTCAGCATTTTCCCGCGTGAAGATACGTCCGATGAGCTCGACCGGCTCAGGTGCGGTTGGCCCGATGGTGATTGCTTGCCTGAGCAGTTCCACCGGCTCGTCAAGCATCGCCTCCTTCGTGGCATAAAGCGTCGCGATCGGTTGGCCATTCTCAACGCGCGCCCCGCGCCTTAGGTGGAACAGGATTCCCGCATGCGGATCAACCGGCTCGCCCGCCGTCTCGCGTCCCGCGCCGGTGCGCTGCACGGCCCATCCGATCTTTGTTGTGTCCATCGCCGCGATAATGCCGGACCCCCATGCGTTCAGCATCCGGGTCGCGCCGGGCTTGTGAAACCCGCCATCGGCAAAGGCACCGCTGTCGCCGCCCTGCGCCTCAATCATTTTGAAGAAAATCTCGAGTGCCGAGCCGTTTTCTACGGCAGCTTCCGCCAGCTTCCGCCCCATCTCTGGCGTAGCCGCTTTGCCGCCCAGGTGAATCATCCATCCGGCCAGAATCAGCGACAGCTCGCGCAGATCCTCGCTTTCGGCCCTCCGCCTGTTCCCGAGCAACTCCACTGACTCAACCAACTCAATCCAGTTGCCCGCCGCGCGACCCAGCGGCTGCCCCATATCCGTTAGCAGTGCCACAGTACGCGTGCCTGCAGCTTCCGCAGTGGCCACCATCAATGCCGCCAGGTATTCGGCGTCTTCCAGTTTGCGCAGAAAAGCTCCTGATCCCGTCTTGACGTCAAGAACCAGCGCATTGAGGCCGGCGGCCAGCTTCTTGCTCAAAATAGACGCGCAGATCAGCCCTGGACTTTCGACCGTTCCGGTGCGGTCGCGCAAAGCATAGAGCACGCGGTCGGCCGGCACCAGGGCCGGCGTCTGGCTTACGATCGAAGCCCCGCAGTGCTGCAGGACTGCCTCAAATTCCCCCAGGGACAGCGCCGTGCGGTACCCAGGAATGGCTTCCAGCTTGTCCAACGTCCCGCCTGTATGGCCCAGCGCGCGTCCGCTGATCATCGGCACCGCCAGACCGCATGCCGCAGCAATGGGCGCCACCAGAAAACTGGTTTTGTCGCCCACCCCGCCGGTCGAGTGCTTGTCCACAGCAATCCTGCCCAGCCCTGAGGGATCAAACTTCTCTCCCGAGTCGCGCATGGCCAGGGTCAGAGCGCGCGTCTCTTCGAGCGACAGCCCCCGTATCCAGGCCGCCATCAGCCAGGCGGAAAGCTGTTCGAGCGCAATGGTGCCATCTGCCGCGCCTGCCACCAGAAAATTGATCGCGCGCGGGTCGAGCGAACCACCATCGCGCTTGGTGCGAATCAGGTCAATGGTATGAATGGGGGAAACGTCGCTATCTTCTTGCATGGCACCTCGCGGCCTCGTCATTTCAATTTCATCTCAAACGCCAGCGGCAGGATCGCGGAAAACGCCATCGTGCGCTGCCCGTCGGCGGCGGGGAAGGCGACGGGCGCCTCTGGCAGGATGAACTCGGAGAGCATCTGCCGACATGCGCCGCATGGCGGACTGGCGGCGTTGTTCAGGTTGGCCACGGCAACCGCTCTAATGCGGATCTCCGGGCCAAATCGGGAAATCGCCGCCACCAGCGCCGAGCGCTCCGCGCAAATGGTCAGCCCGTAGCTGACGTTCTCCACATTGGTCCCCGTCACCACTTCACCATTGCTGAGAGCGAGCGCCGCGCCCACCCGGAAGCCGGAGTAAGGTGAATAGGAATGGAGCGCGGCCTCATGGGCCTGTTTCAATAAATCTTCGAGCACGGGTTGAGGCTGGTTCGTCAGGGTCATCAGGCTTCTCTTGAAGTTCGTCGCATACACCAGGTGCGAAATTTGAGGCTAATCCATTTGCTCTTCTCGTGTATACCCATGCTTGCGGCTGCGTGTGCGGCCTTCCCAGCTTCCGCGGCCAATGGCCAGGCAATGCCCACGCCCAGCCCGGCAGAGGCGCATCGGGCTCCCGCTGAACCCGCCTTCGCGGTAAACTGAGATCCGCGAGAATCACTCTGACCCGACCGCCCGATCGCACATCATACGTTCTCCCCGCGAGGGGCATCTCACGGTCACTCACGTGCTCATGAAGATGCTGCTTCAAATCGCTTTCGCGCTGCCTGAGACGCGGATCGTAGGCGGGCCGGATTGGCTCAACTCCATCAAGTTCGCTATCGAGGCCAAGGCAGACAGCTCGGTCGACGACCGCCTGCGCGCCCTCAGCTGGCCGCCCGG
Source organism: Occallatibacter sp. (assembly GCA_036519195.1). Taxonomy (GTDB): domain Bacteria; phylum Acidobacteriota; class Terriglobia; order Terriglobales; family Acidobacteriaceae; genus Telmatobacter. Next base: position 32,196 of record DATDLS010000134.1, on the reverse strand, counting down.
CGACGGGGCCCAGGCGCCGCCGTCGGTAAGCAGCGCAATTTCCCCTGCGGCCGACTCCGGCCCCTCCATCTTCACCGCCATTCAGGAGCAGTTCGGCCTCAAACTCGAATCCGGGATAGGCTATTCGGCACGGGGATCGAGCGCAGGGGTGGGGAGCCAACCGTTCCTTTTGAGTCGATCCGTTCGGACGCCTCAAAGGACTCGGGTTATCTCCGGAAGCTAGCTATGTCTAAAATTGTGCGGGTTCCGATGGGAGTCAGAGTAGCATGACTGATCCCATTGCTGGGCAAGCAGCTCCCACCTTGGCGATCCGTGTTTTTTAGGACCTATAGACCCTTTAAAGATGGAGTCACGTTTCCTCCCCGCAATCACCCAAGCAACAGTGAATGCCGGAATCTCATCCCATCTTGAGGGATGGGAGAAAACCATTATGAATATTAGGAGCATTGACTTCTCGAGCCCCGCTGTCATCATCGGGCTGGCCGTCGTTGTCGCGTTGATCGCTGTGGTCATCGCGGTCGCCGTTGAAATGAAGAAGAAGCGGACTGCACGGCTGCGGGATCAGTTCGGGCCGGAATACGATGTGGCTGTTGCCGAGGCCGGCTCTCGCAAGCAGGCTGAACTAGCCCTCAACGCGCGGGTCAAGCGCATGCATGATTTGAAGATCCGCGATCTGACCGTCGCCGAACAGGACCGTTATGTATCCGAATGGTCAACCGTGCAATCGCGTTTCATTGACCATCCACGCGGCGCGGTGACCGAAGCCGACGAACTGGTGAACTCTCTGCTCAATACCCGCGGCTATCCCACTGGCGGCTTTGAGCAGCGGGCGTCGGATCTCTCCGTGCATCACTCTGCCCTGGTGGGCCCCTACCGTCTGGCCAATTCGATCACCGTCCGGGCCGGCCGCAACGAGGCCACTACCGAAGAGATGCGCAACGCCATGATTCAATACCGCACGTTGTTCGACGCTCTGCTGGGAACCACTGTCGCTGCCACGGTTCCGCAAACCCCGGTTGTGGCGCAACGCAGCGTTGCCTGACCCGAATGCAGGCGGTTGGTGCGGCCTGAGGAGAGCGACGAACGCATTCGTCCCTTTATCCGTTTGTGCCAGGAGCCTGCATTGGAACTCGGCGATCAGCCGACTGGCGATCTTCCTCTACCCGACCATACCTAGTCCCGTAGAAGCATTTCGACCGCTGCGTGCAGCTGCTCGGTAATCGCGGCTTCGCTTTCTGTTGGCGAAAACCGCATCGGTTCCCCGACGCGGACTTCAACAGTGCCGGACCGAAACCATCCTCGCCCCGCGCGCTTCAATTCGCCCAGTCCGCGCAGCGCCATCGGCAACACAGGTGCTGAAGACTGCTTCACCAGCAACCCGATGCCGGGACGGAATCTTGCTAGTGTTCCCTCGGCCGACCGGATGCCTTCGGGAAACAGCATCACGTGCATCCCATGGTCGAGCGCTTCACCGGCGTGCGAAAAGCTGCGCTGAAAATCCCGTTGCTTGGGTAATGGAAAAACGTTGAACAACGCCGTAACGAGGAAATAGAACAGCGGACCGGGAAGAAAGAACTTTGCTTCCACCTTAAGCCGGTCAGCGTCGCGAAAATGGCGATAATCCTCCAGCATGTCCCCGGACATCGCCACCGCGATGCGGTGGCGTATCTCGGGTGGCAGAGCGTATTCCAGCAACGGCGCATCGACCGACGTCACGTGATTGGCCACGATCAGCATGGGCTCCCGGCCATTGACAGCTGCGGGCCGAACCACGGTGGGGTTGCTCAGCAACCACACGAGCGGCCGCATCACTGCCTCCACAAACGCAATCCGCAGCCAGCGGACAGGCGCCCACCAGGGCCAATGCGGATAGACATATTTTTCCCTAGGCGGCGCGGCGTCGGTTCGCGTTTCCCGGACTTCGAAATCCCGCCCCTCGGAACCCAGAGCTTCCAAACCGTGCCCAAGACCCAGCCCCGCCGAAGGATCCCTAGCCGCCTTTGCCGGATTGAGGACGGTTGCGGTTCCATGTTCGGCTTCTGTGCGCGCCGACCCGTGATCTCCCTCATTGAGCGGCACGTAGAGGGCGGGCTGCGAACCCCTTGCCTGCTCAGCGGCAGCCTGCTCATGTTCGGTCGACCTGCCAAGCAGGCCGCGCAATTCGCCAAGCGTCTGCACATGATCCAGCAAACCATCTTTGGTGGCAATGCCCAGGCGTTCTTCCATGGCGGCGGCCAGCTGTACGCGGCCCAGGCTGTCCAGGTGCAGATCCTCGGTCAGGAGCAATTCGTCGCCCGCTCCTAAGGGTACTTCGCCGGAAATCTGCGCCACCAGCGTCAGCAGCCAGTCGGTCGGCAGCGACTTCGATCCATTCGCTTTGCCATTGCCGTTGGAGCCGCCATTCCCGTTGTGGTTGCCATTCGCGTGGTGTCCGTTTCCCGCTGCTGCGGCCTGCAACCGAGCCAGATCGGCAGCCACCACCTTGCGACGAATCTTTCCCGTCGAGGTGCGCGGCAGATCCGGCTCCGGCCAAACCACCCAGCGGCGCAGGCGTTGGTACTCCGCCAGCCGCGTATTGGCGTGCTCAATGGCCGCGGCAGCCTGCCCGTTTGACCCGCGCATAGCCAACACGGCCACTGGCTCCGGTCCATTGGGCGTCTCGGTCGGGACCACGGCCACCGCCGCCACGCCCGGCTCCTGCTCGATCGCCGCTTCCAGATCCTCCGGGTGCAGGTTCAGACCCGCGGCCGTCACAATGACCTCGCTCTTGCGGCCCAGAAAGCGCAGTTCGCCCGTCGGCTCAGTCTCGGCCAGATCACCGGTGGCGAGCCACTCATTGGTGCGCGGATGCAGCGCCCCGCCCGACCACGTAGCATGCGAAATGGCCGCTCCGCGCACCAGCACTTCACCATCCGGCCCCAGCTTCACCTCGCGCCCGGCAAGTGGCTTGCCAATCGTTCCTCGGGCCACGTGGAAGGGGTGGTTGAGCGTGATCAGCGCCGTGGTCTCTGTCATCCCGTAGCCCTGCACCACAACCAGGCCAACCGCATTCCAGAAATTTTCCAGGGCCCCCGTCAGCGCGCCGCCTCCCGAGATCAGCGCCCAGAACTTCAGCCCGAAGGCTCGATGCACATCGCGAAACATCCACCACCGCCGCACCACGCCGCTCCGTTTGGCGTTGGTCCCCAGCCGCGCCGCGCGTTCGGCCAGTCCTGGCAACGTGGACTCGAGATAGGTCTTCAGCAGCGCGTGAACGCGCGGCACGGCTGCAAGCACCGAGATGCGTTCGCGGCGAATGGTCTCCACCAGCCGCGAGGCCACCAGGCGGCTTTCAAAGTGCAACTCAGCCCGGTAAATTTGCGGAACCCACAGACCCATCGTCTGCCCAAACACGTGGCTCAGCGGCAGCGTGTGCAGAATGCGCAGCGGATGAATCAGCCTTTCGTAGCGCAGGTAAGACTGCGAAGCCGCCTCGATGGGCCCCATGCTGGCCAGCACGTTGCCATGCGTCAGCACAATGCCCTTGGGGTCGCCCGTGGTGCCGGAAGTGAACAGAATCTCGAGCGGAGTCTCAGCCGAAAGAGTCGCGATCGGTCTGGATTCCTGCTCGGGAAGAAGTGCACCCCAATCCTCAAATCGGATGCGCGGAATCCCGGCCGGCAACTGGTCCATCAGCACCGCGTCGCCCACGGCCAGGCCCGGATTCACATCTGCCGCCACGCGTGCGGCAAATTCCGCCGTGCCGTTTGCGTCGAGCGGAACCGCCAGCACCCCGCGCAGCAGGCAACCGTGGAAGGCGGCAATCCACTCCGCGCTGTTGTTCGCCCAGATCAGTATGCGGTCCCCTGAGCCGATGCCGCGCGCCACCAGCAGGGAAGCGAACCGGCCCGCCAGCCGCGCTATTTCTCCATACGTCGTCACCCCCCGGCGATTCCCCTGGTGCCGCACCACGGCGATTTCACCGTCGTAGCGGCGAAAGTCGTCAAGGAGTGTAGCCAAATGGTCTCGCATGGGCGCTCCGGCCGGGTTCATCCAGTTCGATGCAGCACCGCGGCTTTTGTTCCTGATTAAAGCAAAATCCGCTTAGGAATGCAGCTACGTGCGGCACGTTCAAGCTTGAGACAACGCCTTTCGAGATAGGCGCTTCGGCACGAAAGCGTTGTGTCCTATGGACGCAGGGCCGGAAAATTGGGGTGCAACGGCCAGGGTCTTAAATGCGAAGGCAGGGGTTGGATCCCCGCCCCGAACAGCTTGAGGAATTCAACCGGCACATTGTCGGGTTGATCGAGATTGTAAGGCCGGTTCCGTTCCAATCAGCCGAAGTAGGAAAAAATCCTCGGCGCGCGAGGGCTCTGGGGGGATCTTCGGCTTCTTCGCTTCCTCTTCGCCGGCCGTTGCGCTATGCTGTCCCAATACCGTGCCGCGTAAACTCCACAATCCGGCCCAGTCCTCTCCGTCAATCCCGCCTGCCCCATGCACTGACCCGGCTTCCTCGGAGAGCGATCCCTTCGCCTGTTTTCAGTCCGTCACCGCGGAGTGGTTTCGCGCCGTCTTTCAGGCCCCCACTGCTCCGCAGCGGCTGGGCTGGCCGGTCATTGCCCGCGGCGAGAGCGCTCTGATTCTGGCGCCTACCGGCACCGGCAAAACGCTTGCCGCCTTCCTGTGGTGCCTCGACCGCCTCATGCTCCAGCCGAGGGCTGCTGAAGAGGAGAAAGGTTGCAGGATCGTCTATGTATCACCGCTCAAAGCGCTGGCCGTGGACGTTGAGCGCAACCTGCGCTCCCCTCTTGCCGGCATGGCCAATTTGGCCCGCCGTCGCGGTGTCGCGTTCCGCGAGCCGGCCATCAGTGTCCGCACCGGGGACACGCCGCAGCAGGAGCGCGCCCGCTTTGTCCGGCATCCGACGGAAATTCTCATCACCACGCCAGAGTCGCTCTACCTGCTGCTCACTTCGCAAGCCTCGGAGGCTCTGCGCACCGTGGATACGGTCATCATTGATGAAATTCATGCCCTCGTGCCCACCAAGCGCGGCACACACCTGGCGCTCACCTTAGAACGCCTGGAAGCGCTCACCAGGGGCCGTTTGCAGCGCATTGGACTTTCGGCAACGCAGCGGCCGCTTGAAGAAGTAGCGCGGTTCCTCGGCGGCGTGGAAGCTCCCCAGCCAGCGGATCGAACGGGTCCTGGCGGAGAGAAATCCACACAACGGAAGGGCACGGGCCTTAGCCCGCAAATCAATTCACCGCAAACCGCGAAGGGGATAGCCGAGGAAGGCCTCTCGCCCGGACTCGCGCCGGGAGAATCGCCAAACCCATCCGAAGCCGCGCTTGTTCAAGACCCGCAACTGGACCCGCAACAGGTCCCGCAAAAGGACCTGCAAACCTCCTGGTCCTCGGATGTTACTGACGCCACCCCGCTCCGCTACCGCCCGGTCACCATCGTCAACGCCAGCGCCCCGAAGCAGCTTAAGCTGCGCATCGAGGTGCCCGTCGAAGACATGACGCGCCTGGGCGAGCAGGAGTACTTGCCCAGCGGTCCGGCATCCCAGGCGCCCAAGCGCGTCTCCCTCTGGAATGCGATCCATCCGCGCCTGCTCGAGATCATCCGCGCCCGCAATTCGACCATCCTGTTCGTCAACAGCCGTCAGGTGGCCGAACGGCTCGCCGGCGCGCTCAACGAACTGGCCGGAGAGCCCATCGCCCGTGCCCACCACGGCTCACTCGCCGCCGCCCAACGCTCCATCATTGAAGAGCAGTTGAAGGCCGGCCAGATTCGCGCCCTTTGCGCCACTTCCACCCTGGAACTGGGCATCGATATGGGCGCCGTTGACCTCGTCATCCAGATTGAAGCGCCACCCTCGGTCGCCAGCGGCATGCAGCGGATCGGTCGCGCCGGCCATCATGTCAATGCGGTGAGCGAAGGCATTCTCTTCCCCAAGTACCGTGCCGACCTGGTCGCCTGCGCTGCCGTCACCCGCGCCATGCATGATGGACACATCGAATCCACCCGCTTTCCCCGCAACCCTCTCGACGTTCTAGCCCAGCAGATTGTCGCTATCGTCGCCCACCCCCCAGACGCTGCCGCCCCGCGCAAAAATATGGTTCGCAAGGCGGCCCGGTCAAAGAGGCTGGGCGCCCCAGGTCTCGATTTTGAGACCCGGGGAGGGAATGATGCTGACCCGGCGGACTCAGCCAAGCCCGAAGTCAGCGTAGACGTTCTGTTCGAACTGGTCCGTCACGCCGCTCCCTTCGGCGGCTTGAGCCCGAGCGCATTCGAGGGGGTCCTTGACCTGCTCAGCGGCCGTTATCCCTCTGACGAGTTCGCCGAGCTGCGTCCCCGCCTTACATGGGACCGCATCCGCAACGTCCTAACCGCCCGCGACGGCGCCGCCCGCCTGGCCATTCTGAATGCCGGCACCATTCCCGACCGCGGCCTCTACGGCGTTTTCCTCGCATATAGCGAGGGCAAGTCCGTCCGCGTCGGCGAACTCGACGAAGAGATGGTCTTTGAAAGCCATCCCGGTGAAACCTTCATCCTCGGCGCTTCCACCTGGCGCATTGTCGAGATCACGTATGACCGCGTTCTGGTCACACCAGCCCCCGGCGAGCCCGGCAAGATGCCCTTCTGGAAGGGCGATGGCCCCGGCCGCCCGCTCGAGTTCGGCCGCCGCATCGGTGCTCTGGTGCGCGAACTGCGCGCCCTCCCCAAGCCCGCGGCCCTCACGCGCCTCGTCAGCCAGCACGACCTCGATCCCGGGGCCGCTGAGAACCTCATGCAGTTTCTCGCCGATCAGCAAGCCTCGACCGGCTCGGTGCCTGACGACCGCACCATCGTGATCGAGCGCTGCCGCGATGAGCTCGGCGACTGGCGCGTCTGCGTTCTGACTCCTTTTGGCAGCCGCATTCACATTCCCTGGGCGATGGCCGTCAGCGCCCGCATCCGCGCTGCCGGCGGCCCTGAAGTTGAAACCCTTTGGGGTGACGACGGCTTCGTCCTCCGTTTTCCCGACACCGAGGCGCCGCCCGATTCAGACTGGTTCCTGGTTGAATCCGCCCAGGCGATGGCGCTTGTGCTTCGGCAGCTCGGCGCTACGGCCCTCTTTGCGAGCCGCTTCCGCGAAGCCGCCGGCCGGGCTCTGCTGCTGCCTCGCCGCCGTCCCGATCGCCGCTCGCCGCTTTGGCAGCTTCGCAAGCGCTCCAGCGATCTGCTCAGCGTGGCTTCGCGCTATCCATCGTTTCCCTTGCTGCTCGAGTCTTATCGCGAGTGCCTGCGCGATGTCTTCGATATGCCCGCGCTGATCGAGACCCTGCGCGCCATCGAGTTGGGCCAGCTTTGCGTGCATGTGGTCGAGACCCGGAAGCCGTCGCCCTTCGCCTCGTCGCTGCTGTTCAGCTACGTTGCCAACTTTCTTTATGACGGGGACGCGCCCTTGGCCGAGCGCCGCGCCCAGGCTCTCACCATCGACCAGGACCAGCTCCGCGAATTACTTGGCGAAGCCGATTTGCGTGAGCTCCTGGATGCCGACGCCATTAGCGAAGTCGAGGAGATTGCCCAGTGTCTGGCCGAAACGCACCGCGCTCGCACCGCCGACGGCATTCACGATTTGTGTCTGCGCCTTGGAGATCTGTCCCGCGAGGAAATCGCCCGAAGAGTTGTCGATGTGTCCCTGCTGGAGTCGTTGGATCGCCTGATACGATCGCGCCGTTTGCTTGAGGTGCGCATCAATGGCGAGAAGCGCCTGATTGCCGCCGAAGATGCCGCTCGGTATCGCGATGCGCTCGGTATTCTGCTCCCCCCGGGCCTGGCCGTGGCGCTGCTCGAACCGGTCCGGCATCCGGTGCTCGAGCTGGTGCGCCGCTATGCGCGCACCCACGGGCCGTTCGCCTCCTGCGCTCCCGCTGAACGCTTCGCTCTGGACGCAGCCGCAGTCGAAAATGCATTGCGCCAGTTGCTCGCAGAAGGCCGCGTGCTCGAAGGCGGATTTGTTCCCGGCGGGTTTCATCGCGAGTGGTGCGATGCGGAGATGCTGCGCCTGATCCGCCGCAAATCGCTCGCCAAATTGCGCCGCGAAGTGGAGCCTGTCGAGCAGCTCACTCTGGCCCGCTTCCTGACCCACTGGCAGGGGCTCCTTACACCGCGCCGCACCGGCCATGGCAACCTCGATGGCCTGCTCGATGCCATCGACAGCCTCCAGGGCGCGCCGCTTCCGGCGTCGCTGATGGAGGCCTCGATTCTGCCTGCCCGCATCGCGGACTATGCATCGGCAGGCTTGGACACGCTCGTCGCCGCCGGCGAAGTAGCCTGGGCAGGAGTCGAGCCGATGGGCGAACGCGATGGTCGCATGGCACTCTTTTTGGCCGACAAGCTTCCCTTGCTCCTGCAGCAACGGCCACAAGTCGAACCGCTCGGCGAACGCGAAGAAAAAATCATTGCCGTCCTCGAGTCTACCGGCGCCATCTTCTTTGATCCGCTGCACCGAGCATTGGGCGGCGGCTATCCGGGCGAGACGATCGAAGGGCTGTGGAATCTGGTCTGGCGCGGACTCATCACCAATGACTCGCTCCATGCCTTGCGCGCCTACATCGCCAGGCCCGATACGCGCAGCACCCGCCGCATGCAAACCGGCGTGGCCTTTCGCTCCCGCAGCACCACGCCGCCCACCGCGCAGGGCCGCTGGTCGTTGCTCCGCCAAGGCGCGCAAAAATCCACGACGCAAGGCGCCCCCACGACGACCGAAGCCAGCCACGCCCTGGCCCTGCAACTGCTCAATCGCTATGGCGTACTGGTGCGCGAGCAGGTCGCGGCAGAAAATGTGCCGGGTGGCTTCTCCGCGGTCTATGACGTGCTGAAAGCCCTGGAAGAAAGCGGCCGCATCCGTCGCGGATATTTTGTGGCCGGCCTGGGCGCGACACAATTTGCGTTGCCTGCGGCCATCGATTTGCTGCGCCAGCTGCGCAGCGCGCCGCCCCAGGAGAAGCCGGAGTTTGTGCAACTGGCCGCCACCGATCCGGCCAATCCCTATGGCTCAGTCCTACCCTGGCCGGACTTGCCCGTTGCCGAACAGGATGCAGAGACGGCTCCGCGTGTACTCACCCGCGCCGCCTATGCAGAAGTGATTTTGCGCAACGGCCAGCTGGTCGCCTGGCTGCGCCGCGGCAATCCCAATCTACTGGTATTCCTTCCTGCCGAAGAGCCGGAGCGCTCGCAGGCCGCAGCAGGTCTTGCCCACTTCCTCTGCACCCGCGGCCAGGAACGCTTGCGCGGTGCCAGCCAACAGGGCGTGCTCATCACCACCATCAACGGCCAGCCCGTCGCCGCGCATCCCATGGCAGGCTTTCTCATGGATGCAGGCTTTCATCCCGGCCCGCTGGGCATGCACCTTCGCCGCATTCCCTTGCCCCTGGCGCAGCCTGGGCCCATCGAAAGGGAGGTGCAATAGAGGAGTGCCTGAAGGCGACACAATCTTTCGCACCGCGCGCGCCCTCGCGGCCAAACCCGTGACCGGCTTTCGCACTCCGGCCCATTCGTCGGCGCATCCAGGGCCCGACGCTCGCGTCGCCTTCTGGTGCCCGCAATGCCAGCCTGTGCCCGACGGATCGGATCCCGACGTTTGAGACAGAGATGGGAAGGGAACTTCGCTGAGCAGGAATCGACCGGGTCAGGCTTTGAATACTTGCCGAGGTGTCCACGCCATTCGGCCAGGCCAAACCGCTGCTCCACCCGTACCATGAGAATCACGGTGTCCAGGCGCCGGCCTTCTGCCGAACCGACGGAATCTGCCATAGCGCAGGTGCTAAACTTTCTCTGGTTATGCTCCTCCCAAGTCTGCTGGTCATCGCTCTGGCCTATCTGCTGGGCTCCATTCCGGTGGGATACCTGCTGGTCCGCATTTTTCTCAAGCAGGATGTTCGTTCCGTAGGCAGCGGCAACATTGGCGCCACCAACGTGCTCCGCTCCGGCGGCAAAGGCCTGGGTGCAGCAACCTTCCTTCTCGACGTGCTCAAAGGCTGCTCGGCTGTTTATTGCGGCGGGCTCCTTGGAGTCATGCTGGCTCCTGACGCGCAGCTGCGCAACATGCAGGCGCTTGCTGCTCTGTTCGCCGTACTTGGGCACGTGTTTCCGGTCTGGCTGCGCTTCAAAGGCGGCAAGGGCGTGGCGACCGGCTTCGGTGTCTTCCTGGTTGCCGCGCCAACTGCCGCGCTGGCCGCCATCACCGTTTTCGCGCTGATTCTTTTGTTCACCCGCTACGTTTCCCTGGCCTCCATCCTGGGCGCAGCCGGCTTTCCGTTCTTTGCCTGGATGCTGGTGCGCGGCGATCGGCCGCCGTTCTTTATCGCCGTCCAGTTCGCCGTATCTCTGATCATCATCGCCAAGCATCACCAGAACATCGGCCGCCTGCTGGCCGGTACGGAGTCCCGCTTTGGAGCAAGCTCGGCGGGGACCAAGGAAACAGTATGAGCCGCATCGCCGTTCTTGGTTCCGGGGCCTGGGGAACCGCTATCGCTCTCGCACTCAATCGCCGCGGCGGCCACCGGATCACGCTCTGGTCTCACTCCGCAGACGATGCCGGCAAGATTGCTGAGGAGGGCGAAAACGTTCTCTTCCTTCCCGGCTTTCCTCTACCAAAGGACATTGCCATCACCACCGACCCCGCCGCGGTAGCGCAGGCCGAAATCGTTGTCTCGGTGATTCCCTCCGAATTCCTGCGCCCCACGCTGGCGCGGCTCAAACCCCATTTTCACTCCGGACAGGTTGTGGTTTCCGCTACCAAGGGCGTCGAAAACAACACCTATCTCCGCATGACCCAGGTGATCGCTTCCTGCCTTGTGGACTCAATCCATCCAGGCACGATGAGCCCCAGCATTGCGCCTGAGACCGTCGGGGGAGCCAACCCGGATACCGATCTCGAAGTCTTTACCGAGGCCTCAGCGCCGAAGGTCAGCTCCTCAGGTCTTGAGCCCGCGGCGCAGGCAATGAACGATTGGTTGCTGCCCGTCGAGACGCTGCCTATCGGCGCCCTCAGCGGACCAAGTTTTGCACTGGAAGTCGCACAGGGCCAGCCTACCGCGGTCACGGTTGCCTTTGCCGACCCGGCCATCGCCGCCCGCGTCCAGCAGGAGTTCTCGTCGCAGGCACTGCGCCTTTATACCTCGACCGATGTCATCGGCGTCGAGCTCGGCGGCGCTCTCAAAAACGTCATCGCCATTGCCGCTGGCGTGGCCGCAGGCATGGGCCTCGGCTACAACTCTTCGGCTGCACTGATGACCCGCGGCATTGCCGAAATTACGCGCCTCGCCGTCGCCTGCGGTGGCCGTCGCGAGACGCTCGCCGGCCTCTCCGGCGTGGGTGACCTGGTGCTTACCTGCACCGGTTCGCTCAGCCGCAACCGGACCGTTGGTCAGGCATTGGGCCAGGGACGCAATCTGCCGGAGATCCTCGAGAGTCTGGGTGGCAAAGTGGCAGAAGGGGTGCTCACCACTCGCGCCGCACTCGGCCTGGCACGACAGCACAACATCGAAATGCCCATCACCGAGCAGATGGAACTGATCCTTGATGAGGGCAAAGACCCGCGCGAAGCCATCAAAGACCTGATGCTGCGCCCCGGCAAGCACGAGCACTAGATCGCGGCGCTTTACCGGCCCGGTTCCGGGCTATTGCGCGATCACATCAATGGCAACCGGAATCGTCTTGGGCGGCATGCACACTTCCTTGTCGCAGGCCTGGAAGCGGAGCTTGGCCTCAACAAGATGGTTCCCCGGCGTTGCCACGATGCGCGCCTGAATCACCAGCTCATCCGTATAGACATTGAGCTTTGTCCCCGGATCGGCAGGGAGCGTAAACTCCTTGCCGATCGGGTAGGTTGCCGTCTCCAGCCGTACGCCTGCGCCGTCAGGAATGGACAGCGAGGTGGCAATCAGGTATTCATCCTTGGGAGTGTGTGAGTTGATGTGCAAGCCATCGGCAATGCGAAAATGCAGCGCCACGTCGCTCGGCTTACCCGCGCTTACCGTCACCTGCTCGGGAAAGAGATATTCCACAGCCGCGCCCTTAAGCAGCGAGCGGCTCGCCGAGTCCGCCTGGCACCATGCCGGCAGCGCCCCCATCCCCAGCACCAGCCCGATTGCAATTCCGCAGACAGTCGTCTTCATAACGCTCGCCACCGTTTCAACTTCGGGAAGACTAGTTCCCCAGCGCCTTCTTGATGTTTGCCTCAAGGTCGCTTTTCGACGTCAGGCCCATCTGCACGGCGACCACCTTGCCCGTGCGGTCCACAAAGAAAGACATGGGTAGCTGATCCAGTCCCCCATATTGCTCGCTGATGCTGTCGCCGTTGATCAACACCGGGTATTCGATGTGCATCTGCTGGGCGGATTTTTGTATTGCCGCCTTGTCCTTTTCCCAGGCGCTTTTGTCGTCTTTGCCCACGCCGTCGCCTTCTGTAGAGATGCCCAGAATCTCAAAGCCCCGCGCCGCATACTGTTCGCGCAACTCTACCAGCCACGGCGTCTCAATCTTGCAGGGCGCACACCAAGTAGCCCAGAAGTTCACCAGCACCGCCTTGCCCTTGTAGCTTTGAAGCGAAACTGTCTTGCCGCTCAGGTCTTCGAGAGCGAACGGCGGCGCCGCTTTGCCGGCGAGCGGTGAAACATACTCGGGCGATCCGGCCGCGTCCAGCACCAGCTCGCCTTTGGCTGCCGAAGCCAGCATTCGCTCTGCGGCCTGCTTCCGATACTCAAAATTAGCCCACCCCGCCCAGGCGAAGGTAGCGAAGATGAACAGGACAACGAACAGAACCAGCGTATTGCGCTTCACGGGCATCGGACCTCTTACCTCAATTGTACGAGCAATCCCGGGCCGATTTCCAATCAGGCCCTCGCCCGGGCCCCCTCGCCCGGCCTCGAGCCGGGAGTGGTAACATCAAAAACCGATGGATCCCATGCACGAAGAAGATTCCCTGCAGCCCTCGGCTCTGGTGCGCACCGAAGCCTCCGCGCTGCTGGCGCTGGCGGATCGCCTCGAGGGGCCCATGTCCGGTGCATTCGCTCGTGCCGTTGATCTGATTCTGCAATGTGGCGAGAGCAACGGCCGCGTGGTGGTTACGGGCATGGGCAAAAGCGGAATCATCGCCCAGAAGATTGCCGCCACGCTCTCATCCACCGGTTCGCCGGCCCTGTTTATGCACCCGGCTGAAGCTGTTCATGGCGACCTTGGCATGCTGCTGCCAGGCGATGTCGTCATCGCCCTGTCCGCCAGCGGAGAGACCGAAGAAATTCTCCGCCTGCTGGCCACCCTCAAGCGCAAGGGGGACGCATTGATCAGTTTCTGCTGCAACCTCAGCTCGACGCTGGCTCAGGCCAGCAATGTTGCGCTCGACTGCAGCGTGGAGCGCGAAGCCTGCGGGCTCAATCTGGCACCCACCGCTTCGACCACCGCGATGCTCGCATTGGGCGATGCGCTGGCCATCGCCGTCAGTCTGCGCAAGGGCTTCCGCGCCGAAGACTTCGCCGAGCTGCACCCCGGCGGCAAACTGGGCAAGCGCCTGGCCCGCGTCAGCGATCTGATGCACACGGGCGATGCCATCCCCGTCGTCCTTCCCCTCACATCGATGACCGACGTCATCTTCGAGATGTCGTCGAAGAAACTCGGCCTTACCACTGTGCAGCAGGATGGCCAGTTGCGCGGCGTGATCAGCGATGGGGATCTGCGCCGCCTGCTTGAGCGGGAAGGCGGCGCCGCGCTCCGCATTACCGCCGGTGAAGCCATGAACCGAACGCCGCGGACAATTGCCCCGGGTGAATTTGCGGCTACCGCGTTGGCGATTCTGGAGGAGCGCAAGATCACGTCGTTGATCGTCGTAGACCCAAGCGGCAAGGTCGCCGGCGTGCTCCATTTGCATGATTTGTGGGGCGTAGAACTAATTTGAGCCGATACTTCACTGAAGCCAATCGTCGGTCCGCGCCTCAGCCTCCAACGCGGCAGCAACTGGCTGGCCTGGATTGGGATGACCAATATTCTCCCATCCTTGCCCTTCCGTCCGGCGGTCAGCGTTGTTCAATTCGTACCCGTCTGAACCTCCCGGTCCTAACCGTGTGATCGGCCTTTTTTGCAGCGTAATCGCTCTGAGCGACAAGGATTCCGGCCGCGTCGCTCGCGCATGGCTCACAAAAGCATACATATGTCTTTGTCGTTTTCAATCGTTGAGCGTGGCCGCCCGGCAACCAGAAAATCGCTCGTCTACTGTTGGTCTTTACTTCAATTGACCACGCTTCTTGGCACGCCGGAAGGCGAACACCAGCAGCGCTTCCGGCGGTCGGGGAAACGATGTCAGCCCCAGGGAGCTTCCCGGTGAACATTTAGAATGAATCCAGTCCCAAAACGTCCTTGCGTCCGCGGCGCGGACGGGAAAGCATACCTGCAACCTTATGCACCGTTGGTCCAAGCTTTTTGTTCCCACCCTTCGCGAAGCCCCCACAGACGCAGAAGTGGCCAGCCACAAGTTCCTACTCCGCGCCGGATACATCCGCCAGCTGGGCGCGGGCATTTACAACTATCTCTTCCTCGGCCAGCGCTCGCTGAACAAAATCATCGGAATTGTGCGCCAAGAGATGGACACGATTGGGCAGGAATTTTTCCTGCCCGCCATTCTGCCCCGTGAGCTTTGGGAGCAGAGCGGTCGCTGGTCGGCCATGGGCGACAACATGTTTCGCCTCAAAGACCGCAAGGGCGCCGATCTGTGCCTGGGAATGACCCACGAAGAGATCATGACCTCCATCGCCCGCAGCGAGCTGCGCAGCTACAAGCAGTTGCCGCAGATCTGGTACCAGATTCAAACCAAGTTCCGCGACGAGCCCCGTCCCAAGGCCGGCCTGCTGCGCGTCCGCCAGTTCACTATGAAGGACAGCTACAGCTTCGATATCGACCAGGCCGGCCTGGATAAAAGCTTCGACCTTCACGACATCGTCTATCGCAAAATCTTCACCCGCTGCGGCCTGAAGTTTGTCGCCGTCGAAGCCGACTCCGGCGCCATGGGCGGCTCACAGTCGCAGGAGTTCATGGTCTACACCGACGCCGGCGAAGACCTAATCGTTAGCTGCCCGGCGTGCGGCTACGCAGCGAATCTTGAGAAGGCAAATTCCCGCCTGGACGCCGTCATTGAAATGCAAGCAACCGGGGACGGAACTCCAGAGCTGGTGCACACTCCTGGCTGCGCGGCCATCTCGGACGTGGCAGAGTTTTTCAAGATTTCACCAGCATCGGACATCAAGTGCGTCGCCTATATGGGGCTCAAGCGCGGCGCGGGCGGAAAGGCTGACACCTGGCATGGCGTCGCCACATTTCTTCGCGGCGATCATCAGGTGAATGAGACCAAGCTCCTTGGGGCAGTGGGAGCGGCGGAGCTGCGCACCATGCAGACCGAAGAATTGACCCAATTCTTCAACGGCCCTGCCGGTTTCCTCGGCCCGGTCGGGCTGAAGCACAGCACCAGGCCGCTTGAAGAGGGCCTCACCGTCGTCATCGACAAATCGCTTGCAGGCCGCAAGAATTTTGTTGCCGGCGCCAACAAGCTTGACTACCACCTGCGCAACGTTGTCCCCGGCCGCGACTTCACCTGGACCATCAGTGCCGATATTCGCAGCGTCAACGAAAACGAAGCCTGCCCGCAACTGGACCACGACTCCAATCCCTGCCCGGGCAAGCTGGTGGTTGGAAAAGCCGTTGAGGTGGGGCACATCTTCAAGCTCGGCTACAAGTACTCTGAGTCGATGGGCGCGCGCGTGCTTGACCCCAACGGCAAGGAAGTGACCCCGATCATGGGCAGTTACGGCATCGGCATCGAGCGCATTCTCACCGCTGCCATTGAGCAGTCCAATGACAAGAACGGCTTCTGGCTGCCCGCCTCCATTGCGCCCTTTACGGTCGTCGTCACGGTGACCAACTCCTCCGACGCCACGCTTGCCGAGCCTGCCGCGTTGCTCGCCTCGGAGCTTGAGGCCGCAGGCCTCGACGTGCTATTGGATGACAGAGACGAGCGTGCCGGGGTCAAATTCAAAGACGCCGATCTGGTCGGCATTCCCTACCGCATCAACGTAGGCAAAAAAGCCGCCGCGGGGATTGTGGAGCTTGTCACGCGCAGCAGCTCAACCAGCGTCGAGGTCCCGTTAGAGGAAGTGGTAGCCCTGGTCAAAGTGCGCGTCCAGCAAGATGCATTACTGCTGACAGCTGAGGGCAGCCTGTGACTCGTCCAATTTTCTGTCCTCTGTAGTCTGTCCCCTGTCCCTGTTTTAAGGAGCAGTGATGAAGTTGAAGATCCGATTTGCATGGCCCAAAGGTGCGCACCCCAAGGCCAAGCTGGCATTGATCGCTGCGCTGGCGGTCTTTGGCGTGGTCTTCCTCACCGGCATTTCTGTCTTCGGCTATTACTACGTCAAGTACCAGCGCATCGTCGATGCCCGCCTCAAGCAGCCCATCTTCGCCAACACAGCAAAAATCTACGCCGCTCCCCGGGAGGTGCGTCCGGGACAGAAGCTCACCGTAGCGCTGATCGCCAATGAATTGCGCGCGGCAGGCTATACCACTGAAGATGCGTCCCACCGTTCGCCCATGGGAACCTACTCCACGAGCGGGCAGACCATCAGCGTGCGGCCCGGTCCGGAGTCCTATCATGCGCCGGACGACGCAACCATTCGCATCAGCTCCGGAGCCGGTGCCAGCGTTGTTCAATCCATCGCCGACGAACGCGGCCAGCCGCTTGCCAGCTACGCGCTTGAACCTCTGCTCATCACCGGCCTGAGCGACGACGCGAACCGCACCAAGCGCCGCCTCGTCACCTATGACGAAATTCCACGCAACCTCGTCGAGGCCGTCATGGCCATTGAAGATCGCCGTTTCTTTGAGCATGGCGGCGTCAACTACTGGCGCCTCGTTGAAGCCGTATATCGGGATGTAACCAGCGGCCAGAAGCAGCAGGGCGGGTCCACCCTGACCATGCAACTGGCGCGCGGCTTTTTTCTTACGCCAGAAAAGCGCTTCAAACGCAAGTTCATTGAGATCGTCATCACCTTTCAGCTCGAAAATCGCTTTACCAAGAAGCAGATCTTCGAACTCTATGCCAACGAGATTCCTCTCGGCCAGCGCGGCAGCTTTTCGATTAACGGCGTCGGCGAAGCCGCGCAGGTTTACTTCGGCAAGGACGTGCGCCAGCTCAACCTGGCCGAATGCGCTTTTCTTGCCGGCATTATTCAACGGCCCAGTTACTTCAACCCGTTCCACCATCCGGAGCGAACCATCGAGCGACGTAATCTCGTGCTCGATACCATGGTTGAGACCGGCGCCATCACCAAAGACCAGGCCGAGCGCGCCAAAGCCGAGCCCTTGCATCTGACCGACACCACCGTCGACGCCAGCGAAGCGCCCTATTTTGTCGATTTGGTTCACGAGCAACTCCAGCAAAAACTCGGTGAGCGCGACTTCAACCGGGAAGGCCTGCGCATCTATACCTCGCTCGATCCCGATCTGCAACGCGCCGCTACGTCCGCTGTTGACTCGACCATCCACGTGGTCGACGAACGCGTGGACCGGAAGCACAAGAAGCACAAGCCCGGCGAGACATGGACCTACCCGCAGGTCGCGCTGGTTGCTCTGAATCCCCACACTGGCCAGGTGCTGGCGCTGGTTGGCGGGCGCAGCTATGGCACCTCGCAGTTGAACCACGCAGTGGCCAACCGGCCCACCGGCTCCATCTTTAAGCCGTTTGTTTACGCAACTGCGTTTAACACGTCTCTGGAGGGAACAGTTCTATCCGGGCAGACCAAGGTGTTCACGCAGCTGTCCATGCTCAACGACCAGCAAACGACCTATGAGGTGGGCGACCAGGAGTACACGCCTCGCAACTTTGAAGGCGAATATCATGACGAGATCACTGCGCGGTACGCGCTGCAGAAGTCGGAAAACAACGCCACCATTGGTCTGGCGGCGCTGGTGGGATTCGATCGCGTGGCCGCTCTTGCTCGCGCTGACGGCGTCAAGAGCGCGCGCGGAACGCCATCGATGGCCATTGGCTCTTACGGCGCCACGCCGCTCGACATGGCCGGCGCATACACCATGTTCGCCAACAATGGCCTGCACCTGGATCCCTGGATGCTGGCCAGCGTGCGCACCGCTACCGGTGACGTCATCACCGACTACACGCCGAACTCGAAACAGCTGCTTGATCCGCGCGTGGCCTTCCTCACCACCGACATGCTTGAGAACGTGATCAACCACGGCACCGGCGCAGCCGCGCGCGCGCGTGGCTTCACAGCGCCGGCAGCGGGCAAAACTGGAACCGACCATGACGCATGGTTCGCCGGATACACGTCAAATCTGCTGTGCATTGTGTGGGTGGGCAACGACGACTACACGGACATAAAGATGCAGGGCGCTGATGCCGCCGCACCCATCTGGGCTGAGTTCATGAAAAAGGCAGTCGTTTTGCCGCAGTACTCTGACACCCGTAGCTTCACGCCGCCGAATGGAGTAGGAATGGTCAGCATCGACAAGGTCTCCAACCTGCTGGCCGACCAAGCCTGCCCGGACAGCGCCGAGATGGCGTTTCTTGATGGCACTGCGCCTATGGACACGTGCGACCATCCGCCCGACAAGCGCAATTTCCTGCAAAAAATCTTTGGTCTAGGCAAGCCTTCCAACTGATCGATCATCTTGTTCATGCGCGGAGACCCCCGGCGTTCAGGCCGAGCAGGATGCGCGTTCTTTCCCGATTCTGCTGAATGATTCCCCCGCAGGCCTCAATTGAATTCGTCTCCCGACGGACCGTAAAGAGCGGGGACCGTGGAGTCGACCAGCCGCAGATAAACTGTCAGCTGGCCGCGATGGTGGGCCAGGTGGCTGAAGACCGCGTCCGCAATCATGACTTGGCGCGGCTGTTGCTGCACAGTCTTGCCCCTAAACTTGAAAGCCCATGGGGCGAGCAGGTGCTCGTCGGTGGTGGCTGTCAGTGACTGGCGGGCTGCCTCCAGCCCCTCTTCGAGCTTGGCCAGCATTGCAGCTGAGGTGGCCCGCGATGGGGCGCGAAGACCGCCGTTCGCGGGGTCGTCCAGATTGAGCTCCTCGCGGTCGATGATCAGCGGAATCCAGCCCAGGATCCCGGAGACGAGCGAGGCAAGATGGCCCAGAGACATCGACCGCTCCTGCGGCTTGAAATCGTGGCGGTCTTCTGGAACCCGCTCGAGAGTCTTGCGGACCAGCACAGCTTCGCGATCCAGTTTGTCCAGGAAAAAATGCTTGAGAGTGATGGTTTCGGGAGGGGCAAGGGATTCGACGGGCATTCGATGAGCCTCCTTGGTGTGCGGGAAAGTTGACTGCGGTTCCAACCCCGACTTACTGAGGATACGAAGGTATATATGACAACCGATGTCATAATTGAACTGCGATCGTAGAAAATGTTTGAAAATGTCTGGAGGCCTCGAGCCAATGAAGTCTGACCGCTTGCTGTCCGTGCTGCTGCTTCTGCAGGCCCGCGGGCGGGTCACCGAACGCGAGCTCGCCGAGCGGCTGGAGGTTTCTCAACGCACCGTCCATCGCGACATGGAAGCGCTCAGCGCGGCCCGGGTGCCATTATCGGCAATCCGCGGCTCGCAAGGAGGTTGGGAGCTTGAAAAGGGCTGGCGCACGCAGGTCCCAGGCCTGGACGAAGGCGAGCTGCGCGCCCTGTTGATGGCCCAGCCGCGTGCGCTCGGCCACTCGCGCCTCGCCCAGGCCGCCGAGAGCGCATTGAACAAACTGATGGCGGCTTTACCTGTGCCCATGCAGGCCCAGGCTGCAGCTATGCGCGAGCGGTTGCATGTCGATCCCACCGGCTGGCGTGGAACGGGCGAAGATCTGTCCATGCTAGTCGCGGTGCAGGAGGCCGTCTCCGGCGACCGCAAGCTGGCCTTTGAATACACGAAAGCCGACGGCCAGACCGCTCCGCGCATCGTCGAACCGCTCGGCGTCGTGGCCAAAGGGATCACCTGGTACCTGGTGGCGCGGGGAGCCAACGGCATCCGCACCTATCGCGTCTCGCGCATGGCAGCGGTTACCGTACTGGCCGGCAAATTCGAACGTCCAGCCCAATTCGATCTGGCAGCCTATTGGAAGCAGTCCACCGCACAATTAGATGAAAACAGAGCAAGCTTCGAGGTGGACCTATGCGTTGAGGCCGGTGCGGCGCGAAGACTCGCCGAGTGGGGCGTCGCCAACTCGATGAAATTCGACTCGAGCGGCCGAATCATTGCGCCGCCGGTGAAGCCCACTCTGCCGGCCGATCAGCCTCCTGCCATCGATCAGCTTCCGGATGGTTGGGTTCGATTGACAGCCAGATTCGACAGCCAAGAAATCGCGCAATTTATTATTCTCGGCTTCGGGGCAAGGGTCAGGGTTGTACTTCCGGACGATTTCAGGCGTCGCGTTCTTGCCGAGGCGAGGAAGCTGATTGGTGCCGGATGACGTTTTCAGACAGATCCGTGGCCATCAGTCGCTCAAAAAAAGATTGCCCGGCAACGGGCTTCAGCCCCGGCCCATTTCCTCCTCAGTCTGAAACCATCTCCTCACCGGGAAGAATCGGCCGGGTGCGATAGAGCCTGCCATGCGCCGAAAGCCATCCCATGAAAACCAGCGCGCCCACATACGCAATGAGCTTGATCTGATTCCCGGTCTGGTCCCTGGGCACGGTCCTCCAAAGCACCAGCAGCAGTAGTTGCGCCGCTGTCACCGCCCAGACGGAACCGTAAAAATAGCGCCGCTCCAAGCCTTCGGCTTTCGTCGAAGGTCCAACGCGCGGCAGCTTGCCCAGTGCGCCCAGCAGCAGAACAAGCCCGCACAGTGGAAAGTAGGCCCACGTGTAAAGTTGATGCATGTACCAAACGCCGGTCGCCGCAGAGCCCACCAGCCCGGCCAGGTTGAGCAGTGCAAAAGTCACGACCGCGCTCCAGGCAAATGTGTAGCAGACGCGGCGGTAGAGGGGGTTGGGGCGGTCCTCATCGAAGCGCAGAATGTAGGGGAAGGGCTCGGCACCAGGCAGCTTACCACGCAGACCGGCAATGCCGGTGCCCACCAGCACCGCCGCCAGCCAGATGCCGTTGGCCAAGCTAAAGCCGTGCGCGAACAAGGAGAAGGTCAACGGGCCGGGAGCAAGAAAGAAAACCCAGATCCAGATCGGCCAGTGCGCCAGCCGGTAGCGCGGAGTATTCCGTTCGCGCAGCTTCCGCTGCTGGGCAAATTCCACTTTTCCACGATAGAGCATTCGCCTGAGTTTCTCAGGTCCGGCAATGGGGAGTCAATTTGACTTTTGCTCCCATCGGCTTCCCTACTTCGCCGGCCACTGCGACGTGACCTTACCCGACGCATCCAGAAACTGCATCTGCGGAGTGCCATCCGCCGCAACCCGCAGAATGATGCGGTTATGGCCCTCGGCATCGTTCAGCCGCAACGATGAGCCCTTTTCCCGATCGCGACCCAGGTACGCCCGCGGAATCTCCTTGATGGGATACTTCGCCAGCAGCTCCTCCATAGCCTTCTGCGCAGCGGCGATATGCTCCGGCGTGTCGGTGGGCATTGTCTTCACCTTCGAGGCCGCCGCCAGCACCTCCGGCGTAATGTGACCCGAACCGTTATCCCAGATCCGAATCCCGGCGTTACGTGTCATGCCTTCCTGCTGCATATCGATGCTCAACGTCTGGTCCTGCTCATACTCGTCGAAGCTCAGATGCCCCCAGGCGTGCGGAATGCCATCGCTCCCCTGATACCCGCCGAAGATCAGGCCGCCGTTCTCGGTGCCCTCATTATTCATGAAGAGCAAGCCCGCTTGTCCCACGCGGTCGGGCCGCGATCCCTCTCTGCCCTTGAAGAAGGAGCCGGGAAAGTGAGCCTGGTCTGCAATCACCAGCCGTGCCGTGCCGTCCGGCTCGACAACATTGATCCGATGCACCGTGATCTCATCGAATACCGCATTGCGGGAGCTCTGTTCGGCATGCACCGGATTGAGGATCGAAACGCCATTCTTCAGTCCCAGCGCAACAGTCCCCGCAAGCACGAACGTCAGCACTCCCGAATACACCGCCAGAAAGCGCGGATGCGAAAACAATCTCATAAGCTCACCTCTCCCGTGTCGCTGCATGATTCCAGAAATCTTTGGTGCATCCTCGAGCAGACCAGGCAAACCACCCATACCATCGCGAAATACGTCGCAAGGCCAGACAGCGTGAGCGCGCCCTGCGGAGGCCTCCACTTTTTCGCACACACGGACGCCAGATCCGCCACCGCGAGCCACAGTACCGCCAGGATTCCCGCGATGCTCCACACGACCGCTGTGCCTCTTCGCGTACGGCGATCAAACAGTGAGGCCAACAACAGCGTCGCTGCCAGGCCAAGCACGACCAACGGCACAGTCCTCTGCCACCAGAAACAATCTGCCACCGTTCCAAGCACCGCATAGGCTGCAGCCACGCGGGTCACAACATCCCGCAGGCCGAATCGAAACGCCCCATAGAGTGCGACAAAGCAGAGCAGCGCAATCGGAAACGCCAGCGAGCTGCCCCACACCCGCTGTATCCGCGTCGGGGTATGCTGCAATGTCGAATAGAAGAACGCCCTCAAGATTCGACTCGCGAGGTATCCTCCACCAAACGCCGCCACCACGAATCCCGCCACCGGCCGCCACCCCGACGCGACCCATACCCCAACAAACGACCTCCAGAACCACGCTCCGCCCTTCTGCAATGCGGCCTCCTCGAGGTCTCCCACAATCGCCAGCGCGCGATCTCTGTCGATCCATCGCGCCAACATCCACTCTGCGAAACCGGCATTACGCATCGGCGCCTCCCAGCAGCTTCAATCCACTCAGCAATCGCTGATAGGACGTCTGCGCCTGAATCACAGCCGTCGACCCCTTCTGCGTCACCAAAAAAAAACGCTTCGCCCGCCCACCGCGCTGCGCCGTTGGCTCGCCCATCCGCGAGCGCACCATCTTCTTTGCTTCCAGCCGGTCGAGCGTGGTGTACAGCGCTCCCGGCGTAGGCTCTCGTCCGGTGCAGGCCTCAATCTCAGCACGGATCGACGCTCCGTAGGCCTCATCCCCCAAACGCAGGATCGCCAGCAACACCACCTGCTCGAATTCTCCCAACGCTTCATTCATTTACTGCAATGTAGAATAAATAAGAAAGAGTGTCAATTGCCTCTCAACCCGCAACCGGGCGGCAATTTTCCAACCAAGGGCGCCTCAAATCGAGGGTGCCTTGCCTGAGGCCGCCGAAGCCAGCCCGGGTCGCGTCTGCATCCAATGGCCGGTTTAAGTATCTAATCCGTATGGCAGAAACAGCGGCGGATCAGCGAGCAGCGAACGGTCTGGCAATTTCAGTATTGGACCTGGTGGCGATGAGGCCCGGAGAGTCGGCGGCCAACGCGATTGCGCGCACTGTTGAACTGGCCCGTCAGGCCGAGCAATGGGGCTATCGCCGCTATTGGCTTGCTGAACACCACTCCATCGCCGGTCTCGCCTGTTCGGCCACCCCGGTCCTCATCGGCCATGTCGCCGGCTCCACAACCCGCATCCGCGTAGGCAGCGGCGGCGTCATGTTGCCCAACCATGCGCCGTTGGTCGTTGCAGAGCAGTTTGGCACCCTGGAAGCCATGTATCCGGGCCGCATCGATCTCGGCCTGGGCCGCGCGCCCGGGGGGGATGGCTACACCATGCGTGCCCTGCGCCGCAGCCTGGCTCAGACCGGCGACGACTTTCCTGAACTTCTCGAAGAACTGCGGACCTATCTTGGCCCAGGGCGCCCCGGTCAGATGGTCCATGCGTATCCCGGACAGAGCAGCAATGTCCCCGTCACGCTGCTCGGTTCCAGCGCGTACAGCGCGCAACTGGCGGCGCGCCTCGGCCTGGCCTTCGCCTTTGCCGCTCACTTTGCGCCCGATTACCTTCAGGTTGCATCGGAGCTTTACCGGCATCAATTTCAACCGAGCGATGAACTGGCCGAACCCCACCTGATGATTGGCGTGCAGGTCATCGTGGCGGAAACCGATGAGGAAGCCCGTCGCCTCTTTACCACCCCCCAGCAACGATTCCTGCGCCTCATTCGCAACCAGCCGGTCGAATTGCTGCCCCCAGTGGATTCGATGCAAGGGCTCTGGACCGCCGGCGAGCGCGCCGCCGTAGAAAGCCGGCTTGGCGCGGCGATTGTCGGTTCCGAAGCCACGGTAAAGGCGGGCCTGGAAAAGCTGCTCGACCAAACCGGCGCTGGTGAGTTGATTGTGGTCACCGATACTTATGAGCCCAGGGCTCGCTCAGAATCTTATCGACGGTTGGCCCAGATCGGTCGGGAGATCGAGTTGCCCGAGAACTTGCCCACGCATAGCGTCGCAACGCGCCATCGCTAGGTAATGTAAACCGGACCCCGCTTCCTCCGCACGGCTGTAAACTGCCGTTTACACCGTCTGGGCTAAACTGCCCCCCGTAGATCGGGTAACTCATTGCAAAATAGATAGATAACTCGCCCGGATATTCGGAATTCAAATTGCTAGGTTGTCGCTACTCACGCTTCGCCCGGGCGCAAGATTTGTGGGGGGGGGGATAAAGTGAATACATTGCTACTGCAGCTGCATTTGAGGATCGACGAACTGCTCAGCAGTATAGACGGTCAAGACATGGTCGAGTACGCGCTGGTTCTCGGTATGCTTTCCTTCGGAATTACGGCGGCATCGAATTTTCTGGCCGCAGCCCTGGCCAAAGCTTTCAACAACATCAGTACTACGGTCGGCAGCTACGTCAGCTAACACATTGTGAGTGTTCTTTCGAAGCCTTCATCCTCGCGTGCCTTCATCCCCCCTGAGGGGCCGTGAGGACGTCGGTACCTTCCCCCGCCATTTCTTCTCTTCCTATCGCGCTCGATGGCCCCCAGGGCCCGGTGGTCACTCATACCGCAGTGCCTCAATCGGATCGAGATTCGCCGCACGGATCGCGGGAATCATTCCGCTCACCAGCCCGGTAACCGCCAGGATCAGCGTGGCCACAATCACCGAAGTGGGCGAAATGATCAGATAAATATCCGCGGCTTCGGCGTTTGAAGCAATGGCGCTGTAGAACGTAATGCGTCCCACCGCCGCCGAGACAAGATAAGCCAGCGCAATGGCTCCCGCACCGCCCCCTGCGGTAATGGCCAGAGCCTCCGCCAGAAATTGAATCAAGATGTGATGTCGCCGCGCGCCCAGCGCTTTCTCAATGCCGATCTCGCGCGTCCGTTGCTGCACAGAAACCAGCATGATGTTCATCAGCCCGATCCCCGCGATGCCGAGCGTGAGCGCTCCCACCAAGGTCAGCAGCACCTGCAGGGCAATGGAGAGAATGCGGAACTGTCCCAGCTGCGTCATCAGGTTGGCAACAAAAATTGCATTGTGGTCAGAAGGCCGGAAGTGGTGCGCCTCAGCAAGAGTTGCGCGCAGATTCCTTTCCACCTGTTCGTTGTCGCCCTGGTAATTCATCCACAACCCATCGATATACTTGGTGTCCTTCAAATCGCTCATGGTCGCAAAGGGAATATAGATGCGGCGATTATTATCGTTCTCGCCTTCGTTCATCTTGGGCTTCAGAACTCCAATCACTGTGAAGTCAATGCCGTTCAGGCGAATCTCCTGCCCGACTGCATAGCCGCCTGAGAAAAGCTTGGTCTTCGCTTCCGAGCCGATCACACACACGTGCGCTCTCTGCTGCTCCTCCTGCCCGCTGTAGAACCGGCCGTCATCCACGTCCAGCTTCATAATGTCCTGCGCCGCCGGCCGCGCCCCCATCACCGTCCAGGTATATGTGTGCAGATCGTTCTGCACCGCGGTGTCAAGAAAGACCACAGGCGTGAGATGCATCAGGTTGGGCACCCCATTCCACACTTTGTCCACGTCGTCGAGCGGAAAGCGAACCTTGACTCCAGCTTTCTCACCGCCGGCCTGCTCGCTGGTGCGCCCCGGGTAAACCTCCATCAGCGTCACGCCCCACTGGGCAAAAATCGCCTCGATCGCCCGGCTGAAGCCCGCCCCGTAGGCCAGCAGCAGCACCACTGTCGCAGTTCCCCACGCCATGCCGATCATGGTGATCGCAGTGCGCCGCCGGTTGTACAGCATCGCTTGCCACGCTTGCCCGAGAATGTCCTTCAGCATGATATGTACCCAGCTTAGAGTGATGACAGACGACAGTGATCAGCGCGGGTCTTCACTCCCGCCTTAACGCCTCAATGGGATCCATCTCCGCCGCTTTGCTTGCCGGATAAAGGCCCGCCGCAATTCCGGAAAGCGCCAGACACCCCAACGCCAGCCCGGCTGACCAGGGCACCAGCTGCGGCGGATCGAACCCTGGCATTTTACCGGTAAGAGCTTGCTGCAGAACGCCCATGAAACCTGCCGCTATGCCCACCCCAATCAGCCCGCTCACGCCGGTAAGCAGCAGGCCTTCCCAGAAAAACTGCGCCAGGATGCTGCGCCGGGTCGCGCCAATAGCCTTGCGCAGGCCAATTTCCCGCGTCCGCTCGGTAACCGACACAAGCATGATGTTGATGATGCCCACCGCGCCCAGTCCCAGCGTGACCACGCCAACGCCGCCCAGAAACACGTCCATGGCGTCGAAGATCTTGCCAATAATCTTGCCCTCCTGGATGCTGTCGAATTCGTCGAACGCGTCCTTCAGTGCAGGATCAAATCCGTGCCGCTGCCCAACCACCCGATGCACTGCCGGAACAGCCGCAGTCGAATCGTTGTGAGTGGCCGGCTGATATTGGATCGAAGTCAGAGCGTCGCGAGCAATGTTCTCGCCCTTCATCGCGAACAGCTCCTGCATCGTAGTCAGCGGCATGTAGACCTTCTGATTGTCGGAATCATTATTGCCGCGGCTGATCGAGTCAACCCGCCCGATGACCGTGAAGGCGATATCGTTGATGGTGATCGTTTCGCCCAGCATGGGCCGTCCGGGAAACAGCAGCGTGGCGCTCTTTGACCCCAGAACGGCAACGCGCCGCCGCTCCGACAGATCGCTCGCATCCAGGAAACGGCCTTCCGCAATGGGTACAAAGCGCACGGCTGGAAAATTGGGCTCGGCACCCATCACCTGGCCGGAAGTATTGGCCCACGCGCTCACTTCGTAGAGGTCATTGCGGGTCAGCACCGCGGTCACCGCACGCAGTTCGGGAAGCGCCCGCAGCGCCGCCTCGTCGCCCAGCGTGAACTGATAGGGCCGCATGCCGGTGCGCTGATTGGCCAGTGCTGGAATGGTGCTATCAAACATCATGATTACGTCATTGCCCAGCGTGGCCAGCTGACGATGCTGCCCGCTGCGAAACCCCTCACCAAGGCCCACAAGCACCAGCAACGATCCCACCCCCCAGGCAATGCCGAACATGGTGAGAAAGCTGCGCAGCTTGTTGGCCAGAATGGCGCGAAATACCTGACCGAGCGTGTCGGTGAAATTCTGCATCGGGGTTATAGACTCCGCGGCTGGGTCCTTGGAGAGTGATACGCAGGGATCGGCGCAGCAGTTCCCGCCCGATGAATTCGGATGGGCCTGGAACCAATGGCTGCCCCCGTGCGTAGAATGTCACAGCGATACGCATGCCCGCTGCCGGACCGCGATTTCCGCGTCAAACATTTTCTGGTTTGATTCACAGTCATGAGAAAATGCGGGGGGTTCGTGCGTTGTTCGTATTGCTGGAGGGTTTGTGGCTGCATCACGAAAGAGCAGACGATTCAGGATCTGGCTGAGCGCCGGGGTTTTGGTTGTTTTATTGGTGACCGGGTTTGCCCTGATGCGGCTCGCCAAAGGCTCGAGCGTGGATGCCAACCGGATTGCGAAAGTAGCGCGCGGTGATGTGGCGCGCTCGGTTGTGGCCACGGGAAAGATTCAGCCCATCACCAAGGTCGAGGTCAAGAGCAAAGCTTCAGGCATTGTGGAAAAGCTCTTCGTCGACATCAACAACCGGGTGAAGAAAGGCCAACCGCTGGCCGAACTGGACCAGCTGGAAATTAAGGCCCAGGTGGAAGCGCAGCGTGCGCAGTTGGCCAGCTCGGAAGCCAACGTGGGCACCTTTGAGGCCAACGTGGAGCAGGACAAGGTGAATGCCGCTGCGCCGGACCTGCCCATGTACAAGGCCACGCTCGATCGCAATCTTGAAATGCAGAAGGAAGGCATCGTGAGCCGGCAGGCCCTTGACGACGCCAACAAGGATTACCTCGCCGCCCTCACCCGCCGCGACAGCTCCAAAGCGCAGATCGGTGTGGATGTCGCTAAGCTGAAGCAGGCGCACGCCCAGGTGCAGCAGGCCGAAGCCAGCCTCAAACAACTGGAAGAGCAGCTGGGATACACAACGATTCTCGCGCCCATGGACGGCGTGATTCTTTCCCGCGACGTGGAAATCGGCGACGCAGTCAGCTCCATCCTGGTGCTCGGCTCGACGGCCACGCTGCTCATGACTGAGGGCGACGTCAATGAAGTCTATGTCGACGGCAAGGTCGATGAGGCCGATATCGCGCACGTCTACATGGGCCAGCCCGCGCGCATCAAGGTGGAGAGCTTTCGCGACCGCACCTTCAACGGAAAAGTCACCAAGATTTCTCCCATGGGCGTGGAGAAAGATAACGTCACCACGTTTGAAGTGCGCGTCTCGATCAACAATCCCGGCGGCGAATTGAAAGCCCTGATGACGGCCAATGCTGAGATCCTTCTCGATGAGCACAAGGGCGTCCTCACGGTGCCGGAGAACGCGGTGAACTACGACAACCAGAAGAACGCGTCGGTCGAGGTTCCCGACCGCAAGCAGAAAGAGGGCACGCGCAAAGTGCCTGTCACAGTGGGTCTTTCCAATGGCAGCGTCACCGAGATTGTCAGCGGCCTTTCAGAAGGCGATCAGGTTGTCCTCGAGCAGTGACGAGGCCCTCAGCCAGGCAACAGGGTTGTTTTACGGGAAGAATTTGTTTCCAGACTCCCTAACGCTTTCTCAGCTTGAAAGTCAAAAAACGGGGGCAATTGAATGCGAAATTTCCCTGTTGTTCTTTTGTTGGTCGCCGGATCATGGGTAGGCGCGCAGGGCAGCGATGCGAGCAAACTTGGCGACGCTCCGGGGTGTGCGCAGTTAAACCCGCAACAATGCGTAGGCCTGGCCATGGACGCGATGGGCGGCCGGGACAAGCTTGAAAAAATCACCAGCCTGCGCAAGCAGACGGTGAGCCACGCGCTCGTCGCCGAGCAGTCCTATCGCCAGACGCCCTTCATCACCTCGTATGAACGCGACCAGACCACGCTCGATCTGACCGGCAAACGGATCATTACCCACGCCAATCTTACCTGGCCTGAGAACGATCTCAACCAGCCTGACTCCGAGCTGACGCTTATCGTAGGACCGCAAGGCGGCGTGTATCACTCCAAGGCTGGTGATTCGCCCTGCGGACTCAGCGATCTGGATGCTGCCCGCGAAAGTATCGACCTTGGTCCCGCGCGCGTTCTGCTCACCGCATCTGCGGCATCCGATCTGCATTATGCTGGGCCCGAAAGCGTGCGCGGAAGCGCTCATTCTGTCGTGGCATTCACATGGAACCATGTGCCGGTGCGCGTGCTTCTCAATCCCTTCAATCATCTGCCCGATGCTGTAGAAACGACGCAGGAGTTTCACGACTTCTGGTACTTCTGGGGAGACGTCCAACAGCGCATCTACTTCGACAATTTCAAACTCGTGCAGGGAATTACCTTTCCCACCAATCTCGTTGAAGAACGCAACGGCCTGTTGTGGGGTTCCGAGCAGGCGCTCAACGTCGAGTTCAACATTGCCCTCGACCGCGCGGCGTTTGCCATGGACACCAAAGCCGCTGAGCAAAGCAGGGCCCAGCCGGGATGGAACCATGCCTTTGCCGTCAAGCGGGATACAGCGCTTGCGCCAGGCATTGATCTGTTTCCGGGATCGTGGAATTCAACCATCGTCAAAGAGCCCGACGGCATCGTGATTCTTGAGGCTCCCATCTCGGGCGTGTATACCAAGGGCGTGATCGAGGAAGCAAGGAAGCGCTACCCCGGCCAGCCGATCACTGCCGTGCTCTCAACCTCGGACTCGTGGCCGCATACTGGCGGGGTGCGCGTGGCTGTTGCCGAGCAACTCCCCGTTTACATCCTTGATTTGAATCGGCCCTTACTGGACAAAATGGTAAGCGCGCCACACACGCTCGACCCCGATGCGCTTGAGAATGCAAAAAATGGGATCAAGCCGTTGTGGACAATTGTCACCGGCACCAAAGAGGTGGGCAGCGGCGCCAATCGGATGGAACTCTATCCCTTGCGCGGCGCCTCGACAGAGCGCCAATACATGGTTTACTTTCCCGAACATCATCTGCTCTACGCCAGTGACACGCTTGCGTTGAACCCAGATGGCAGCCTCTACGATCCTGAATTGATGTTGGAGGTTGCGCAGGCCGTGAAGCGTGAAAACCTCACCGTAGATAAGGTCTACGCCATGCATGAAGGGCCGGTGGAATGGAGCAAAATCATCGCCCTGATTGAGAAAGCGCAACACGCCTGAGGGCCCGGGACCAACTGAACGCCGGGTGAATTGGCCAAGGCGCAAAGCTCATCGCAGAGATTTCGGCCTTCGCTGCCTTCGACGAACTCCGCCTACCAAACCCTGCATGTGGGTGTATGCACCATGGGCTGGCCGGCTTTACAGCTAAAGGCCTTCTGAAACTCCGGCATATTCGAAACCACTCCGTTGATGCGCGCGAATCCCGGCGAATGCGGATTGGTAATTGCGCTGACGCGCAGGTTCTCCGCGCGGTCATTTTCACATGCCCACTGCGCCATACCCACAAAGAAGCGCTGATCGGGCGTAAAACCGTCGACCGGGGCCAGCGACTGCCCTTCCGTCTGCTTCTTCCATGCAATGTAAGCCAGTAGAGTTCCGCCAATGTCGGCCACGTCTTCGCCGCTCGTCAGCTTCGAGTTGATGTGAATATCATCGACGATCACGTAGCCGGCATACTGGTCACGCACGCAGTTGATGCGGTCTTCGAAGCCCTTCGCATCGTCCGAGGTCCACCAGTCGCGGAGGTTTCCCTGGGCATCGAACTGCCGCCCTTCATCGTCAAACGCATGTGTCAGCTCATGGCCAATCGTCGCGCCGGTATTGCCGTAATTCGGCGCGTCGTCTTCCTTCGGATCGTAGAGTGGCGGCTGTAAAACGCCGGCAGGAAAGTTGATGTCGTTCATCTGAGGACTGAAATATGCGTTCACCGTTGGCGGTGTCATACCCCACTCATCGCGATCCACTGCTTTGCCCAGCTTGTGCCAGCGGCGCGCATCTTCAAACTGATACGAGCGTTGCACGTTGCCGAAGTAATCATCCCGTTTCACCTCAAGCCGAGAGTAGTCGCGCCATTTTTCCGGGTAGCCGATCTTGTTGCGAATCGCATGCAGCTTGCGTAGCGCTTCAGCTTTCGTTGCCGGACTCATCCAGTCAAGATTCTCGATTTCATGCTGCATGGAAGCTTCAATTTGTTGGGTGAGCAACTGCGTCTTGGCCTTGGTGTCGGCGGAAAACGTGCGCCGTACAAACTCCTGCCCCAGCGCCTCGCCCAGGCTGCGATCCACCGCGCGCGTGCAAGTTTTCCACCGCGGCGGCATCGTCGGGATGCCGCGCAGCGTCTTGGCGAAGAAGTCGAAGTTGGCTTGCTCAAACGGCTGCGCCAGCGATCCCGCCGCAGCCGTGAGCAGATGGAAGCGCAGGTAGCCGCGCAGCGCGCCCACGTCTTCGGTGTTCAACTCCGCTTCCACGGCTTTGATGAACGCAGGCTGCGAAACGTTGAGCTTCTCTACGCCCGGTGCGCCCTGCACCTTGAAATACATTGGCCAGTCGATCGACGGGGCGAGCTTGGCCAAGTCCCTAACGGTCTCCACGTGGTACGTGTTATGCGGGTCGCGCCGTTCGACGCGCGTCAGTGAGGCTTTTGCCAACGCGGTCTCAATCTTCAGCGTTGCATCGGAATCCGCTTTGGCCTGCTCCAGAGTCTCGCCGGAAAGGGTAAGCAGTTGCTGAATGTAAGCCGCATACTGATCGCGAATCTTCACGCTTTTCTCATCCGTCTTGGTGTAGTAATCGCGATCCGGTAGTCCCAGCCCGCCCGCTCCCAGCTCGACAATCATGAGGG
>DATDLS010000133.1:0-16510 GCA_036519195.1 Occallatibacter sp. | reverse complement strand
CCCGTGCAAACCACAAACCTCTTTCCCTGCTCTGCGCCCTGCGGCCATTTCTCTTCGACAGCCGCAGCCAGATCCTCCGCGGAATCGAATTTCCCTCCGCCGTCTCCATCCACGCCAAAGAAATCTGTATCGCAAAACCGGCAGGTCGCCGTTGCCCGATCCTCCTCGCGGCCCGACCAGAGATTGCAGCCCGCAAAGCGGCAGAAGACCGCAGCGCGCCCTGCTTGGCCCCCTTCGCCTTGCAGCGTATAGAAAATTTCTTTGACCGCGTAACTCATGGCTGCGTTCCTCTCATCGCGCGCCCCGATTCGAGCGGATCTTCGATGCAGTTCTCGCTAAACCCCTTTTGCCGCAAGAGGCACGAGTCACACTCACCGCACGGCTCGCCTGTCGCCGACGGATCATAGCAACTGCTGGTCAAGCTGTAGTCGACGCCCAGTTCCGTCCCCTTCTGAATGATCTCTGCCTTGGACATTGCAATCAGCGGAGTATGGATCTTGAGCGCCTGGCGGCCTTCGACGCCAGCCTTGGTGGCCAGATTGGCCATCGTCTCAAACGCCTCAATGAACTCCGGCCGGCAATCCGGGTAGCCCGAGTAGTCCAGCGCAGTCACGCCAATAAAAATATCGCTCGAGTCGAGCACTTCCGCCCACGCCAGCGCAAAGGAAAGAAAGATGGTATTGCGCGCCGGTACATACGTGATGGGAATTCCACGCGACATCGCATCGGCTGAACGGCCTTTCGGTACCTCGATGTCGTCGGTCAGGGCGGAGCCCCCAAAGATGCGCAAATCGATCGTCGCGGTGCGGTGCTGCGCGACCCCGATCGATTCGGCAACGCGCGCCGCCGCCTGCAACTCCCAGATATGCCGCTGCCCATAGGAGAACGAAAGCGCATATAACTCGTAGCCCTCACTGCGCGCGATCGCCAGCACCGTGGCAGAATCCAGGCCGCCGCTTAAAAGAACCACTGCGCGTTTCAATCCACTTTCCATTGTTCATTCCCTTGCAAACGACAACTCACTTCTGACCTGCCCAATCCCACTTATGCCGAGTCGCCACCTTTGCCGATATCCATCGATGGCGAGACGGGATTGCTTTCATCGATCGATGCTTCCAGGCACTTCTCGAGCACCCCCTTGGCGGCAAGAATGAACTCAATCGCATCGCGCCCGGCGCCTTCACCGCCCCTGTTGGGAGTCACGTAATGGGCTTCGGCCTTTACCTGCCGGCGGGCATTGGCCACCGCCACGGCAAAGCCGCACTGGCGCATGACGGGAAGATCAACCACGTCGTCCCCCACGTAGGCAATCTCATCGAGAGCGACGCCGGAGTTTTCGGCGATCTCGCGTACTGCCTTCATCTTGAAAGCCTGGCCCTGGTAAACGAATTCGAGCTTCAGATCGCGCGCCCGCATGGCGACCGTCTCGCTAATGCGCTTGGTGACGACCCCTACCTTCATGCCGCCCAGGCGCGCCAGCGTAACGCCGGCGCCATCGTGTGCGCTAAAGCCTTTGGCTTCGACCATCCTGGTTGCGATCGAGCCATCGGGCAGCGCCACCGGCATCGGATAAATCCAGATGGTTCCGTCCGTCCACACTCCATCGACGTCGAAGAGAATGATCTTGATGCGGCGGGCGCGGTCTTCAGCAGACTCAGTCATTCTTTAATTCTACCTATTGCGCGCACCCCGAGTTCGCGAAGATGGGCCCCTTCGAGCGAGAATAGATCGATGGATCAGAATCCAGCCACGGCGCCGGCTTCGAGGCTCGAAGCCGAAGACTTCTATATGGATGGGCCGTATCTGGTCTTCACGGCGGCCTATCATCTCAAGCGCGGATTCTGCTGCGGCTCAAAATGCAGGCATTGCCCTTACGGATTGGCGCCCGGCGACCCACCCGCGGGAGGGGAGGAAGCGCCTCCGGCCGGCTGAGTTCCCGGAGCAGCAGCATTCGGCTCGCGCACCAGCAAGGCAAAGCGCGGAAACGCGAAGCTTCCCCCGGCATCGTCGATCACGTTCAACTGGCAGACATAGGGTCCGGGCTTGAGGCCGCCAAGCGGCACATCGAGTTCGATCGCCACCGCATCCCGCCCTTCGACATTGATCGCCCGGGCCTGCACCAGGGGCGTTTCAAACACCTTGGTTGAGCCCTGAAGCAACTCCAGGCTGCTGAGCAGATTGATTCCGGCCTTGGTGCCTTTGGGAGCATCCGCGGCTGGTTTATCGTGCGCCGGACTATAGATTTCGTAGAGCAGAAACAAGTGCTGGTCCTGGCGGAAGACATGGCTGATATTGGGCACGTATTCCTGGCCGCTGCGCACCAGAGGGCTGTCCTTCTTGCTGGGCTGGCGCATCGACGCCAGCACAATCGAGCTCATCTTGAGCGGCGACTTCTTCATGTCGGGCAGCGTAATGTCGGCGACAAACGAGCCCATGCGGCCGGTCTGATTCTCGCGCACCACAAATTTCACCTGGTACTTGCCCGGGGGCAGACTGAAGCTGGTGGTGTATTGGATGTTTTTCTGCCGGGCGGAGAGACTCGGATCGAGATTCAGCTTGATGGTCTGGCGCGCGCTGCCAATGGGCCGCTTCACCTCATCAATCACCGACCCGATGATATCCAGAGTAGCCTTGTCCTTGTCGCCGCCTTTCACAAACGGAATCTGCGAGCCGGGCACGATCAGCGAAACCGGAACCAGGAAGCGGTTTTCATTCAGCCGGAAATACATCGCGTCCAGATAGACGGCAATGTCGGTCGCCGGCAGGTCGCTCGACAACTGCTCTTCGAGTTCGCGTTCCCGGTCCTCGTGGCCCGAATGCCGGAAGTCGGCCGGCGCGAAGTAGCCGGGACGATATTCAAGCTTCACGCCGGGCCGGTTGATCTTGATCGTCAGCTTGCGATATTTCCCGTCGCGCAGCGGGTTGGTGCTGCGAAATCCGATCGCGTAATAGGCCGAGCTATCGCGCTGGACCTGGGCAAATGCCGGAGCGAAGTCGTTTGAATCGAAGAACGCCTTGCCGCCCGTGTCCTTGCTCAGCGAGGCCATCACCTCCTGGGTGGCAAAGTTGTTGTTCATGTTGTTGAGCAGCGCGCCACCCGAGTAGGCGCCGGTTCCGCGCAGGCTGCCCGTCGAAGCATCGCCCAGGGGCGAAATCGCCTGCAGGCCGCGCGTGTCCACACTGTAGATGGCCAGGTTGGCGCGCACCGCCGAGTTGATGGCGGCGCGCAGCGAAGCCTGATTCTCGATGCCGTCGCGCTGGATGCCGCCAGAGAAGTAAAGCAGCGACTTTTTCTCCCCAATCTTTTCCAGAGACTTCGAGACCGCCTGCAGCGCAAACAGCTCGCGGTCGGTGTTGATGTCGTTGTACTCCTCCTCGTTGGGCGTCGAGCCTGTTGTGTCCTCCTGCTGGTTCGAATTTGCGGTTGCCCCCAGCGCGAATCCCTGCCCCTCGGTGCCGTTGTAAACGCCCACTTCATTGATCAGCGCGTTCTTGTCGGCGGTAAAATCCTGATCCACACTGAGCGTATCGCCCAGCGAGACCAGGGCAACCAGATCGGCGGGCTGCATCTTGGTGCGCAGAAAGTCCTGCGCCGCCAGCACGCAGCGATCCAGATCCTCAGGCTGCATCGAGGTCAGGTCGAAGAACATCACGATGAGCCGGTGATTGCGCAGCTCCTCGGGTTTGGCCACCGCAACCGCCTTGGTCCCGTTGCCTACAGCCCCTGTGGCCAGCCCGCTCACCGTGGCCTCGTTCAAGGGCGTTGCCTTGTCAACGCTCTCGAAGTCGAAGGTCTCAATGCGCTGCTGCTTGCCGTTTTCATAGATACTGAAGTCGCTCTGCTTGAGGCCCTGGATCAGTTCGCCGGTCTTCGGATCGCGGGCCACGACGTTGGTCAGCACCAGTTCGCCGTTCATTTTGAGAACCAGGCCGGGTTGCTGGTCCTGGGAGGCCTGGGCGGAGCCTTCTGAGGCACTCGGTGCGTGGCTGGAACTCTGGGCAAAGTCCGGCTGCGCCGATGAAACGACGAGCGCAATCGCCGCAAGACCGGTTCCAATTCTCTTCGCCCAGCTGTTCACAAAGCTCCTTTTCTCATGCATCGATCGAGTTACGAAAAAACCGTGAGTCTCGCCGGCCAACTAGAATCTGAACCTGGCCAGAAAACTAAAGGACCGCATCGCGCCGGCCGAAGTTACCTCCCCGAAGGTCGGCAGAGTAACGCTGGTGCCGACGCCAGAGTATTGCACGGTGTTGAATGCGTTCGTGGCGGTGGCGCGGATTTCCATGCTGCGGGTATCTCCCATCTGCACAGTCTTCGAGAGAGACATGTTGTTCGATAGCGTGCCCGGGCCGATGATCGAATAACGGGCGGCAGTGCCAAAGACCGCGCAGGGGTATCCGGCAACCGCACCCGGCTCGGTAAAGGCCGCCGGGTTGAACCACCGCTGCTGGGAGCCGCCGCCGGCGGTGACCGACACTCCCGGCACACGATCGGGACGTCCGGAGCCGGCCGTACCGCAGGCCACATTGGCTGCCGATGCGGCATAGGTCGGGTTGAGGGGACTGCCAGAGGCAAAGGTGAAACTTCCGGAAACCGAGAAGCCTTCAAGAATATGCGACCCGGTGCCGCTGGTGACCCAGAATTTATCCTTGCCGAAGGGCAACTCATAGAGATAGGTGCCGCTCACCTGGTGCCGCACGTCAAAGCTGGAGCTGCTTTCCTCGGCATTGAGATTCTGCCAGTTCTGCGCAGTCCGGGCCGCTCCGGCCTGCGATGCGCCGCTTCCCCCTCCCAGGGACGAAAGTCCGCCCACGGCGCTTGAATCGTCAATCGAGTGCGAATATTGATAGTT
The DNA here is from genome assembly GCA_036519195.1 of Occallatibacter sp. Classification (GTDB taxonomy): domain Bacteria; phylum Acidobacteriota; class Terriglobia; order Terriglobales; family Acidobacteriaceae; genus Telmatobacter. Next base: position 11,657 of record DATDLS010000133.1, on the reverse strand, counting down.
GGCGCCGAGAGCCATGCCTTTTGAATACCGCTTGTTCAGCCGTAAAGTCCCCGCGCTCAACTTCGAAAACGCAAAGTTCTGATCGTAGGTAAACACCTGATTGGTCGGGTTGGTCAGCGGGTTGGCAGAGGTTGCGCGCGGCGCGCTGGTAATGTCCTGGTGATTGCCCTTCGACCCGTTGTAGCCGATGTTCATCACCACGCCCCAGGGCAGGGTTTTCTGCACATCGATGTTCCACACCTCGACATAGGGCATCGAATAGTGGGGATCGAGCGCGTAGCTGCCGATCTGGTCCGGTGCGGGAAACCCCTGGGCCAGCGTCAAGCAGGAAGAAGGGATCGTCTGGGCGCAGGGCGGCACGCCCGTGCCGGAGGGACTGAGAGCGACTTCGTTGGTTTGCTCGTTGGCAAACGGCGGCTGATGGGCCATCGTGGTCGCAAAGGCTGCGTATTCGCCCACCGAGTAATTCATGCCGAAGCCGGCACGGAGCACGGTCTGTTTAGGCAGGCGCAAGGCCAAGCCGATACGCGGCGCAAAGGCCACGCGGAAGGGGAAAACCAGGCTCGAAGGAAGCGGGCCGTAGACTGGACTGTTTCCGCCGGCCACGACTTGAGCAATGCTGGTAAACGCGCCGTCCGGGTTCGTACCCACGTCGGCAAGGTGGCCGTATTTCTCCGTGTACGGCGCGAAAAACTCGTAGCGCAGGCCGTAATTCAGCGTGAGAGAGGGCAATACCCGCCAATCATCGGTGGCATAGGCATCGTATACGTTGTCGCGCAGATAGCTTTTTGTGATCGACGAATCGATGGTCGTGCTTTGCGGCAGGCCGAGCAGAAAATCGGCAAGCGCGGAACCGCTTGCCGGAGACGAACTGGAGCTCGAAGCGGTGCCGGGAGCCTCGGTAAACAGGCCGGTAAAAGTAAAACTGCCGGTCGAATTGCTGCCCCCCAGGAAGTCGCGATGCACGCGACGATAGTCGCCGCCGAAGCGAAGATTGTGTTTGCCGTGAATCCAGCTCAAGGTCTCAGAGAAGGAAATCGTCTGCGCCAGCGAAAAGCTGGGCTGCTGCTCACTGAGGCCGGTCAGGTTGCTCAGCGTCACATCCGGCAGCCCGTAATTCAGGGGACTGGAGTTGAGCCCTGCCCCGTCCGGACCGAGGATGCCGTTCTGGGTGGCCACATCCAGCAGGCTGGTAAAGAAGTTGGTGGCCTGGGTGTTGGTGCGATTCCAGCTGGCATTGAAGATGTTGGTGACCTTGTGATACCCGACCGTGTATCCGGCCTGCAGGGAGTTGGCCGAAGACCTTGATTTTCCGCCCAGCTGGGGAAACAGGTTCACGTTGTCCGCGGCGCTGTTCGAAAAATTGTAATTAAAGCTCACACTCTGGCGCAGCCCTTGATTCTGATTGCGGCGCCCCCCTCCGCCCCCGCCGCGTCCGCCGCGTCCGCCGCCAAGCAGGGTCGCGTTGGGCCCCAGGCTGCGCAAGTAGCGCCCGCCAATCTGGTTTGAATTCGACTGCGCGGTCGTGAGCAGATGGTAATTCTGCGTTCCCGATGCCAGATTCGGCTGAGGAAAGTAGTTCAGCAGCGCGGCAGCCTGTGGCGCAATGCGCGAGCCAGGAATGACGTTCGGAACTCCGTTCGCGGCAAACTGTAAGCCCGTCGTCGGATCGTAGATCGGCGCAAGCCCTAGAGCGCTGAAGTCTCCGGTGCGCTCGGCGGCAGTCGGAATGTTGCCGTACTCATCGAGCGGGCTTGAACTGCGTGTGCCGGCCACGGTAAGGAACATCGTGTCTTTGCCGCTGGGCTTGGTGAGATGCGGAATGTAAGGCGAACTGATGAAGGTCAGACCGAATTTGTTGGTCCCAGATGGAGGCTGATCCTGCTCCTGCCCCTGCAGTGAGAAGGGCTCTGCATTGAGCGCGGAATTGCTTCCCGTCCAGAAGATGGCGCCGTGCGGCTGGCCGGGATTGAAGCCGCGAAAGTTGCCGCGGCGCCCGCCGCCGCCAAAGCCTCCTCCCCCTCCGCCAAAGCCTCCGCCGAATCCGCCGCCACCACCAAAGCCTCCGCCACCGCCACCGCCAAATAGGCCACCGCCTTGGCCCCCGGCCAGGCCGCCCTGCTGACGGATCGTCTCCATCGCATCGCGAAGGCGATCGATATCGACGCCAGCCAGCGGGCTCACCTGGCCAGATTGGCCGGTGATGGCTACCGATTCGCTGCTGAAGTCGGAGTTGGCGGCTGCGGAAGGCAACGCCGCCCCAGACCCGCCTGCAGATGACAGGCCGGCCTGCGTCTCCGTATCGGCGGCCATCGAACTCAACAGGCTAAGGCTCTGCGCACCGCTGCCAATCATTTGCCGAATCGCCTGCGCGCCTTGGGATTCGGACCCGCTTTGGCTTCCCTGCTGCGCCTGTTGTTGCGCCGCCGCGCGCGAGGCCAGCATCAGATCGAAATTCACCGTTTGTTCATGATTGGAGGCGTTCAGCAGCGCCTCTTGCGAGCCAGTGGCGAAGGCTGCGAACTGGGTGCGGATGACGTAGCGGCCGTTCTGTGGAATGGTGAGCGACCAGGCGCCGGTAATGTCGGTCGTTGTGGAGTAACGTTTACCGGTAAGAGTGTTCTGCGCGGTAACAGTAACACCGGGCAGCGGGACGTTTCCGCTTTTAGCCACGCCATGGAGCCGGCCGCCGACACTCTGGGCCAGCGCCGCGCTTTGCTGCTGAGAAACAGCCGGCGCTGGTGCCTGCGCCTGCGTGGCCGAAGCGCAGGCCACAACCATACCCATCGCTAATACACCGGTGGCGGATCGCCGCATCAACACTCCCTGTCATTTCAAGCCCGTACTCAGTCAGACGATGGTCTCCGTCGGAAGGTTTACTAGGTCAACTGGCGATTGAACTTCATGATAAACACACTCACGATCAGCTCGGACCTCCGAGCACATTCCATATTTTTCCTTGCATTCCCCTTCGGCCCATGTTAACTATTAAGCCAACACTCTTTTGGATTGTCGCCAAGAAAGTCACACCCGACAACAGAACTGGACAGAGAACCCTCCATGAAGATCGGCACCACGATTCGTGCGCACCGGCTACAGAAAGGCCTGTCTCAAGGCGATATCGAAAAGAAAACCGGTCTGCTGCGCTGCTACCTGTCGCGCGTCGAGAACGGGCACACCGTGCCCTCGCTCGACACGCTGTCGAAGATCGCGCTGGCGCTTGACCTGCCCATTGCCCAGTTCTTTGCCGACGACTCGTTCGGCAACCAGTTCAATACACAGAAGCTATCGGACGAAGAGTTGCGCTTCCTCACCCAGATCCGCCGCTACTCGTCGAATCTGAATGAGAGCGACCGCAAGCTGCTGCTGGCGATGGTGAAGAAGTTCGCCGCAACGGCAATCCGGTAGCGGAATATGGCCGGGCAGCCAGTTACCGTCAGCGAACCAATCCGGGCGGCGGCGGCACGTGAGCAATGTAGAAACCAAACAACACCAGCAGCCCGGTGACCAGGCAAACAGCAAGCCGCAGCCGCGTCTGAAAAACGGCGCGAGGCGAACCAAGCCTTGGCACCATGGGCATTGCAAAGAGCAGTCCACAGGCGAATCCACCCACGTGAGCCATGTTGTCGATGTTCAGGCCCGAATGCAGAAACATATTCCCGCCGCTGATGGACAAGCCTAAAACCAGGTTCAACGCCGCAAAATAGATCACCGACCTGCGCAGCTTCTTCAACTCGACTGGAGGCACCGGCAGGCGGTTGGACTTGAGCAGCACAATCAATGCCCCGGCAATCCCGAACACGGCTCCCGAAGCGCCCGCCCCGGCAGGAAAATACACGCCGTGGTCACGGATGGGAAAAAGCCAGTTGACATCGGTCGAAAGCAGGTTGCCCGCGGCCCCGGTCAGCAAGTAAACCGCCAGCACCCCCGCCGACCCCATCAGCGGCTCTGCCAGCAAGCCCAGATTCCAAAGGCACCACATGTTCGTCGCCAGGTGCAGAATGCCCACATGCACAAACATGGCGGAAACGATCCGGCCCCATTGCCCGTAGATGAGTACCGATGCAGCGTTATTCGCGCCCCAGTGCATCAGCTGGGCGGTCGTGGGCGTCCCGATGCCCACACCGCCGGCCACCATGGCCAGGAACACCGCGCAATTGATTCCCACCAGCAGATAGGTCGCCGGAGACGTGGCCAACGATGAGCGAGGCCTGCGCATCACACGCGGCTGTGGATCCGGCGCGCCGGGCGGCAGAACCTCGGGTTCGGGCGATGGCGAGTAACTCCCCATCCTCTAACTTTAACAAACTCCGCCGGGAATTCCCCTGGCCTTCAGGCCCCGGATGAAAGGCGGGAATTTATCAGCACTTGATTGAGGTTTGGCCGTTTAGAGAGAATGGATGCCCTTGTCTTCTCAAACTGCGCGTACCGTGGTGCTTACCGGACTTTCCGACTTCACCTCCAGTCTATTGGAGGTCGGACAAATAGAAGCGGCGAAGGTGTGGAACGGGTGCTCGGACGCGCAGCAGTCGGCGATCGAAGATCGCACCAAGTGGTCGCACCGGAATATGCTTCACCGGCGGATGTCCCGATGTCCCAGTGGGAGTATGGCAAGAACATCGAGTACCTCGACTAGGAAAGTGAACACGCCGGCATTTCGAGCTTCAGCGGATCGGAACGGGGAACGGGGAACGAGTTCCCGATTTCGGAAATGCGGCCATCAGAACAAGCCTCCAGGCCGGAACTTGGTCTCGAAGGCTTGGGGATTTGGCGGCCATCGCGATCTGGTCGCCAGCATCAACCTGCATGAGATCGCGTTTCAAAGCAAAGCGACATTCCCCGTAGCGAAAGATGTCACGTATCTACGGCCAGGTACTTGCTGTTGGAAGTACCTGAATCGTAGTAGCCGCCCGGACACGGGCCGCCGGAAGGGGTTCGGCCCGCTACCACCGGCGTTGTCTGAAGTTGGCCTAGAGTCAAGCACCGATTCCGTTCGGACGCCGTAAGGCGCAGGCTATATCGATGCAATGCTTTAGAAGCCTCCTCCCTTGAGGGAGAAGGGAGTGTCACTGCATTTCCGCCGAGCCCGTATCGTGAGGTCAATCTCCTCCCTGCCAATCGTTTGCTCGGCTCGACGCGTCGGCCGAAAACCAGGATGTAGTCTGGAGTTTGCCCGCTCGCGCGCCGCGCCGGATTTAAGGCCGCGCTGCGGGCGATTGTTCTGTTGATTGGAGAATGATTGTGAGTGAGTTCCCTGTTTCCGTAAAGCCCATTCGGCGCGCCTTGCTCAGCGTCACGGATAAGACCGGCCTGGTCGAGTTTGCCCGGGCGCTCACGGGCTTCGGCGTCGAGTTGATCTCCACCGGCGGCACCGCGCGCGCCCTGCGCGAAGCCGGCCTGACGGTAAAAGACATCAGCGACCTGACGGGCTTTCCGGAAATGCTCGACGGCCGCGTGAAGACGCTCCATCCCCTGGTGCACGGCGGCCTGCTCTACATTCGCGGCAACGCGGAGCACGAAGCCGCCGTAGCGGCCCACGGCATCCAGCCGATCGATATGGTGGTCGTGAATCTCTACGCGTTTGAAAAGACCGCAGCCCAGCCCGGCGTCGCCTTCGGTCACCTCATCGAGAACATCGACATCGGCGGCCCCTCCATGGTTCGTTCAGCCGCGAAGAACTTTCAAGACGTGGCCATCGTGACCCGTGTCGCCGATTACCCGGCATTGATCGAAGAGCTCGAAGCCAACGCCGGCGCTTTGACCCGCGCCACGCGCTGGCGCCTGGCCAAACAGGCCTTCGCCACCACGGCGGCCTATGATACCGCCATCGCCAACACGCTCGATCCAATCGCCGATGCTCCCGCGCCTGAGTTGCCTCTAGAACTCAATCCCTCGGCGCTTCCCTCCACGCTGCGCATCAACTTCCCCCTGGCGCAACCGCTGCGCTACGGCGAAAACCCGCATCAGCGTGCGGCCCTCTACACCGATGGCTCCGGCCTGGGAGTGGCCAACGCCCAACAGTTCCAGGGCAAAGAGTTGAGCTTCAACAATCTGGTGGATCTCGACGCTTGCTGGGAACTGGCCCAGGAGTTCGAGGAGCCGGCAGTCATTATCGTGAAGCACACCAACCCCTGCGGCGCAGCCACCGGCACCTCGGTCGTCGAGGCCTACCAGAAAGCTCTGGCCGCCGATCCGGTTTCCGCCTTCGGCGGCGTCATCGGCATCAACCGCGAGGTGGACGGCGCTGCAGCCGAGGAGATCGCCAAACTTTTCGTCGAGGCCATTGCCGCTCCGGCATTCACCCCCGAAGCACGCGAACGTTTTTCCGCAAAAAAGAACCTTCGCCTCGTAGAAGTGCAGAAAGCGCCGCCGCGCCCGGTCGTGAAACACGTTTCCGGCGGGCTGCTCATCCAGGACGCCGATACCGGCCGCGTCACCGAGTCGGAGCTGAAGGTCGTCACCTGGCGTCCGCCCACGGCCGAAGAGTTGAAGAGCCTGCTGTTCGCCTGGCGCGTCGCCAAGCATGTCAAATCAAACGCCATTGTCTACGCGCGCGATGGCCAGACCATCGGGGTCGGCGCGGGCCAGATGAGCCGCGTCGATGCCGCGCGCTTCGGTGCCATGAAGGCGGTGCTGCCCTTAACGGGATGCGTGGCCGCCTCGGACGCCTTCTTCCCCTTCCCGGACGGGCTGGAGACCGTCGCACAAGCCGGAGCAACAGCCGTCATCCAGCCGGGCGGGTCGGTCAAAGACCAGGATGTCATCGACGCCGCCGACAAACTGGGCGTTGCCATGGTCTTCACCGGCATTCGCCACTTCCGCCATTGAGTTCGAACGTCGGACGGGTCGGAAAATCCGCCATTGGGGTGAGTCAGAGCTGGAAGCAGTCCGAGAGGCTGGAAGCAATCCGAGAGTCTTCGGAATGGATGTCTCCTAAACTGCGAGGAAATGCCGGGAAGGGGCCAGAAGGGTTCGCGCCCCCTCTGGCAGCTGGGGCGCAATCCAGGGAAAATCATCGGGGAGCACCGGCCGCGGGGATCCTATCCGGGGGGAGTCTATTTCCCCGCAAACACATCCTTGTTCTCACATCAAAGCGAAATTCCGGCAATCGGGCCCCGCTTTGAGCCGAATCACAGGTAAAATCGTCTTTATAGTAGGCAGAGCTGCTTCTACCGGCTGCCTGCGCTGCCATTTAGCTTTCCGGCAATCCGCGAATCCTCGGGCGGCAAGCTGAAGTGGTTTGGAATCCTAGGAATGATGAGAACAAGAGCCGCTTCCTTGCCCTCCTGGCTGCCGTTTGCGCTGCCGTTTGCCGCCGCAACCTTCGTGCTGCTGCCGCTTGTTCCGGCTGGCGCCCAGAGCGCACCGGCCAAAGAAGCGCAAACTGCCCCAGTGCCCGCCAAGGCCGGCGAGAAGCCATCTGCGCCACCGGACCGCGGCATTGCCTACTATCACCTCGCTCTGGCCAATATCTATGAAGACGAAGCCTTGGAGAATGGCAACACCGATGCCGCCCGGCTGGCCGTCGACGAGTATAAGAACGCCCTCAACGCCGATCCCGACTCCCCGCAGTTGAATGACGGATTGGCCGACCTTTACTTCCGTTCCGGGCACATGCATGAGGCGGAAGTGACGGCGCGCAATCTGCTCAAAACCAATCCCGACAACATTGAGGCCCATAAGCTGCTCGGCCGCCTTTATCTGCGCCAGTTGAGCGACGCCTCCAATGCCGTTTCCTCCTCATCGCCTTCCGGCAATGCGCTCGACGAGGCCATCGCCGAGTTCGAACGGATTGTGACTCTCCAGCCCAACGACGTGGAAGACCGCATGGTCCTGGGCCAGCTTTACACCGTGAAGCACGAGCCGAAGAAAGCCGAAGAGGAATTCAAGACCGCACAGGCTATTGAGCCCGATTCGGAAGATGTGGTTCTGAACCTCGCCCGCCTCTACGCCGAGAGCGGCGACATTGCCCACGCCATCAAGATAATTGAAGCAGTTCCCGTCAACGATCGCAGCCCCAAGATGGAAGTGGCCCTGGGCGCAGCTTACGACCAGCTGAAGCAACCCAAGGATGCCATTGCCGCCTATGAGCGCGCGGCCGACATGGATCCGGGCGATTCCCATACGCTCGAGGCTTTGGGCCAAGCCCTGCTCGCCAACGACCAGCTGGACGAAGCGCTGAAGCAGTTCAAACTGCTGGCCGAGGCGGACCCGGAAAACACCGAAGCGCTGGTAAACATCTCCGAGATTGAGCGTCGCCAGGGAAAGTATGAAGATGCGCTGGCCACCATCCGCAAGGCACGCAAGCAGGACCCCTCGTCGCTCGAGGCCGGGTTCAAGGAAGCGCTGCTGCTCGACGTGCTGGGCCGCTTCGATGAGTCGGCACAGACCTACGAGAAGATGGTCGACCTCACCTCGCATGCCAACGGCGCCTACACCAACGAGGAAAAGAGCAACCGCGGCTTCTTCCTGGAGCGGCTGGGCGCGGTCTATCACGAAGAAAACAAGACTGATCTAGCCATCGCAACGTACCAGAAGATGGTCGATATGGGCGGCGACACCTCACAACGCGGCCTGGAAGCTCAAGTAGAGACGTACGGCGAAGCCAAGAACTTCGATAAAGCCGTTGAATTGGCACGCAAGGCGTCTGACGCCAACCCCAAGGACCTTGACCTGAAGCTGCTTCTCGCCGGGACGCTCGTCGAACAGGACAAGAACGACGAAGCACTCACCATGACCAAGTCACTGCTCGACGGTTCGAACTTCACCGAGGCCGGTAAGCCTCTGGGCAAGGACGACAAAGACCGCATGGTCTGGATCAAGCTCGGCCAGTTCTATGCCGAGATGCGGCGCTGGAAAGATGCAGACGATGCCTACGCCAAGTCCACGCCGCTTTCTACAAAGAGTGATGATCGCGCCTACCTCCTCTTCCTGAAAGGCGCGCTGGCCGAACGGCAGAAGCACTATGAGCCGGCAGAACAGCTGTTCCGCCAGGCTCTCGAACTGGATCCGAACAACGCTGCCACGCTCAACTACCTCGGCTACATGCTGGCCGACAAAGGTATCCGCCTGCCGGAAGCGCTCAAGCTTATCCGCAAGGCCGTCGATCTGGACCCCATGAACGGCGCTTACCTCGATTCGCTCGGCTGGACCTATTTCAAGCTGGGTCAGTATGAAGAGGCCGAAGAAAACCTTCGTCAAGCCGTCGAGCGCGACCAGACCGACCCCGCCGTCCACGATCACCTGGGCGAGCTCTACGAAAAGACCGGACGCATTCGCCTGGCTGCCGCGCAGTGGGAGCTTTCTCTGGCCGAATACGCCAAGTCCGCTCCGGCTGACATTGAGCCGGGTGACGTGGCTAAAGTTCAGCGCAAGCTGGAAACAGCCCGCGTGAAGCTGGCCAAGCAGGACAGCGCTACAGGGCAGCCCAAGCCGGAATAGCAGGCCGAGGAGAGAATCGAGCGCGCAGGGATCCGTCGAACCCACGAATCCCTGCGCTGCCACCCTACTGTTTGGTATCCAGCGGGTGCTGGGCGTCCTCAAAAAACTGGTTCTGCAACTTCAAGCTCTCGTTGTCGGCCTTGATTGCCTTGAGAGCCGCTGCGATTTGAAGCGACCACTGCTTCTGATCGAACTCGCCCAGTTCCTTGTTCCCTGCCGCGCCCTCGCCGGAATAATGGTTGGGGAAGCGAGCATACCACCAGATCCCCGTATACACTGAGCCAGGCAGCGATTGCCGTTTCTGGTCGGCACCCGATTCATCGTCCGCTCGATCCATATGCACCAGGTCGGGCCGTGCAACCAGCATCAAAGACGTCTCCTTCTCGCCGGCATGCATATCAAGCTTGGTCTTCTTGGCCGGGCCGCCGGGCACAGCCTGAGGCAATCCAAAGACATACACCACGTAATCGCGCGGGCTGGCCAGTTGCGCCTGCGCAAACAGCGGCAAAAGGTTTTCGTTTCCACCGTGTCCGTTCACGATCACAACCTTCTTGCAGCCGTTCCGCGCCATCTCTTTGACTGTTTCCTGGAGCAGAGTCAGCTGCGTGGCCAGGCTATAGGCAACGGTCCCCGGCTGCTGCTGCGCCTCAAAGATTTGCCCGAAATAGTATTGCGGAAATACAACTGCGTACTCCTGCTTCACGGCGTTCATCACCGCGAAGCGCACATCCAGCAGATCGGTGCCGATCGGCAGATGCGGACCATGCTTCTCAAGGATCCCGAACGGCAGCACGCATACTCCTTGCGACTGATGCACCGCGGTAACAAAGTCAGGACCGGTGAGCTCTTCCCAATTCGCAGAGAGCGGTTGCTCGGAAAAGCACGCCTGCGCGGAAAGCAATAGGGCAAGGAACGAGAGAACAATGGTGCGTCGAATTGGCATGAATACCCCCATTTGGTTTTGGAACGGGAAGATCATAGCATTGCTGCCTACGTTGATCGCCACCGGGGGACAGAGAAGTTCAAGAGCCATCGCGAACAAGACCGGCGGCGCGGCAACCGAAACGCCCAACTTCCACTCAAGCCTTGACCCGAAAGCAAACAGGCCTGCGCCTCCGAGCAGAGACGCAGGCCTGGTGAATCTCGAGTTGGGGCAACGCGATGACGGCTGCAGGGGGTGAGCGATGTTCCAGCTCGGGGACGTTCCAGTTTGTCTGCTCTTATTTGGTTCCCGCGGCCGCCGAAGCAATGTACAGATCGACGTTGCTCTGATCGACCAGCGAAGTTCCGGTATCTACGAAAACCGGGTAGGGCGCGAAAGAGTCGGCACTATAGTCTTTTCCAAACTGCTTGGGCGGCTCATGAAAGACTTCGTCCAGCATCTTCAAACCCACAAACGCCATGGTGAATGGCTTCTGTGCGATCGTCGCATCAATCGTTCCCGCCTTGATGCCGTCCAGCGTGTCCTGGTTCACGTCCCAAGCCACCAGCTCACGGCCGCCGCCAGCGCGCTTGATGGCGTCGGAAACCATCTTCCCTGAAGCAGAATCGAGACACACGAAAGCGTCAATCTTTTGGGGTCCGGTCAGCGCCAGATACTCCTGCGTCTTGTCGAAAGCTGCCCGAGCGTCCCCCTTGATGTCCACTACGTCCACAATCTTGATGTCCGGCCGCGCCGTGAAAACGTCTTTGAACCCCTTGAGTCGTTCTTCGGTGTTAGGCTGCCCGGAGATGGTAAAGAACACGACATTCCCCTTGCCGCCTACCTTCTGGATGACCCGCTTGCCGCCCAACTGTCCAGCCTCAAGATTGTTGGTACCGATGAAATAAAGCCGCCGGCTGCCGGCTGCATCGGAATCAATCGTTATGACCGGAATACCCGCACTGACTGCGGCGTCAATGCCCGGCTGCAATACACTGACATCCGCAACGGAGATCAGAATCCCGGACGGTTTCGCGGCAGCTGCCTTCTGGAGTTCGGCCAATTCCGCCTGCGCGTCATAGCCTTCGGGACCAACCACTTTGGCCGTGACTTTATACTGTGCAGCGGCCTGTTTGAAGCCCGCCGCGGCAGCTTGCCAATAGGGCAGAGCAGTGTTTGCCGAGATCATGTAGAAAACCTCTTTGTCTGAGTGCCGCGCACCACACCCTGTGGTCATGGCAACGCCAAGCAACAACATAGCGAATAGAGCTCTCTGAACTTCTTTCATGCGTGC
>DATDLS010000132.1:0-21157 GCA_036519195.1 Occallatibacter sp. | reverse complement strand
ATCACTGAGCAGCGCCTGTCCATTTGAGGCTGCGAGCACCCTCGCCGGGAACACCTCAGCACCCAGACGCCGGGCCTCAGCCAGATAAAACGCTGCCGCGGCTGGCGGGTAAACTACGCCGTCGCCGGGAACCAGGAGCCCACCTGTGAGGCCAGCACGCAGGCTGGGCTCCTCCCGAGCAAGTTCCGCTTGGGTCAACGCCCGTGCCTCAATGCCTGCCTCGTTGTAGATCCCGCGACGAGCATCGACCTCAGCCATCTCCTCATCGTCGGCTGCTACCCAGATCGTTCCGCAGGTCTCGTACTCGATGGATTTGGGCATTTTCCCGGAATCCCGACGCCATAGCGAGCGAGAGAAAGCGGTCAGAGCAAGCTGCGCCGGCGAATCGTCCATCACGACCACATGGCCCATGCCAGCGGCTGTGGCCCCGTTGCCGATCGTGGCGCCTTCGATGACACCGACGCGAAAACCAGCCAGAGCGCATTCCCGAGCCACGGCACAGCCAACTACTCCGGCACCCACTATGAGAACGTCGAAAGGCTTCATCTCAGAACTTGATCCCCTGGGAAAACGGGTCTCCTGCTTGAAACAGCAGCTTCGACTCGCCCGTAACCCATGCGCGCCCGCGGATGCTGGGCTTCAGCTGTCCGTCGCTTCCCTCTTGAACGGACCCCTGAAAGACCGTTCCCAGAATGCCTTCTTGCTTCCAAGGAACGCCGGGCGCGAGTTTGCCATCCTCGTACAAGCATGCCATTTTCGCGCTGGTGCCGGTGCCACAGGGGGACCGATCAAAGGAAGCGCCGGGACAGAGAACAAAATTACGGGACGAATTGTTCTTGTCTTCTGGTGGAGAAAAGAACTCGACGTGGTCGATATACGCTCCGTCCGCCCCCGTGATTCCACTCATGTGCAGGGCCTCACGAATCGCCGTAGCGGCTCGGACCAAGCCATTCCGATACGCTTGGGTGAGCTCAAAGGGCGGATCGGCGATCAGAAAAAACCAATTCCCCCCCCATGCGATATCTCCAGTAAAGGAGCCATATCCAGGCACTTCCACCTCGACTGCTGCGCGATAACGATAGCTCGGTACGTTCTCGACGGTAACGGATCCGTCCTCATGCAGGATCGCCTGCACCGTGCCCACCGGGGTCTCAAGACTGTGCACTCCTGCGCCGATTCGGCCCAGGTGGGCCAGCGTGGTAAGCACTCCGATGGTTCCGTGACCGCACATACCCAGATAACTCACATCATTAAAGAAGATGGCTGCGGTGCAGGCATCCTGACTTACCGGGGCGAGCAGGAGCGCGCCCACAACCACTTCCGAGCCACGGGGTTCGCAGACGATTCCCGACCGGAAGTGGTCGAACTGCGTGCGAAACCGATGTAAACGCTCGGCGATTGTGCCATTTCCCAGCTCCGGCCCTCCCGCGATGACCACTCGGGTTGGCTCGCCTTCAGTATGGGAGTCAATGACATGAACTGACCTGGATAAGCGCATGGGGTAATAATACCTTGTTGTCTACGATTTTGAATACATTATCGGCGCAAGATTTTATACTTATATAAACTCAAGAAACGATACAGTATCACTGGAGCCCAAACCATTGCCCTCATCAACGGGATTATCCATGAAGAAAAAGGTAAATGCGAGCGCAATCGTGCTCCGGCCCAAGGCCGAGCACGGTACCAGTCTGCTGACTGCATTTCACGAGATCAGGGAACTGATCGTGCACGGCAGGCTATCGCCTGGCACCTGGATTCTTGAAGCGGAACTTGCCGAACGCTTGAACATGAGCAGGACGCCGGTACGTGGAGCCATTCAGTGGCTGCAGCGGGAAGGCTATATTCTCGAGCATCGCAACGCCAAGAAGTCGCGCATGATCGTTGCTCCTCTCACCAAAGAGGACGCAAACGAACTGTACCTCATTATCGGGAGGCTTGAAGGGATCGCCGGCCGAGGCATTGCCTCCCTTCCGGCAGCCGAACGCAAGGACATCTGTTCCCAACTGCAGCAACTGAACAAACGCCTTGAACTGATTTCGCGAGACCGCGACGGCGACCCCGGCGAGATCTTTGAAAATGACCGTTCGTTCCATCGGCTCATCATCAAATACGGCGCGGGAGCGCGCATGACCACGCTCCACAAAGCGATCGAACCGCAGACGGAACGCTATTGGAGGTTGTATGCCAGTTCCATCATCAAGGATCTTCACCTCTCGGTTGCCGAGCACGAGGAGATCATTCGGGCGATCGCGGCGGGCGATCCTGAGCGGGTCGAGGCCGGTCTCCAGGTGAACTGGCTTAAGGGAGCAGAACGGCTTGGCCACGTCATCGAGATCTTCGGAGAACGGGGCAGCTGGTAGGCAGGCGCGCTGTCCGAAGGGTGCACCGCATCTGCGGGTCTCAGAGTCCCCAGTCTTCTTTGCCATCCTCGGCCGGCAGGGACACTTTGTTCCAGTTCGGGGGCTCAACGCCCAGCAGGTTGTGCACGAAGTAGTCGTCGCGGTAGTGCTCGTCCCCGAGAATGCCCACCCCATGGTTCTGGCCGGGGATGTAGAGCATATCAAAGTGTTTGTGCGCCTTGACGAACGCGTTGATCACCTGCAGGGAAGAGGCCGGATCGACGTTGGTATCCATCTCGCCGGCGATGACGAGCACCTTGCCCTGCAGACGGTAGGCGTTGTCGACGTTAGAGGATTCGGCATACTGCGGCCCCACCGGCCAGCCCATCCACTGCTCGTTCCACCACATCTTGTCCATGCGATTGTCATGGCAGCCGCTGTTGGTGACGGATACCTTGTAGAACTCAGGATGAAAAAGCAGGGCGCCGAGCGCACTCTGTCCACCGGCCGACGTGCCGAAGATGCCCAAGCGGGAGATGTCATAGTACGGATACTTTTCGGCGACGGCCTTGTGCCACAGGATGCGATCAGCAAAGCCAGCGTCGGCAAGGTTCTCGTAGGCCACGTCATGGAAGGCTTTCGAACGGTTGCTGGTGCCCATTCCGTCGATGTAAACCACGATAAAGCCGAGTTCGGCGAGCGCCTGGTCGGGGGCAATGGGGCTGAATGTTTTGGGAACAAACGAGCCCTGGGGGCCGGCATAGCTTACATTCCGCAGGTCGATGCTCGAATATTCCCGCAATTAACTGACCCCAGGGTCAGGTGTTTTTTGGGTTTTCTGCGTCGATGAGCCGCTCGGTTTCCTTCTCCCATGCGAGGAGAAGCTTCTTGATCTTTCGGTAATTGGCAATTGCAAGCCGCAGGACGGCGGCTTGCTCTGGCGAGACTCTGCGATGGACGAGTTTGCCCGCCTGCATGTGTCCCCAGTCGTAGTAGGGGCCGTGGCGCGCGTTGGGATCGTTGGCGCAACGGCAACCCGGCTTGCCGCAGCGCGTCCTATGTTCCAGAAGAGTGCCCGAACAGAGGTAATCGACGGCGTTAAGGCTGTCGCGAATAGCACCGATCCGCGCGTGCGCTTGCTTGACGACATTTTCTGACTGGCGCGACATTTTGCTGGACTTCTTCCTATCTGTTGCTAATATTAGCGACAGAATGATCAATACGCAAGCCCTTGCGGAAAAACAATCAAGCCTGGTTCTGAACACAGAGCGTCTGGGCCCATTACCCCTCATCAATCACTTCATCCAACGCCTAGGTTTGGAACAACTACTCGACAGGTATGTTCCCACCGATGTACGTGGCTTCGTCTCACATGCCCGGGCGCTTGGCGTTCTGCTGCGCTCGATCATCGTGGAGCGGGAACCGATTTATCGCCAGAATGAAACCGTTCACCAGTTCGCCGCAGGGATGTTCGGGATCAACGCCGAGGAGATGGAGCACTTGTGCGACGACCGGCTGGGGCGCGCTCTGGACCGGCTTTTTGACGCTGATCGGGTTGCGTTGCTCACCGAGGTTGCGCTGGCAGTGGGGGAGAGATTCGGTGTTCAATTCGACGAATTCCATAACGACTCGACCTCCGTGAGCGTATGCGGCCAATATCGCGCCGCCTCAGGCCGTTCGATCCGCGGGCGAACCGCTCCGGTAATCACCTATGGCCACTCCAAAGATCACCGCCCGGACCTGAAGCAGTTGTTGTTCATCCTTACCATGACCGAGGATGCGCACATACCGATCGCTTTTCGCTGCACCGATGGCAACGTAAGTGACTCCAAGACCCACATCGAAACCTGGAATACGCTGCGGGCGGTGGCGGGCCGCGCCGATTTTCTGTATGTGGCCGACTCCAAGCTGTGTTCACGCGAGAACATGGACTATATCGATCGCGCGGGTGGGCGCTTCGTCACCGTGATGCCCCGCAATCGGTTGGAAGATGAAGAATTTCGTAAGTGGATTCAGACCAGCACGCCGGATTGGGAGTGCGTCTGGGACCGGCTCAATTCGCGCGATGAAGACGGACCACGCGACTGCTGGTATGTCTATCGGGCGGAGCTGCTTTCGGCCGAAGTCTGCTCCGTCGTCTGGATATGGAGCACCTTGCTCACGTTACGCCAGGAGGCCCGGCGGCGTAGAAACATCGTCGCGGCCACAGAACAGCTCAAGCAGGTGCACCAGCGGCTGGTTGGCGCAAAAACGAGGCTGCGGGGCGCCGCCGAGATCGATCAACAGGTAAAAATGATTCTCGATAAGTACTCCGTCGGTCGCTACCTCAATGTCAAACGCGCCGTCCGCGAAGAACATTCGTTCCGCCAGGCCCGGCGAGGCCGGCCAGGGCCTGAGACCGCTTATCGCAAGATCACCAAACGGCGTTTTGATATCGAGTGGAGCACCGATGAGCAAGCCATCGCCTACGATCACAAAAGCGACGGGATGTATCCACTGATGACAAATGATCGTAAGCTGTCTTCGGCCGAAGTGCTTGAGGCGCACAAAGGCCAGCCCATGATCGAGAAACGTTTTGAGCAGCTTAAGACCGTGCACCAGATCGCACCCATATTCCTCAAGAACGAGGGGCGCATTGAGGTCCTTTTCACCCTCTACTTCCTCGCCCTGCTCGTGCAAGCCCTCATCGAGCGCGAGCTTCGAATTGCCATGCAACGGGAGAACATCACCGAGATTCCCATATATCCCGAGCAACGGGATTGCGAACGGCCGACTACCGAACAGATCCTGCGCTTGTTCGCCCTCGCCGAACGGCACAAGCTCTCCCAGGGCGAGCACACCCTCCAAGTCTTCGAGGTCGAGTTCACCGACCTCCAGCATCAGGTCCTGACCCTGCTCGGCGTCTCCAAGCTCGCGTTTCAGCGGGAAAGCTAGCCAGGTAATTCACGCTATTTCGCCTCCTCGAGTTGCGGGATGTAAGTGGGAGGAGTGGAAAAAACAGTTTTATCGTTTTTTCCATGCTTTCCACAGACCGGCATTTCCACGGCCTGCTTGGGCCGCCGCGACTTTTCCACATTTTTTGGCCGGCCGCAATTGTTTGCGGTTTTTTGAATCCCGCACATGCACAAGCCCCCCTCTGCGCCACCAACAGAGCAGGCGCGAATCCAATCAATCCTGCAAGCACTCGAAACCGCAATCGCTAACATGCTGAGGTGACCCGGATTCTCGTATCGTCAAGAGCATCGTTGCTGGCCGACCTTTCCCTTAACTGGTACACCGAACATGTGCTGCCGTTGCTCGCGACGCCCGCAACTCTGAGAAGCTCAGAACAGAACTGGGACGGAGAGCTCGCTTGGGGTACTTGGACACAAGCGACGCTACCGGGCCTCCTTGCTGCATACATGCAGCATCTACCGGCAATCCTCGGAGGATCGAACGACCGCTCTCACATGTTCTGCGGCCGCTTGGCCGCCTTTGCCGTGTTCGGGACCATCGATCCCCTCGACAATGGCTGGCTCTACGAGTTTCTCACGCGAGCGGCGCATCGCGAGCGTATGCATTGGGCCACGAATGTTACGCAACAGCTGCGTGAAGCAAATGAACAGGCGAAGGAATCCGCTTGGGAGCGTTGGATTGAACGCTATCTGCAGCGTCGGGTCGTGTTGAATCCTCTTCCGCTCGATGCGCAAGAATCGGGAGCCATGTGCGAGTGGGCTCTGGTGCTGAATGCGCACTATTCCGAGATAGTGGGGTTGCTCTTGGCCGGTCCTGCACCAAACGTCAAGGCAAACATGTTCTACCTCCGGCTGCAGGATGAAAACCTGCTTGATCGCGCTCCCGGCCACACCCCTTGGCAGTTCTCCTGTCCCAAGAAGACGGCCGCGAATTTTGAGACCTCGGTCAGGTTCACACCATGGTTTCGCAGTTGATCGATCTCAATCCAGCGGAGCCAGCCTTGCGCCCGCTTTGCGAACGTCTGGGGACCTTGGGATCTCCGATGGCCCTCGACTTTCAGGGTAGGCTCCGTTAAAGCAACCAATGTGAGAATTGCCGTCTAGATTGGAAGTGCTGTTTGGTCGATAACGATAGACGCCGATCCGGCCAGGGATCGGGCTTTGGCCCACAATTAACTGGAAACCCAGACGCTGGCCGACTTTCCACGATGAATCCTAAGATACGGCTTAATGAACACAAAATAAAGGAGATAACGATTTAAGGCGGAGCATTGCGCCACAATTCCGACTTCCACTCGCCCTCGAAACAGGACGAATTCGCGATGATACGATCTATATCGTTAAACTGGATAGAGTTGGGGGAACCCGTGGCTGAGGACTACCAGAGCGCTGCACTCCGTCATTTCGAAGATGCGACGACGTTGCGAATTTCGGGGCGGTACGATAATGCCGGTCACCTCATCGGCTTTGCTGCCGAATGCGCAATCAAGCATCGGATCATGTCACTTCGCCCCGCAACGAACTCCCCTTACGTACATTTCCCTGACCTCCTGATAGCTGCGCGCAAGCATTTGGGGGCACGCTCGAAATTCACTTCCATGTACGACGTTCTTAAGCCTGGGGTCTTTGCTAATTGGCACGTGAACCATCGCTACGATGTGACGGGAAGTACCGACGAAGCAGAACTGATCAAATGGTTTATAGATACGATGATGTTGTTCAAATCGGCAGGCCTCAAGGTGAGGAAATGAAGACTCCCATCCGATTCGATGACTCCCTTCCTGCGTTCGCCGCGCTCGTCAAGAGTTCCTGGGGAGAGGCTGCCCTTGCTAAGAACCTGTTCCTTCGCGATGCATCGGGACAACTGACATTCGTGCTATTGAGCGATCTCCATTCGCAGGATGAGCGCACAATCTTAGCCGGACATGCAATTGATGAGCTTGGCGCGTATGTGGACAAAAATGGATTTGCCATCGCGACCCCGGATGAACTATTCGATGAACGCCTTAATGAGGCTGATGGCGCGATCCGATTGGAGATTAGTCACAATCTATTTAATGGCGTCGTCAACTTGGTGGATCGGCGCATGGTAGGTGCAGATTGGCTGAGGAAGCCTTTGCCTTCATCTGGTAGCCCTGCTCGTTTTGTTTTTGCAAGCGTAAAAGGTGGCGTAGGTCGTTCAACGGCCCTTTGCGTCTTGGCCGCCGAACTCGCGAGCAAAGGCCGCAGGGTGCTCGCAATCGACTTGGACTTGGAGGCACCAGGACTTGGTAACCTGCTTCTGCCGAACGATACCTTGCCTGAATATGGTTTGCTGGACTACCTAGTCGAATTAGAAGGTGGGAATCCTCTTGACGATGACTTTTTCGTTGATATTGTTGGGCCTTCGTGGGTGGGAGGAGGACGTGGCCGAGTTGATGTAATACCTGCAATCGGAAAGCGATCGCTCCGCAATCCCGCAAATGTACTTTCGAAACTTGCGCGCGCTTATTTGGCCGGGTATGGGACGAATGGGGAGACTCTTACCTTTTCCGATCATATGGCGGCACTAGTTGGAAAATTCGCTGACTCCCGCCGCTACGATGCTGTTCTTGTGGATGCACGGGCCGGGTTGCACGAAACAACGGCTGCAGCAGTAATTGGCTTGGGGGCTGAGGTGCTCTTATTTGGCTTGGATCAGCCTCAGACGTTCGCCGGTTACGAGCTTCTCTTTGCACATCTCGGAACACTACCTATGGGTGTAAGTGAAGAATGGAAATCTCGCCTGCACATCGTTCAAGCGAAGGCTCCGTTGGATCCAAAGATGCGCTCCAACTTCACTGAACGTATGGAATCTCTGAGGGATAAATATCTCGCTCGCCCGACAAGACAACTTGCAGTGGATATTGATCCGACAACATTAAAGGATACCTTTGATGTTGAGTGGACCGGAGATTCCTCTAGCGAGGTGGAAATTCTTCCTGAGACCGACATGCCAATTACATTTGCGATTCAGGATGACGATCGTTTTCGCTCCTTTGATCCCGAGACTCATCGCAACATCCTCACAACACCCGCATATTTAGACTCCTTCGGCGAACTGATTGGGGCAGCCAATGAGATCGTCGACGCTCTAATAGATGATGTGGAGAGGGGCTAACGACAATGGCGATTGAATTTGCGGTAATCAGGCATTCTCTTGCCGCCCTGACTTCGGATAACGATGCCGCGGGCGACCACAGCCCCACAGTTGAAGAGATTTTTACTCCCGATCAACACGCCAATGCGCTTGACCCGAATACTCCAGTTGTGGTTGGCGCTCGTGGTACGGGCAAGAGCTTCTGGGCAGGCGTCCTAGGCAGGGACGAAACAAGAAAGGTGACCGCAGAAGCGTACCCGAATTTGCATCTGGATCAACTGGTTGTTAAATCCGGGTACTCAGGATTTCCTAACGATCACACAGTCTCTAAAATGATTATCGATAGGTTAATTCCAGAGGATCAAGAAGTCGAACAGGCGCCGGAGTTTTGGCAAGCAGTCATCATTCGTTCAGCAACGTGGGCGCTCAGTCAGGATGAAGAACCCCAGCCGATCCGTGAAGTATTAGAGAAATACTCGGACCCAGAAGATGCCGAAAGGGCACTTCGATCATTAGATAAAAAATTCACCGCAACAGGACGTACGTTGCTTGTGACCTTTGATGCCCTCGATACGCTCTCTCGCGATTGGGTGCGATCAAGTCGTCTTGTTGATGCCCTTTTTGAAACTATTTGGGCCCTGCGCGCCTATCGCTCTATTCGCGCAAAGGTCTTTATACGTCCTGAGCAGTTGGACGACGAAACTTTACGATTTGTCGAACTTCCAAAACTGAGGAGCGGGCGTGTTGAACTAGAGTGGGGGCAGATCGATCTCTACGGCATGCTCTATTGGCGTCTCTCAAATCCGCCAAGCGTTGTTGAAAGCTTCCGATCCTTGGTGGAAGATGCCGGTATTACTATTCCTCCCGATGTCATTCAGAAACGTCGTCGTTGGCCCCTGCTAACTGACCGAGATGCTCAAAAGCAAGTGATGGACCGCTTAGCAGGTCTTTATATGAGTCAGGCAATCAAGAACCCTAACAAAAAGGGCGGTACCTACGACTGGCCCTATAAACACCTGGGCGACTCACAAGGCAAGGTTACACCGCGAAGCTTCATCAAGCTGTTTGTTGAGGCCGCGAAGTTCGATCAAGCTCCAGCCTTGCAGGTGATTTCTGCGAAAGGAATACAGCATGGTCTCCGCGAAGCGTCAAAGGTGCGTGTTGACCAACTCGGACTCGAATACAAATGGGTAAAGAGGGCTCTCGCGCCGCTCGCGGGAATCGCCGTTCCCTGCGAACCGGAGGCCATCTTCCATCGCTGGTCTGAAAGTGACACAATAAAGGTGATTTTGGACGCAGCGAGCGATGACCAAAATGGATTTCTTCCGCCGTTTCCAGTACCGTCCAAGGGGAACGAATTTGTGTTGTTGGCAGATGCCATGCAACGTATAGGTCTGATATCTGTGAGAGAAGACAATAGGATTGATATTCCGGATCTCTTTCGAGTGGCGGCGATGATGTTGAGGAAGGGGGGCGTTCCCCCGCGCCAGAAGACGTAACTAATTGTCCGGTTCCGCAGTTTGTCCACTCTTGCGAAGGAAGCAAGTCTGGCGAAGGCCCAGACTCCGTTCTTGGGTGAATTGATACCGGCAAACGCCGCAGGCACCGGGAGCCTCCTCGGACCCCATTCCGGAGGTAGGGCACGAGATTCCAGTCGCCATGCCGACTTTTCATTAGTGATCCAGCCTTTGCTATCGCATATGAGCAGTTTTCTGGATCGTGCCCTAACTCGATATAAGACCTGATTCTGCGAAATACATAGACCGTTCATTCGTGGTTGTCGTCATCGTCTGAATGATGTTCAAGTCATTTACTTGCGGCCAATAGAGAGAAGGGACCGACCAGGAATTGAAGGCGCGCGAAGCGCGCTGCTGCAAATAATGAGAAAAAGCGGCTACTCAGAGGGAAGCGGATATTGACGGCACCTTATTTTGTCACCGTGATATTCGACTTCTACCACGGTATTGAGAAATTCGCGCTCACCGACATAGCTGAGCACCTTCTGGAAGAGCTCGCGCTGAAGACGTGGCGTCACGTTCGGAACAACAATCACGAAACCTGCGTGGAGCGGCGCCTGTTGATAGAGAGTAAGAAAGTCCGCGCGGTTGTTGGTGACGAAGGTGTAGTCCTGCTCGAGGACAACCGCCATCAATTCCCAGTCTTTAGAACTCCCCAGGCCGAGATAGTTGACATGATCGGCGAGGTGACCCGCCGCGTGTGCCAATTCCAGCAGCGATGCGTGCAGGCACTCGTCAATGAGAAATTTCGCCACTACTTTCCTGCCGCGCCCGGGTACAGCGCGACGTGGATGGGTTTCTGCTTTGCCCATGGATGACGGGCAGGTCGGCCACGGCGCGGGAAGGCAGCCACGTAGAGAGGAGCCAGTTCTACCTGCTCCCGGTTCAGGGCAGGATACCCCTCCAGTATCTCTTCGACGCTTGCTCCCTGTGCGGTCATCGCTGCGACCAGGTCCACAGGGATTCGTGTCCCTTTGTACACCGGAAAGCCGCCCATGATCTCAGGATCGGAGACCACCATCTGTTCGACCCGGCTCAGCCGCCTCAGCTCGCGTTCTACGTCCCGGCGCGCACTCTTGACCTGGACCATGAGCGCCGAGCCTCCGGAAACCGCCACCATATCGACACCGGGAGCGGATTCGATGGCCCTCGCCACTTCGCGGCGCGATTGGAGCGGCAGCAGGCGGACTCCTTCGGCTTCGAGACGGAGATAGACCAGATGCTCGGCCGAGAGCAACCGTTGGGTCTGATTTCCGTTCCGGGATCGCTGCGGGTGAATCAGACGACCGTCGATCAGCTTATTTACTGCCTTGAGGGACAGTTTGGCAACGGCCGAGGCTTCCGCGGGGGTATAGGATTTCTGCATCATGGAATAATTCTACCTGCTACAGGGAAGGATTACAACGAGTCTGAATTTCCAGTGCAGAGTTCAGGGACGAAAATCGACTTGAAGAGGAACAATCCCAACCGTGCCGGGAGAAGCACGCCGCGGATCCACGAGTTGCTCGGGAATAAGCTTCATGGCCATTCGTCGGTCGCGTTGGGGAGAGACTCCGAGCTTGTCGCGATCGAGGAGAACCGCCTTGACTGAATACCTGCCGCGCCTGCGTTCCTCACGCTCGTTCAGTTCCACGGCAAGGGTGACTAAGTCGAAAGGATCTCCGCCTCCGGGGCGAAGCAAAACGGAGAGGATGGCGAGATGGAACCCGCTTCCTTCGACAAGACGGGACAACAAGGCTCCATATCCCTGCTCACTCTCAACTTTACAGCCGAAAAAGATGCGGCGGCTTTGCGGGATGCTCGCTCTGCGCGGGCTCATCCGAGTTGCGGTAAAGGTCCGTACACGCCCCCATGTACTTTTGGTAATAATGATTCCCGGAGAGGGCGACCGCAGATACGCGCCAAGAAGGCCATCAAGAGGTTTGAAGATAAGAGCTACCTCTTGGTCGACGATCGAGCCAAAAACGTCAATTTGCCCAGATAGTTCCTGAAGCCGACTCTTTGTCTTCAGCGTCTTGTGAAGACGTTCGGCTTCAAGAGTCGCGTCAAGGATGGTATCCCGACTATTTGCCATGCAAGGCCTTTCCTTGAGAGCGCGCGCCAAGAAATTCCGCAAATCGGGTCAGCTCTGCACGGTCCGTTTCTGACAATTTTGAGGCTCTTCTCGCAAGATGCTCTACGTCCTCTGGCAATGACGCGGAAAGTTCCTGTTCTCCCGTGAAATACGCGACAGGTCTCTGGTATATCTCCGAAAATCGCTTCAGTTCAAGAGCATCCAGCCGTCGTTGCCCGGATTCGATCATCGATATAGCCGTTCTTGGCAAACTCAGTTTCTTTGCGACCTCGTCTTGGGAAAGTTCCACATACGCCCTTGCCTGACGAAGAAGCTCTCCTAGACGATTCCTATCCATTTCAGAGTTGGACATGAATTTGATTCTCCACTCCTACCACCGAGGCAACGGGTTTCCTGATGCCACAACGGTCGTTATAATCCGATTCGATTCGTGCGGACAACTCCTTTACGAACTGTCCGCGACTGCTGTATCCACCACGTCGGATCACATTCTTCTTCGGTTCGTAACCGAGAATTTCCTCCAACTCCAAGAGAACGGCAACAGCCTGCTGGGAAGATAGTTCGGGCTGGATGTCGAAGACAGACCCACCGCTCAACCGTCGCTCATCAGGAGACTTAGGGGTTCTGAGAGCCGTTTTCATCCGCTCGTCGTACCAATTTCCCAGAACGATTTCAACCTTCGTTGCAGGATACGTTGTGATTTCCGGGTTCGTCGTCATCGCCCTCTTGGCCCTCCGGACTGTCCGAGATTCCATCATCGTAGACATAAAATGTTAGAAAGTCCTGTTGGGCGGCGTCGAGGGACTCTGGCTGCGTTGCTTGATCCGTGTCATCTACTCGGGACTAATTGTGCTTATGCTCGGCGTGTTGAATGGACTGATAAGAACCGCTCTTTTCTGGAGATATGGCCTTGCCCCTAGAATGCGTATCCCTTAACGGGCGGGTTTTGAGGAGATAATCCTCCTCGTAGTAGCAGTCGA
Organism: Occallatibacter sp.; assembly: GCA_036519195.1. GTDB lineage: Bacteria > Acidobacteriota > Terriglobia > Terriglobales > Acidobacteriaceae > Telmatobacter. The sequence goes on along the minus strand of DATDLS010000132.1, from coordinate 8,172 downwards.
GGCGGTGGGAATGTGGAAATCGGCTTCATCGATTTCCAAGGTCTGTGGGAACGGTGGGAAAAACAGTTTTATCGTTTTTCCCATGCTTTCCTGGCCTTATTGTGCCCGCGAGTTTGGGCCGAAATGGGCCTGACACCTCTGCCGTCCCACGGCATCGGTCAGAGGCATTTCGGCCTCCCCCTCGTCCCCGTGTCTATCTTCTGCCGCAGGACAGCAAAGGCGCATTTTCCTCCGGCGCCCCAAGTGGTACACTCATGTACGCAATGGTACTCAAAGGAGCCACTATGGAAGCCCTGAAAGTCGGCATGAGAGAGTTCCGCGATAAGCTCGCTACCTACCTGCTGGAATCCGAGTCGCCCGTTGCAATTACCCGGCATGGCGACACGGTAGGCTATTTCATTCCCGCCCGCCGCAGGCGCACCGACGCTGATAGAACTGCGCTTAGAGAAGCCTCAGTACGTTGGCAGGAGGTATTGGACGCTGAAGGAATTTCCGAGGAGGAGGCCGTGGCTGAATTCAAGCAGTGGCGGGCGAAGCAAGCGCGATGATCGACAAAAAGCGCATCGTGCTTGACGCGAATATCCTCTTGCGGGCAGTGCTTGGCGTCCGGGTGCGAGGTCTACTTGAGACTTATGAGGACTCTGTATCCTTCTACGCCCCGGACGTTTGCTTTACTGACGCCGCGAAGTACATCCCAGCCATCTCCGCGAAACGCGGCATCGATCCATCCCCAGGAATTGCGGTTCTCCAGCAACTTTCCCGCATCGTCGAAGTTGTGGATAGCAGTCTCTACGAAGAGTATGAAACTCCCGCCCGTGATCGGATAAGCCACCGAGATGTGAATGACTGGCCGATTGTGGCAACGGCGCTATTGCTACGTTGTCCTGTCTGGACCGAGGATCAGGATTTCCTTGGCAGCGGTGTTACGACGTGGACGACGCGAACAATCGAACTGTATCTACGCGATGCTTGAGCGTCCTCCAGCCAAAATTCATTTCCCCATGTGCCACAGCCCCTGGACCGGGATCGATGATGACACCCTGCTTATCGCCGAGCTGAACTTCTCTACCCGCAGGGATGAGGGGGCGCAACAATTTCAGGCTTAGGTCGAGCTTTCCGGACAGTTCAGCTTTGAGAATGGCAAGATGGAAGACATTGGCGCTCACCTGCATGTCCGGCGTCTTGTCAGCGAGCGCACCGACGAGCTGCTCCGGCGTCGATTTCAGTAAATATCCTCCGGCAGAGCCGGAGGCTTTACGCTGTGAGCCGCTCAAAGCGGCTTTTCCGGGCCTCAGTCCATTCCTTGTTTCACGGGCCCAACGGGGAATACGAATACAACCTACGAACTGCCGACTGCAAGTGGAGCGCGATGGCGGAGGGATGGCATCGCCTGCTCAAGGCGCAGGAGAGGCAAGCCGGCAGAACCGATGTGATGTCGCATAATCGCGCGGTGAGCGGGCCTTGCGGACCGGAATGGATGGAGTACAATTTGGTAGGAAATATCCTACGTTGAGGTAAGCCAAAATGGTTGCCACCGCAGTGATCAGTTCGAAGGGGCAAATCGTTATTCCCGCCACTCTCCGCAGGCGCTACCGCTTGACGGAGGGCACCACCGTAGTGTTTCAGGAGGAGCGTGGCCGGCTGGTTCTAGAGCCCAACGATTTCTCCGCCATTCTATCTTTGGAAGGTACGCTCAAGGACTTCCCGCTCGAGCGAACGTTGCAAGAAGAGCGTGCTAAAGAACGAGCGAAAGAACAGAGCCGATGAAAGACTATGTCCTCGACGCTAATGCAGTCCTTCGCTACTTCGGGACTGGAAAGGCTCAAGGTGGCGAGAAGGTTGGCGTCCTATTCAAGCAGGCAAAGGACGGCCAGGCGCGCCTCTTTATAGCCACAGTCAATCTCGGTGAAATCTTCTACATCTTGCTGAAATACGTCGGGGAGCAGACATCGCGTGATTACGTCAAGGTATTGCAACATGCTGTGACGACGGTCGACGCGGACACAGACTCGGCGTTGGAAGCAGGTTCTCTTAAGCACCGCTTTCATCTCGGTTATGCCGATAGCTTTGCGGCGGTATTGGCCCTGAAAATGAAGGCGACTCTCGTCTCCGCTGACCCAGCATTCGAGAAACTCGGCAAGTCACTAAAATGGTTGAGACTGCCACCGTTCGAAGAAACTGCGGTCGCGAAGCGTTCCCGATAGCCGTCTGCTTTGGGGACCTATTCTGCCGGAACGGTATATATGCCGCTCTCGTCAAGATACGCATCATCCCATCGGCAAGCGGATGCGCATTGGCACTCCGGAGAGCCCGACCCCTTGGTTGACGATTGTGGGTGAAGTGGCTGACTTAAAACTGAGCTCCCCGAACGACCCGACGAAGGAGCAGTTCTTCGGTCCCGTAGAACAGGCCGAAGAGGAAATCGGATCGTTCGCCTCCGCCAGGGATCTCAATGGCAACGGCGGCTATATCGTGTTGCGTTCGACCCTGCCATCGGAAAGTATGGAATGCGCGTTGCGCTCCACGGTGCGGGCCATCGATCCGCAACTGCCGCTGACGCAGGTGCAGACCATGGAACAGGCCGTCTCAGACAGTGAAACGCCTCGCCGCTTCAATACGGTGCTCATCACCAGCTTTGGCTGCGCGGCGGTGCTGCTGGCAGTGCTTGGCATCTACAGCGTCATCGCCGTCATAGTAGCCTCCCGTGTGCAGGAGATGGCCATCCGCATGGCGCTCGGTTCGCAGCGCGCTGGAATCATCCGCCTGATTCCGGAATCCGGAACGAAACCCGCTGCCATAGTCTGCATCCTTGGGTTGGCGGGGGCTGCGGGAGCCTCAACCCTACTGCGGTCCATGCTGTTTGGAGCCAACCCGTTTGACCCTCTTGTACTGACTTTGGCCGCGGTTGGCGTCCTGCTGTTGGCCCTGGCTGCATCTGCGTTACCGGCGCTCCGCGCCGCCTCGATCGATCCCATTCAAGCATTGCGAGGGGGAATAATCGTCGCAAGCGGCACTGATGGTACACCCAGGCCGATTGGTTCTATCAATTGACTGATCCTTCCCAGGTATGAGCTCGATCCAAATGCTGAGTCCACAGATGTTGCCAAGGCAAACCTGTTGCCAGGGCAATCCGCTCATTTATAGGCGATTATGCGCGATTGTCCGGATTGCTCCTGAAACGCCGCAGGCACCAGGAGCCTCCTCGGACCCCAATCCTGAGGGAGGGCACGGGACTCCAGTCTCCATGACGAGTTGCGAGGACTAAGGCTCGGCGAAGTGACCGTCGACGATGAATTGGCCGGAACGGTCGGACGCGAACGCGGCACACTTCATCGAGTTTGCCCACTCGCGGACAGCACGCAAGAGAGCACGCGCCGCTCCAGTGAACCGCATTTCCGGGACGACGTACAATCCTTCGATAAATCCTGTCCGTTTTCCTTTCAGGCTCGGCACATCGCTTCGTGTCGAAGGTTCGACAAATCCGATTAGGTCGTTTCCCCCTTGAATCGCGAGAAGTACGGCCAGAGGTTCGCTCAATTGCCCGGCAAAGAAGCGTGCAATTTCAAAACCATGATCTTGGGCTCCGTCAGGCCACAGGTTGCAACGCAAGCTCTGCCAGGTCGCAGCGTCTGGCGGAATGACTGGACGAATCTGAAAACCCTGCAGCATCTCAAGATAAGTATCCACAATCACCGTAGTGTCCGGGATGATTTGTGGCAATACGCAAGGCCGCCAAGCTGCGCAAATCGATTAAACCTGGACGCTCATATCCCCAGATTCGACACGAGCGCTAGGAACACGGGGATTCCGAGTGACTTGGGAACGACTCGATCCCCGAGAGAATCCTTCAGTTTTTCCGCGGAACGGCAACGCCGCCCTTACGAAGAATTCCCGCTTCGACCCGGAAGATGTCCGGTACATTGATCTTGCCGTTGGCCCGTTCTTCCATCACAGCGATACTCGCCATAGTTTGTAGAAGCGCATCGAGACTGTGCTCTATGATTAATCCGATGGGCGCCAGCCATCCGTTGCCACTTGACTGCCCAAGAATCCGCTCGATTACTTGACTTCCCTTCCAAAAATCAAACAAAAGGGATTTTTCAATAGGTACGAATTGACGTCGGAGGGGAGCCAAAACCAGCTCGATCCAGGGATAGTCTTCGCCAAGTTCCGTCAGTCGCGCATTTGAGGCTCGGCGTACACCTTCGCTGAGACCTAGATGATCGACGGCTTGCCTTTGAGGCGCCGGAACATGCTCGGCGGCACTCTTCCAAGCGGTCAGGAACGTGCGCGGTGAGCAGTTGTTCGCCGCGTCGCTGAGGTGCAATGGAACCCAAGTGTAAACACGGCCGCGTTTGCTGCTTCTCCCCATAAATTCGCCAGCAATCGCGGTTAACAGCAGTTCCTGTGTCTGAGGCACAGCATTCATCTTGCCGCCTATGGGGAGAACTGAATGGGCATCTAGGCGCCTGGCGAGGTCTTCCAATGCGGGCTTTGCAGCCTCTTGACGCATCAGTTCGAAAAACAGAAGTCCGTACAACTCGTACGGCTGCCACGCTAGATTGACGTAGTCATTTCGGATCTTGGAGCCGTCGGGAAATCGGAAAAGTTCTGGATCGGCGAACTGGTCTACGCGCATGAAGATTTTGGCCCGGATGCTGCGGAACGATTGGAGACCGAGCAGTGTAACAAGTAGCCCCTTTGTGAGTTCCCTGATAGATGCCCAATCTGAAGAAAGGCGATCTAGCGCATCAAAGACGACCAAGATGGAAGAATCGTCTTTGGCGCTCGCCTCATCCAACGCAGTCAACTCCTCTGCATAAGTTCGGGGCCGGTTTTTTAATTGGTTGAGCACTTCGGTCAGAGTTGGAGCCGTTCCTCCAGGTCGAAGCGACTGGACTGCACGGAGGATAACTGCCTGCCAAATTAAGGCAGGATCATCACCAGCCCGATGCGCCACTTGGATTTCATCGACCGAAGGCGTTACTTTGCTGAGTTTCGTCGAACCGTTAAACCCAAGGACGACGTTTGTTCTCGCAAGCGAAGGAAATGCGTAGGCATTCGCAACTCGCTCGCGCACAGCGGAGTTCATCAGAGCATGAGTCCAAAAGCTTTTTCCCATACCGCGATTCCCAACCACGAGTTGACGCTTCATGTCTAAGACACCGCGATGGGTGTTCGGAAAGAAAACGCGCTCGATGTCAATTGTCTCGTTGGGCTCGACACGTGATGAGATCTCAAACGCGGCCATGGCCTCACGGATTCGAGTAAGACCAAACTCAGACTCGACGCTCATCACTCAGCCTCCGACTCATCAAGGGCCGCTCCGTTTGTAGCAATTATCGAATCGATGCCGTTGAGGAATGGACGATAGGCTTGCTCATAGAAGGGTGCGGTAAGCTGGCTCGGCGCTTGAACTGGATCGAAATCAACAAAGTTTTGGGAGAATGGTATTATCAGCGGCCAGTGAGGTGCATCCTCATCGTCAATATCGAAACTGACGGAGTCTGGGTTGTCTTGCTGGATGTCGTCGGCGTCATATAGATTGTCGGCGAAGAGTTCATAAAGGTAATCGCGATGTCGCGCGGCTGCCGATGGGTCGATGCCTGCCTTGGCATAGATTGCTTTGAACAAAAGCCGCCATTCTGCCTTCCTCCCGGCTTCGCGGTCGCGCTCAGCGAGTGACTTGAAGGCGGCAAACAGGGCGGCATAGCCATGAATCGTCTGCTGCTGAGCTGTACCAAAAAGAAGTACATTTGCACCCAGGCCGAGGATGGCCGGCGCTGCAAGCTCCGACAAGCCGGCTCTGCTATCGATCAAAACAGCATCATAAGAATCTCGCCCGGTAAAACGACTGATCATTTCGGCGATCTGGACGCTTACCGCAATGGAGACGCCGTCGGAGCCGATGTCTTCGATCATGGCACGCGAGAGCTTTGATAGCGAGTTGAACGGGTGTTTGATTGCCTGCCTGCCTAATGCCGGTAAGACGTCGACTCGCCCCCCACCTGGAGTGGTCAAAGGGCTCGTTCCGACAAAATCCGATAAGTGTCGATCAGAAATGCCGGCCAACCCGTTCTCGACAAGGTAATCGACAGTTCCAAACTGCGGCACCCGCTCGCCATCAAGAAGCATGTCACCAATGCCGGGTGCTTCAAGGTCTAGATCGACGACGAGGATATTTTTATTTCGTCGCGCTAGATCAGAAGCAGCGACCGCGAGTGCCGTTGAGCGACCGACACCACCTTTGAGACTGGCAAAGACGATCCGTGGTGGCTCAGCAGTTACCTCTAGGGGAGCATCAAGCCAAGCCGATCCGATGATGCGCTTATCAAGAAGATGAAAGTTGATGGAATCCTGCTCCATCGGGAAAGCTGCAGGGTCTTTCAAAAGTCGCTGAACTCCAGGCTCATCTCTAAAAGCGATCAGGCCGTCCTTTCGTGCATAGGCTCCTAAAACGTCGGCAATCTGCTTTTCGATGTCGAAGCGCACTTCGTCGGAAGGTGATTCCCCCGAACTGAGAAAGCGCAGTCGACCACTGGTGTCGCGCACAATAAGCCCATGCTCTAGCGCATTAACGCCTAGATGTTCGACGACTGCTCGTACCAAAGTAGGCAGGGATTCGTCAAAGAAGACTTTAGGTGAGATGCTCATACCGTTTCCATCCTCTCGATGAGCCTCTCGGCAGATTCCTTCCACTTTGCCACCCAGTTTGCGTCGATCTCTCTGGTAGGTGCGTAACGCATAGCAGTATTCCAATTTTGGAACAAGTTGGAATCTTCAGATAGTTTCCGCAGTTCTCCAGAGCGGCGCCCCTCGGCCGTAGAGAGCATCGTTTTAAGCACCGGAAAATGCGCAAAGAACGGATCATCATGACGTTTGTCCGATGGCAATGGTCTCATCCCGCTATCGCGCATGAGTTCCTTGACGGCGAGCTCGCCCGCCAGGCCGAAGAGGTATCCGGCGACACCCCTACATCCCGGTTTGTCACCAGAGCCGACTTGTCCCTCAAGAATCTGAGCCGCCCTAAGGTGGCGGCGGGCAGCTGATCTCACATCCTGCGAATATGCCATTACTTGTCACTAGATCCAAACGCTTATATATTAACAGTTTGCCCTGTTTCTTGCCCCGGACTCCAGACAACGAGGGGGCGGCGTGGTTTCCTATTGCGTCGACACCGCCAGAAGCTGAAGGATGGACTTTTCAACTCAGGTCATGCACCTGAGACTGAATTCCACTCTCAGTTTGGAGCCCAGCCCACAGAACAGAGGATCCTATAACGATAGAAATTCTCAACTATCGGACGATCAGGACCCTAGAAAGCCCTTCAGGTACAGGATCCAGTCCGCAACGTCGGGGAATGAATCAACGGCTCTTGCGGGATCAGCTCGGGCCGAAGCGATATAAAGGCCGAACTTGTCACGTGCCAGTTGACGGTCGCCGAGACATGTCAGCAGTGCTTACATTCTAAGAGTCTAGTTTCTCCACATCGGCTTCTTCCGCTGAGGCAAAGACGAGCCAACCCGCGATGCCTGACTGGAGCGCCAAGCCGAACCCGGCGCGCAGGAACGGAGACATTTGTTCCAGACCCATTCCGGCCACGATAACAAGCCAACGGGATTGGCCGAAGACGTGATAGTTTTACCCAGCCTCGGTCGTTCGAGCTACGTCACTTGATCCCGGACGATTTCGTGTGTGCCCCGTTTTTTTCGTGAGGCTCTATGGCAGGCGGCATCTGGATCACGAGTTGCGACGCCGGGCGTTTTTTGCTCGGCATCCACATCGCTTTGGCTCTTGCCATGATGGCAGGTTTTCAGGCGACCGCATATGGCCGGTTTTGGGTGACCCCCAAGGGCAATCACAGTCTCGAATGGCCAGCTGACGTGCGTTCGGAAGATCTCCCTGAGCTTTTCATACAACGCTGTCCGCTTCTTCAGTTTGGGCGCATAGTAGGGCCGCCACTTCTTCTGAAGACTTAGTACACGCCGATATTCAAAGCCCAGAAAGCTGAAGCTCACTCCCTTTTTCAGGTGGGTGTGGCTCTTTTAGATTTCATCAATTTGTCTGGAATAGGGGGTATTCGGGTTAGTTGAGACGGCCTGAGACTGGCCCTACTTTTTTACGATTTTCAGAGCAGGAGGACGTTTGGTATTCGAGGAGGGAGCTGGAGGG
>DATDLS010000131.1:0-35314 GCA_036519195.1 Occallatibacter sp. | reverse complement strand
TTCTCCCGCATCGATTACCACAAGCTCATCGACTTTGTGCCCTGGGCCTACGGCTTCTGCCTGGCCGCCCTGGCCGTCGTGCTGGTCGTCGGCCAGAAGGTGCTCGGCGCCCGCCGCTGGATCAAGGTCGGCCCCATGCATTTCCAGCCCTCGGAATGGGTCAAGCTGGTCTTGATCCTCGCTGTCGCCCGCTACTTTGCCAACCTCGGCGGCCGCTCCCTCACCTGGAGAGACATCTTCAAGGCTTTCGCCCTGGTCGGCGTCCCCATGCTGCTGGTCATCAAGCAGCCGGACCTCGGCACCACCCTCACCTACACCCCCATCCTCGTTGCCGGCCTGCTGCTTGGTGGCGTGAACTTCCGGCAGGCCTTCATCCTGGCCACCTGCGGCGTGGTGTTGGTCGCCGCCGTCTGGTCCAGCGGTAAACTGCTCAAGCCCTACCAGAAAGCCCGCCTCACCAGCTTCATCAACCCGGACAACGACCCCAAAGGCACCGGCTACCAGATCCGCCAGTCGCTGATCGCCGTCGGCTCCGGCGGCGTCTGGGGCCAAGGCGCGGAGAAAGGCACCCAAACCCAGGGCGACTTTCTGCCCATCCCCCACGCCGACTTCATCTTCGCCGCTTTCAGTGAAGAGCACGGTTTCGTCGGCGCGGTTTTTGTCCTGCTGCTATACTTTTTCATATTGATGCGTTTGATTCAGAACGCTCAAACAGCCGCCGACCTGTCCGGCTCCTTGATTATCATGGGCGTAGTGGCTGTGTTGACTTTCCAGATTGCGGTCAACGTGGGCATGGTCATCGGTTTCATGCCAGTCACCGGAATCCCCTTGCCGCTGATGAGTTACGGCGGGTCTTCGGTGTTGTTTACGTTTCTGGCGCTGGGTACGGTAATGAACGTCCGTATGCGCCGCTTCGTAAACTAATCCGGTTTGGGGTCCTCGGGGACCAGGCCGGATGTCACAAGTTCGATTCCCTTGGGTCTGAGCCTTACTGGCTCTAACCTAAGAAGATTTATTTTCAAGCATTTACGGCGCTTTTTCAGTTAAAAAGGCGCACTCGCCGGCCAGGTCCGGATGGATCTCGAGCCCGGCAGGATAAGGGTTCATGAGCACGCAGAGACGGGAAAACCGTTGGCAGCGCACGTGCACGGAATTCGCAGCAGGTTTAGCCCACCCATGGCTCGCCCTGCTCGTGGCTTTCGTCCGGGCCGCCGCCTCGGTTGGAACGGCCCCGCCGCAGACGATCGTCCGATTGTCCGCGGCACGGTTGGCCACAAACTCTCTGCAATCGGGTCACCTCACCAAACAGCTTGTTCGTCAGGCATTTTGCCGCTTGGTGTTCAGCGCGGCGCCCCTCCGGGCTGCCCGCCGTGCGCACCGCGGCGCCCCAGCGACTCGCAGGTCATCCCTCCCGCTTACCCCCGCCCCTTCCGTTCTCGAGTCTCTCCATCTCTCCTTGCCGCACCGCGGTACTCCGTTCATTCTGAACCCCAACCAGCTCGTCCCCATGGCGATCTCCTCCTAGAGATTGCCGCAGGTGTCGCAGTTGGCCTCAGGGCCAGCAAGTCGGAGCTCCGCTCACACCCCAGCAGGCCAATGCCGCTGGACGGAAAGGTACGATGGCTAAAGAAATCTGTATTTCCTCTACGCCGCACGAAACGCGGCTTGCAATCCTTGAAGACGACCAGCTCGCGGAGATCTACTACGAACGCGAAAACGAGTACACCCTGGCCGGCTCCATTTACAACGGCCGCGTCACTCGCGTACTCCCCGGCATGCAGTCTGCATTTGTCGACGTGGGGCTGGAGCGCGACGCCTTCCTGTACGTAACCGACTTCCTTGAGCTCGAAGATCCGGAAGAAGCCGACGAACTGGAAAAGGCAGCGACCACGGGCAGCACCCAGCCCCCCCGGGAAGTCCGCAACTCCGCAGCCCGCTCCGACGGCAGGGGCGAGGACAACGGCCAGCGCTCCGGACAAAAGGAAGGCCGTTCCGACCGCGGCGGCCCAGATCGTAGCAATCAGGACCGTAGCAATCAGGACCGTAGTAATCAGGACCGAAGCAATCAGGACCGAAGCAATCAGGACCGAAATAATCAGGACCGAAATAATCAGGACCGCCCGCGACGCATGGTCGTCGAGGCCGCCACCGACGACGCCCTTCCCGAAACCGCCAGCTCTGCCGGCAGCATTTCCTTGCCACCGGAAGGCAGCGAAGAGGACGGTCCCAGCGCCAAGCGTTGGCGTGGCCGTCGCCGCCGGCGCGGTGGCCGCGGGGACGCGGCGCAACCGCAAGCCCAGTCCGGCTCCGAAGAAACGTTCTCCGAAGAGACGTCTCAGGAGTCGACCGAATTGCACGTCGATCAGCAGATCGACGCCGGCGCCGCCTCTTCCGATCGTCCCGTACGCCCCAGTCGTTCCGAACGCCCCGGCCGTTCGGACGGCTTCGCCGCCCCGGCCGACCTGCCCGCAACCCGTGGCAGTCAGCTTCCCACACCTTTCGTTCTTCCCGGCGAGTCGCTCCGCAAGTACGGCGGCACGGCCGAACTAGAAGCACCCAAAACCGCGCCGCCGCGCCCCGCCAGCACGTTCAAGCCGGCCACGCTGGTCGAGGCGCCTCTTGCCTGGGACGGCAGCGGTCTGCTCCCCGGCGAGTCCATCTCCCGCCATCGCCAGCCCGAGCCTGAGCCCGCCGCCGATCCCCAATCGCACGGCGTATACTCAGTCGCCGACTCGGCTCCCGATGAGGTCCAAGGCGAGGATTCCTTCGCCGTGCAAACCCGAGCCACAGAGCCAGCAGTTTCGGGCCCCTCCTCGGCCAGCCCTTCAGGGTACGCCGTCGAAGAAATCTGGGAAGAGACCAACGAGGAGGTTCTGCCCCATTCCATCGACCCGGAAGGAGAACAGAGCGAAGAGCTCTCTTCCGACCGCCTGGTCGCGTCCCGGTCTCTCCCGGACGAAAAAGCCGAAGACCACGAAGCCGAATCAGAAACGCCCGACGCCTCCGCCTCGCACCATGTCGATCCCTCCACTCCCACCGGCTTCCGCCTGTTCGGACTCGGCGGCAAACGGAAAGCTGAAGTGCCATCTCCGGCCCCACCCGCGCCGGCCGAGCCCGCGCCGGTCACGCCCAGCGCCACCACGGTCGCTCCCGCCCCGGCCTACGCGCCCGGCGCCGGACACTTTGAAGAAGAGGTCATCGAAGAGGAAGAGTTCGACGCCCCCCATCATCACAGCAAGACCGAAGACCACGACCTCGAAGACTACGAAGAGGAAACCCTCCCCGTTCAGCTGCGTACCGGCGACCTCGGCGAAATGCTGCAGGAAGCCCATCTCGATCACAAGATCCAGCTCAACTTCGATGACAAGAGCGTCGAAGAAGAGTCCTTTGACGACGAGGACGACGAAGAAGAGGAAGCCACCGGCGACGGCCAGCCCGCGTCCGGCCAGGGCCCAAACTCATCCCCCGACTCATCCCAGCAGCGCCGCGATCGCGGCGGCCGTGGACGCCGAGGCGGACGTCCTGGCCAGGGCTCGCAACAAGGCGGCCAGGGCAATCGCCGGGGCGGCGGCATGACCCGCCGCGCCGCCCAGACCTCTGACCTGCCGATCATCTCTGACCTGCTCAAACCTGGCCAGGAAATCCTCGTCCAGATCGCCAAGGAGCCCATAGCCAAGAAGGGTGCACGCATCACCTCGCACATCGCCCTGCCCGGCCGCTTTCTGGTCTTCATGCCCACCGTCTCGCACATCGGCGTGAGCCGCAAGATTGCCTCCGACGAAGAGCGCCAGCGGCTCAAGCGCATCCTGGTCCACGAGCGCGGAGAAGCCAGTGGCGGCTTTATCGTGCGCACCGCCGCTGAAGGCGCATCCGAAGAGGAGCTGCGCGCCGATCTGCGCTTCCTCATTCATCTCTGGAACGAGATCAAGACCCGCTCTGACAGCTCTAAGTCGCCCGCGCTCATCTACCACGATCTGTCCCTTATCGAGCGCATCCTGCGCGACCAGGTCAGCTCCAACTTCTCCTCCATCTGGGTCGACTCGCAGGACGACTACGAGCGTATCGTCCGCTTCCTCAATCGCTTCTCGCCCTCGCTGGTGCGCCGCGTCAAGCTCTACACCAAAGAGATCCCCCTCTTTGAGCACTTCGGCATTCAAGACGAAATCTCCAAGGCGCTCCGCTCGAAAGTCTGGCTCAAGTCCGGCGGCTCGATCGTCATCAACCAGACGGAAGCTCTGGTGGCGATCGACATCAACACCGGCAAGTACGTCGGCAAATCGGCCCGCCTTGAGGACACCATCGTCAAAACCAATCTCGACGCCGTGCCCGAAATCGTCCGCCAGATCCGCCTCCGCGACCTCGGCGGCATCATCGTGATCGACTTCATTGACATGGACGAACGCAAGAACCGCTTCAAGGTTCTGGCCGCTCTTGAGGAAGCTCTCAAGGCCGACCGCGCCCCCACCAAGGTTCTCCAGTTCAATGATTTCGGTCTCGTCGCCATCACGCGCAAACGCGTCAAGCAATCGCTCGAGCGCACCCTCTCGGTGCCCTGTCCCACCTGCCAGGCCACCGGCATGGTGAAGAGCCCGACCACGGTCTGCAACGAGATCTATACGGAGCTGCGCAAGATGAAGAAGCACTTTGAAAACGCCGACGTGCTGCTCCGCGTCAACCCGGAAACCGTTAAGGTGCTCAAGCAGAATAACGCCGCGTGGCTGACAGAATTCGAGGAGCTTCTGGCCAAAAACATCCTCGTCAAGAGCGACGCCACGCTGCACCCCGAGCAGTTCGACATCCAGGGTTAACCCTGCCATCCCGCTGGCCGATCAAGGCCGGAGCATCTGCCTGGGCCCTGGTCGGTAAGCGGGAAAGAGTCCTTTCGGAACGAGACAGGCCCGGAACGAAGCGCGAGAGTGTCGCGCGAGCGGAGGGGGCATGCTTGCAGCCGATGGGGCACACATTTGCGGGCAACCGCTTCGGCATCTGAGGAATGCGCGAGATCCCGGATCTCGTTGGCCCGCACGAAAATTCACCGGATCAGCTAAATCGGAGCCCCCATGTCCTTGTCCCATATGCCACCGCAACCTTTCCCCCCCATCCGGTGTCTAATTCAATGCCCGGGCGACTCCGTATCCACCGGACGCTTTTAAGACAATTCGATCCTTGAGGTTACACACATGTCTTCCCCGCTTCGAAGTTCCCTCATGCGGCGCGCTTGCCTGGTTCCCAGCTTGGCACTTTTTGTGGCTGTCACGGCAGGCGCCCAATCTTCGCCGTCCACCAGTCAAACCACCCAATATTCGGCCGGCGAATCCAGTTCCGCCGCCTTTGAGCCTGGGTTTGATTCCAGCCTTGACGAAGGCCTTCCCAGCGCTGATCAGCTCCGCGCCGCTGCCGCGTCCCTCGGCTCCGGCTCAGGGGCCTCCGCGGCCCAGGACGAAAACGGCGGCGGCGGCGGTGGTCGTCCCACCTTTTGGCAGAGCCTGGCGTTGGAGTTTGGCGGCGGTGCCAACGGTCCGCTTGGAAGCTCTTCCAACGAAATCACTTGGGGTGGAAACTTCACGGTCGGCGTGGGCTATCGCTTCGACAAGCGCTTCTCCGCGCTCGTCGAGTACCAGTACATGGACGACAAACTCCCTGGCGCCATCATCGCGGAGACCGGGTCGACCGGCGGCAACGCCCACATCTGGTCCTTTGGCATCGAGCCGGTCGTTGATCTGTTTCCCAAGTCAACCAACAGCGTCTATGTCACCGGCGGCGGCGGCTTTTACCGCAAGGTAACCAACTTCACGGATCCGGAAGAAACTGAATTTTGCGAGTTCTTCGAATGCTTCCCCGAAGAACAGAACGAGGTCGTCGGTCATTTCTCGTCCAACCAGGGCGGCTTCAACATCGGCGGCGGCTATACCCACCGCATCGGCGGCCTCTACCATGACGGAAACATGAAGCTATTCGCAGATGTCCGTTACCTGGACATTCTGACACCGGCTACCGGGTCTGCGGGCATCATGCCCAATGGCCTGCCGGCCGTCACCGTTGGTGCCGGCACCCACCTGATTCCGATCACCCTCGGCGTGCGCTGGTAGCCGCGCTCGTCCGAGGCTCTAAGCAGAACTACGCACTCTAACCTCGCCCCCCTGCCCCATCCTTGCACGTTGTTGAGCGCAAGGATGGGAGCCGGCCAGCACACTCGCAATCGATTCGCTCTGTTTCTACAAAATCCCCACCACCCTGAGCCGCACCAATCCGCCGAGAAATATCCCCATCGGCATCAGCACGAGCAGCGTCAGCGTGTACCACAGCGCGTGTTTGCCGCCCGCCTCGATCGCGCTCAAGGCCCCCATGGCCAGCACCACAATCGCCAGCGCGAGCACATGAATCAGCGGATTTCCCTCTGAAGTCCACGCCGTCACGTATCCTCCCGCGGCCGCGCTTAAAAACGAGGAGCCCAGGTTCACGGACGCGTATCCGGCCTCCGGCCTGCCCGCTGCACCCGCCCACCCGGGCGCCAGCCGGGCGAGCAACGCAGTCACCGCCACGATCAGTGCAGCCATCGTGGCAAAGCCGGCCAGCAGCGCCAGAAACGCATAGAGCATCACCAAGGCATCTTCTCCTGCCGCGGTTGAATGCCCACTTCGCCGCGCTCGATCCGCTTGAGAAACGCCCGTGCCAGCCTCTGTTCCCCCGGATGGCTCTCGCCGTTCATCGAGCACAAGTCGAGAAACTCATCGCATACCAGGTTGTTCCGTTCCTGCTGCCGGAACACCCCTTCGAGCGCCACGGCCAGCTGCCGCAACCGCTCGGCCTCCACCCAGCTCTCGCCTCGTTCGCTCAGCAACTCCACGTCCGAGAACAACCCTTTGCGTCCGCGCGCGCATTCCTCCAGGCAGGCCATGAGCTGCTCGGAGAAAGCCTTCGCCAGCAGGTCGAGCTGATCGAACTCCGTCCGGTCCAATTCCGTCCGGTCCAATTCCGTCCGGTCCGGCCCGGTCACGTCTGGCTCTGTCCGGTCCGGCTCTCGATAGTCCTCTTTGTCCATGTTACTGCTCGCTTCTCCGTCACCGGCCGGCAGCCCTATGCCGCCAGATCCATCACCGCAGTCGGCAAGCCGGGGCCAAGAGCTAGGAAGCTCCTGCGCCCACCGCACCCATCTCGTATTGCTCGGCAAGCAACCGCTCCAACTCGCCGGCGGGTGCTGGTTTCCCGAACAACCATCCCTGCGCGAGAGTCGTCTGCTGCGAGCCGGCGAAATACGCGGCCTGTTCCGTGGTCTCCACGCCTTCCACGATCACGTCCAGTTTAAGCGCTCGCGCCATGGCCAGAATCTGAGGAAGGATGGACACCGTCACCGATTCGGTCCCAATTGCCTGCGTAAAGGCCATATCGATCTTGATCCCATCCACAGAAAGATCCTGCAGATAAGCCAGGCTCGAATAGCCCGTCCCGAAGTCGTCGATGTAAACCAGGTGCCCCCTGGAGCGCAGCTCGAGAATGGCGTCTTTGGCCACTTGCAACCGGGCCGTGTGGCTTTCGGTAATCTCGATGCCCAGGCTTGCGGCCCGAACTCCGGCGCTTGCGAGCGCCTGCTCCAAGCGGGGAAGAAACTTCGCATCGCTCAGGTCGGCCGCCGCGATGTTCAAGTTCACCCGAAACCCCGGCCGGCTCCGGAACAGCGCCCCGCACTCGCTCACTATGTGCCCGACCACAAGCAGCGTAATCTCCCCCACGAAGCCACGATCTTCAGCAAGCCGAATAAACAGCTCCGGGCTGACCGGAATGTTCTCCTCGTCATTCCAGCGCACCAGCGCCTCGGCGCCCATAATCTGTCCCGTGTCCAGTTGCACGATCGGCTGATACACCACGCGCAGCCGGTCCGCCGCAATGGCCCTGCGCAGCTGCTGTTCCATGCCCCGGCTGCGACGATAAAGAAGCGAGCACGCCAAGCCGAACAGCGCACCGCAAACTCCCGTCAACCCGATATAAGCCCGGTAATCGCCGCGGCCCGACGCCAGCGCGTCGGGAATCGTGATGAACGCCGTCATGCAGCTCGAGTAGCGCGTCGAGCAGCGGGTCGCGGAGAGCGTATCGCCCCACCTTGCCCACCCCTCTTTGGTCAGAATCGAAGATCGCGCATCGGTCACCTCGCCCACCAGACGCCTCGCCTCGCCACTCGAGGCATCCACCTGGCTCACGGTGAAGTGCATCGGAGCCGCATCCAGGTCCTTCAGGTTGTAAGGGCTGTACACAATGAACGACTCTCCGAGCTCGACGCTCACCACCGTGTGATCGCCAATCCGCAGCGGAGGAAGATTCTGATAGACGCGCGTCCCGTCCTGGCGGGAAAACGCCGGCTTGAATTGCTCCCGCGTCCCGCTCATCCGGCCCAGGGTCGCCGAGCAGTCAATCGTGCCGGCGCGCATGTGCCCGCCGTCCTTCAGATACTGCGACTGAAAAATCAGCCTCCGCATCCACGTAATCTCGGCGTCAGAGCAATACGGATACGGCGATGCGTTCAAGGTCGCCAGCAGTGCCCTCGACTCCCCAGCCGAGGTCTCGCCTTCCCAGCGAACCCGCATGGCGTACTCATTGAGCTTCTTCTCCGCACGCCACAGGACCAGGGCCCGGCCCAGCAAGGCTCCGGCCAGCAGACCGCCCCCGGCCGCAATCGCCGTGAATACGATCGTGATGGCCGCACGCGTGGTTGTTATCCGCATCGTTGTTCGACAGCAAGACTGGTCAGCATAACGGGGCCCTCGCCGCATGGCCCGTCCCGAACTGCTTTCCAAGCGCAGAGCAACCGGGAAAAACGCTGCAACGTCACATCAGTTCGGGTTATCAAAGATAAGAGTATGCCCGTGTCCTTTTCGCGGCAATTAAAAAAGCTGCAACCTTCGGGGGATTCTTGGCCGCGCGGTTGCTCTGCCCAGCGCATCCGGATTGCCGCCTTGCCGACGAGCCCGGCCCTGGGTTGCCGCGCTACTTGCCGGCAGCCTGCACCATGGCCGCCATGCTCCGCTCCACATCTTCTTCGCTCGTAGCCCAGCTGGAGACGCTGATCCGCATCGCCGTCTTGCCCTGCCACACCGTCGACCCGCACCAGCAAGTCCCCTCCGCCTGCAGGCGGGCAATCGTGCGCAGAGTCTTTTCCTTGTCTCCAAACGACACCAGCACCTGGTTCAGCACCACCTCGTTCAGAACCTCAAACCCGGCGGCCTTCAATCCCTCCGCAAAACGCCGCGCGTGGCTCGAGGACCGCTCGACAAGCGCCGCCATGCCCTGCCGTCCCAGGGACCGCAACCCGGCCCACAACTCCACGCCCCGCGCCCGGCGAGACAACTCCGGGCTATAGTTCGACGGATCGCGCTCCTCCGGATCGACCAGGTACGCCGCCCGGATCGACATCACCGCCCGCAGCGCAGCCGGCTCCCGCACCAGCGCAATCCCGCAGTCGTAGCCGATATTCGGCCACTTGTGCCCATCGGTCGCCCAGGAATCGGCAAGCTCAAATCCCCTGGTCAGCTGGCGATATTGCGGTGAAGAGGCGGCCCACAAGCCGAACGCCCCATCCACATGAATCCACGCGCCGGCTGCCCGCGCCGGCACGCAAATGGCCGCCGCCGGGTCAAACGCACCCGTATTCACATTGCCCGCCTGCAGGCACAGGATCGTGCGCGCGTCCAGTTGCGGCACGGCATCGGCGCGCATCCGTCCCTGCCCATCCACCGGAACCCGCACCACCCGCTTGCGTCCCAGCCCCAGCATGCCCAGTGCCTTGATCACCGACTGGTGCACCTCTTCGCCCACGACCACGGTGATCTCCGGAGCTCCGAACAAGCCGTCCGCCTCCACATCCCATCCGGCGCGCTCGAGCAAGGCGTGCCGCGCCACCGCCAGGCAGGAAAAATTGGCCATCGTCGCGCCCGTCACCACCGCGCCGCCGGTCCCCTCCGGGAGCCCGAGCAGCTCCCGCACCCAGTCAAGCGCCGTCTGTTCGAGCTCACAGCCAACCGGCGACTGCGCATGGTGCGCCGCATTCTGATCCCACGCACTCACCAGCCATGCCGCCGCCAGCGCCGCCGGCAAACAATCCCCGGTCACAAAGCCGAAGAAGCGGCCGCTCACCTTGGCCATCGTGGCCGGCGAGCCATACTCGTGCAGCAGGCGCAGCACCGCCTCCGGATTCGTCGCCCCCGGCGGCAGCGGCCCGCGCAGTGCGCTCAGCTTGCTGACCGCCTCCGCCGACGGTCGAACCGCCCGCGCACCCGCGCCTTCCAGGTAGTCGATGGCGTCGCGCGCCGCCCGCTTCAGCAGCGCCGTACGCGCCTCAACCGCCGAAGCACCGGCCTGCGGCGAAGGTCCCCAATTGCCATGCGAAGAGTGAGCAGAGGATGCAGTGCGAGGTTCAGTCATAGATAGGGCTGAGTCTAGCACCGGGGACGGGTTGTGAATTCCGGCAAACCACGAAGCCCCGTGGACAGCCGAAGGGGCGGGGCTTTGCCGTCTGAGACAGCTTGAGTCCACTTGATTTGTTTTGCCAAACCGCTTCCTCGTAATCAGGGGAGTAACTATTCGTCTCAGATTTCGATATGCTGCGGCCCTGCTCGGGGACCGCAGCAGCGTCAGTCTTGAATTTCCCTGCATTTCGCCGTATGATAACCATGCAGACGAATTTATCCGCCCTTGTTGCCGTGAGCACGCCGGCTGGCGGAGAGATGAGTGGGCCCACAGCCCACTTTTTATTTGGGGCAAAAAGTCGCCCCAATCCAAAGGCACAACCCGGGGCAAACACTCCGGCAGCACGGCCGCTCAAAGGCGGCGTCCCTGATGGATGAACCCCTCAATTCAGGACAGTTAAGTGGCATAGGTCGGAATGGCAGTCAAGCTGGACGAAATTCGAGCGGCGGCGCAGCGGGTAGCGTCCTCCCATGGGCTGGATGTGGTGGACCTGGAGTTCATCGGCCCTGCCAGGGAGCGCACCCTCCGCATCTACCTCGAGAAGAATGCCGTGGGACGGGCGAAACTGAAGGCGGCCATTGCGGCCGGCGAGGGCGTGGACGAGTTGCCTGAGAGCCTGGTCGAAGGCTCGCTGAGCCCGGATCAGCTTTCCGGCATCACACATGATGATTGCGCCGCGTTCAGCCGCGACTTTGGGGTGCTGCTGGACGTCGAGGACATGGTCCCGGGCGAGGAATACACGCTCGAAGCCAGCTCCCCGGGCTTGGATCGCAAGCTCAGCCGACGCGAAGATTTTGAGAGGTTTATGGGCAGTCTGGTCAAGATTCAGACCTTTGAGCCCATGCGCAACAACCGCCATTGGCAAGGTCGTTTGACCTCCGCCGGCGGAGAAAACATTACCCTTGACCTGAACGCGGTCAAGCAGAACAGCAAGACGCGTAAAACCGGTGTCAACACCGTGGAAATTGCGCTCACCAACATAGAAAAGGCGCACCTGGTGCCGGAGATTTAACCAGGTTGCCGGCACCCTTCAACCATTGAACCCCCACCGGCCCGGGCCCCCATCGCCCCGGCCGAGACTTGATCAACAAGAGAGTAAGCAGAGTATGGCCACCAGCGCTTTGTATCAAAGTATCGAGCTCCTCAGCCGCGAAAAAGGCATTGAACCCGACGTCGTCGTCGGCGCCGTGGAAGAGGCCATCGCCCTGGCCACCCGCAAGTTCTACAAGACCCAGGAGAACATGCGCGGGGAGCTCAACAAGGAAACCGGCGCCATCACGGCCTATATCTACAAAACCGTCGTGGCCGACGATCAGGAGATCGAAGATCCGCTCAACCAGATCACGCTCAGCGAAGCCAGCTTGCTGGCTCCCGGCGTCGAGGTCGGCAGCGAGATCCGCACCTACCGCGACACCAGCCCGCTCGGCCGCATTGCCGCGCAGCTGGCCAAACAGGTCATCTTCCAGAAGGTCCGCGAAGCCGAGCGCGACACCGTCTTCCAGGAGTACGCCCACCGCGAGAAGGAAGTGCTCAACGCCACCGTCAAGCGCATTGAGGGCCAGGACATCATCTACGACCTCGGCAAAGCCGAAGCCCGCTGCCCCAAGCGCGAGCAGTCGCGTCTTGAGCAGTTCTCGATCGGCGAACGGGTGCGCGTGGTTTTGCTCAAGGTGGACCGCGCCGCCAAGGGACCGCAGGTCATTGTCTCCCGCGCCGCTCCTGAGCTGGTTTCCAACCTGTTTCAGTCTGAAGTCCCGGAGATCTACGACAACACCGTCGTCATCCGTGCCATTGCCCGGGAAGCCGGCGAGCGCACCAAGATTGCCGTGCAGTCGCGCGACAAGGACGTTGACCCGGTCGGCGCCTGCGTCGGCATGAAGGGCATGCGCGTGCAGTCCATCATTCGCGAACTGCGCGGGGAAAAGATCGACATCATTGAGTTCAGCGAAGAAATCACCACCTTCGCCGAGAAGGCCCTGCAGCCGGCCAAGGTCAGCCGTGTTTCGATCAGCGACCTCACCGATAAGCAGCTTGAAGTGATCGTCGACGACACCCAGCTCTCGCTCGCCATCGGCAAGAAGGGCCAGAACGTTCGTCTCGCAGCCAAGCTCCTCGGCTGGAAGATCGATATCAAGAGCGAAGAAGAGAAGCGCCAGGAAGTCGAGCAGCAGATGCAGGCTCTCTCCGGCGGTCCTTCGACGCCCATCGAGCAAGTCACCGAGCTGGGCGAAGGCATCATCCAGAAACTGGTCGCGGCGGGCATTACCACCGTCGAGTCCCTGGCAGACATGACGCCCGAGCAGCTGGAAGAGATCCCCGGCATCGGTGAAAAGACCCTCGAACGCATCAGCGTTGCCGTGCGCCACTACTTCGGTCACTTTGAAGAAGGCGAAGAAGGCTCCGTTGCCGAAGCCGCTGAGCTCGATCGCGAGCAGGCCCGAAGCGAAGCGGGCGAAGATACCGCCGTTTCCATTAAGAAGGCCAGCCGCAGAGAGGGCCAGGCCGAAATCGAAACTCCACACGCGGTCGAGCGCGACCTGGAGGTGGAATCTGAAAACTCCGCCGAAGTGCTTGAAGAGGCCGAAAGCCTGCGTTCCGGAGAAGCGGAAACCGACATTCTGGAAAACGCAGACAACGACGTCCTGGCCGAAACAGAAGCGGAAGAAGCGGGCGAAACCCTGGCCGAACTGGCCGTGGACGACGTTCCTGTTGCCGGCGAGGAAGCCGAGCTCGACTTGGACGAGATTGACAACGAAGGCGTGGACAAAGAGGACGGCGCATAACATGCGTCGCGTCTTTTTCATCCATTCAGGCGATAATAGAAATTCGAAAACCAGCCATTGCCAAGAGGTAGCCATGAGCGACTAAAGGGCTTTCGGCAGTAAATTCTGAAAAGAGGCGGATGAGTAAGGTTCGAATCAACGATCTCGCACGCGAGATGGAAGTCAAGAGTCGGCAGATTCTTGACCTATTGGCGGAGCTCGGCCTGGCCAGCGGCAAGACCCACTCCAGTTCGCTCGAAGACTACGAAGCGGACAAGGTTCGCGCGCAGTTTGAGCGCAACTCCGGGCGCAGCAGCCAGGGCAGCGCCGCTTCGCGCGCTTCCCAAGGCCAGCAGCCCAAAATCGACCTCTCGCACGTCTCCAAGCCCGGCGATGTGCTCAAGGCCATTCTCGCCAACAAACAAAAGGAAGAGCAGGAGGCGCGCGCCAGCCATGCGCCCATCCGCCCCCAGCCTTCCCCGGTCGTATCCGTAGCCAAGCCCGCGGCGCCGGCCGCACCGGTGGCCGCCGCCGCGCCTCCAGTCGTACCGGCCCGCCCGGAACCGCGCAGAATTGTGCCCCAGCCGCGCTCCGCACCGCCCATCGTGGTTGCGCCTCCGGCTGCGCCCGCCATCGCTTCCCGGCCGCCCGCCGGCGCTGTCGTCGCCCGGCCGCCGGCGGGTACCACCGCAGCCAGGCCGCCGGTCGTCGTCATCGCTCCGCCCTCTCCACCTGCGGTGAAGCCGCCGGTGTCCCCGATTGCCTCCACGGCCCCGGCCGTCGTCCGCGAAGAGCCCGCCCGCATTCAGGAAAAGCCCGCCCCCCCTAAGCCCGCAGCAACTCCGACGGCAACTCTGACCGCACCCCCCACCGCAAACCCGGCCGCAGCGCACCCCGGCCCCGCGAGCCCAGTCCCAAGCGTAGCCGCCTCGGCTGCGCCCGCAGCCTCAACCCCTGCGCCCGCAGCCGTCGCCGCCCCAGCACCCGTCTCCGAAACCCCGGAGCCTGCAAAGGAAGCCCCAGTCTCAGCCCCCACCGCAGTTCTTGATCCCGAATCCGCTGCCCCTCCGGTAGCGCCTCCCGCACCTCCGCCGGCGCCGCCGGTTCGCCGCATGGTCATGCCGCAAACCGGACCCCGTCCGGTCTACAAGGCTCCCGTGCTGCCGCCCTCTGCCATCACTCCCGGCACGGGCAATCAGGCTCCCGGCGCCGGCATTCAGCGTGGCAAGCCCATCTTCGATCGCCGTCCCACGAGCGGTCCCAGTAGCGGCCCGGGCAGCAGTTATCCCCAGCGCACTCCCGGCGGACCTCCAGGAGCGGCCGGCCAGTTCCCCGGCGGTCCTCGCCCCAAGCATCCTACCCGTACCGGGTATGCCGGCCCGGGCGGCCCGCCGGGCGCTCCCGGCGCACGCCCCGGATTCGGCGCACGTCCCGGATTCGGCGGACCGCCGCGTCCCGGCTTTGGTGCGCGCCCCGGCGCCGGCGGTGCTCCGCCAGCCGGCGAGGCACCGCGTCCGCAGCGCGCGCCCAACAAGCGCCCCGGCGGCCGCCCCACGCAGTATCCCAAGACCAAGGAAGGCCCCATGAAGGGCTTTGTACCGCCGCCGCGTTATGGCGGGGTGCAATATGGCGGAGAACCGCTGCCCATCACCCGCGAAATCACCGTCACCGAGGGCATCAGCGTCAAGGACTTGGCTGAGAAACTTGAAGTCCGCGCCAAGGACCTGATCGCCACTCTGCTCATGACCGGCGTCTTCGTCACCGTCAACCAGTCCCTCGACGCCGAGATGGTCAAGGACGTCGCCGCCAAGTTCGGCGCCGCCGCCACCGTCATCAGCTACGAAGAAGAGATCGCCAACCAGGCCATCGAAGAGGTCCTCGAAGCCGAAAACACGGGCGAGCTCGAAGTCCCGCGTTCTCCCGTGGTCACCGTCATGGGCCACGTCGATCACGGCAAGACTTCACTGCTCGACGCCATCCGCGAAACCGACGTAGCCGCCGGCGAAGCGGGCGGCATCACCCAGCACATCGGCGCCTACAAGGTGCGTTTCGCCAAGGAGGGCTCACCTGCCTCCGGCCGCGAAATCGTCTTCCTCGATACCCCGGGTCACGAGGCCTTTACCCGCATGCGTGCCCGCGGCGCCAAGGTCACCGACATCGTCGTCATCGTGGTAGCCGCCGATGACGGCGTCATGCCCCAGACCCTTGAAGCCATCGACCATGCCAAGGCCGCCAACGTGCCCATCATCGTGGCGGTCAACAAAATTGACAAGCCGGAAGCCAATCCCGACCGGGTCAAGAAGCAGCTCGCCGACCGCGGCCTCATTCCTGAAGAGTGGGCCGGAGCGGGCGACCAGGGCACCGTCTTCGTTGAAGTCTCGGCCAAGAAGCGCAAGAACCTTGACCTGCTCCTCGAGATGATCTGCCTGGTCTCCGACATTCGTGCGCCCAAAGCCACTCCGGGCCGCAAAGCCGTCGGCTCGGTCATCGAAGCCAAGCTCGATCGTGGCCGTGGCGCCGTGGCCACGGTCCTGGTGCAGGACGGTACCCTGCGCCTCAACGACAGCTACATCGTCGGCAACACCTTCGGCAAGGTCCGCGCCATGTTTGACGATCGCGGACGCGCCCTGGAAGAAGCCGGCCCCTCCACCCCGGTCGAAGTGCTCGGCCTCGAGTCGATGCCTGACTCCGGCGACACCTTCCTGGTTGTCTCTGATCGCGACAAGGCCAAGGGTATCGCTCAATACCGCAAGATGAAGGAGCGCGAAGCGCAGCTTGCCAAGAGTTCGCGCGTCTCGCTCGAAGGCCTCGCCGAGCAGATCCGCACCGCCGGCATCAAAGACCTCCCGCTCATCATCAAGGGCGACGTTACCGGCTCGGTCGAAGTGCTGGCCGATTCACTGGTCCGCATGTCCACCGAGAAGGTGCGCATCAAGGTCATCCACTCCGGCGTCGGCTCCATCACCGAGAGCGATGTGCTCCTGGCGACCGCCTCCAACACCATCATCATCGGCTTCAACGTGCGCCCCGAACGCAAGGCCGCTGAGCTGGCCCAACAGGAAGGCATCGAGATCCGCCTGCACTCCATCATTTACGAGTTGCAGGACGAAATCCGCCTCGCCATGCTGGGGCTTCTCGACCCCACGTTCAAGGAAAATTACGTGGGCCGCGCCGAAGTCCTGCAAGTGTTCCGCATTCCCAAGGTCGGCACCATCGCCGGCAGCCGGGTGCAGGACGGCGTCATCCGTCGCGACTCCGAAGTCAAGGTCACGCGCGATGGCACGCAGGTCTTCAAAGGCAAGATCAGCTCGCTCAAGCGCGTCAAAGATGATGTCCGCGAGGTGAGCAACGGCATGGAGTGCGGCATCGGTCTGGGCAACTTCAATGACATCAAGGAAGGCGACATCATCGAAGCCTTCTCCACCGAAAAACTGGCCGCCGACCTCGGCGCCCTGACCGCCAAGGCATAACGCAGCCGGCGCCTCAACCCCCAACGGCCCGCTCCTCACCAAGAGAAGCGGGCCGTTGTCGTTTTGAAGGGTGCGGACTTCAAGCCCGCACAGCACATCCATCCACCCCGGGGAGGCCGTCTGCCCGAGTGTTCCGATTCTGAGACGCGGGAAAGCACCGACCTCACCCCACTCAAACAGGCAAGATTCCAGCCTTCAAACGAGCGCCCTTTCCGCCGCGCTCGAAACGAGCGCTATGATCAGACGAACCGTGATTTCCTCGAGTCGAAGATCGAAGCTGGAGGAGTCGCTCGCTCGATAGGGGCAGTATCCCTCGCATTGCTGGTCATAGCTTTTCTTTTCAGAAATGACTTCGGCGCCTGGGGCGACAAACGGCCTGTCTTATCGGGGACACTCAAAGCTAAGGAAAAAGTCGAGAGACTTTTCCTCTGTGACCAGCTTTCCATGGCGAGCAGCCCCTCGGCTCGCTTGAGCGAATCAACCCAGAGCCCTTACCGGACACCACGCGTGAGCCCACCCAAAGCCCCCAGCCTCCAGCAGCTTCGCAGCTACGCAATCGCACGCAGCCTTTTCAAGCCCACCAGCCTGGGGCGAGCCATTGCGCGCCTGGGCTTTGTCCAGGCCGACCCGATGCGCGTGCCCGCCCGAGCCCAGGATCTGATCCTCGCGCACCGCGTGAAGGACTATCGCGCCGGTGAGTTGGAGCGCCGCTACCCGCGCCTGGCGATCGAGGAGGCCTTCTTCGTCAACTACGGTTTCCTTCCTCGCGAGACTTTGGCCCTGCTGCATCCGCGCGGGGCGCCGCGTGCCTGGGACACCTGGGATGCCCCGATGCAGGCGCGGGCTCAGCAGGTTCTGGCTTTTGTGCGTCAGAGTGGTGACACCTGCTCCAAGGACGTGCAGGCGCAATTCGACCATGGGCGCATCAAGCGCTGGGGCGGCAACCTGAATGTCAGTAACCATCTGCTGGAGGGCCTGCACTATCGCGGGTTGCTGCGTGTCGCACGGCGCGAGGCCGGCGCCCGCGTCTACCAGGCGACGGAGCAGCTGCCGCAGGACGACAGCCCCGAGGCCCGGCTCGCGCGCGCCGGCCAGTTGCTGGACAAGGTGGTCGAGCTCTACGCGCCGCTGCCTGCGGCCAGCCTGGGATACCTGTGCAACCTGCTGCGCAATGGAGTGCCACACCTATCCGCCGAGATGCGGCAGCTCCAGGAGCAGGCCCAATCCCGCTATGCCCATACTCGGGTCGACGACCGGCTATGGTTCTGGCCGCCGGACGGGAAGCCCATGGACGCCCGGAACCGGACCGATGACAAACTGCGCTTCCTCTCGCCCTTTGACCCCGTGGTCTGGGACCGGCGGCGCTTCCGGTTGTTTTGGGGCTGGGAATACAAGCTCGAGGCCTATGTGCCGGCCCACAAGCGCCGCATGGGCCATTACGCGATGCCCATGCTATGGGGCGAGCAGATGCTGGGCTGGGCCAACCTGAAGGTGCTCGATGGCCGGTTAGAGCACGAGCTGGGCTTCACCGAGCGTCGGCCACCTGGCAGCGCATTTCGGCGGGCGCTGGACGAAGCATTGCAGCGAATCGAAGAGTTTCTCGAAATCTAGAGTCTGTTATCAACCTTCGCGGATTGGATCTGCTGGGTGACACTCCCATCCCCCCCGGGGAAGAAACAAAAATGTAAGTTCAACAAAATAAAGAAAAATCTTCAAGCGCTCGTTCAATCTTCCGCAGGTCGGAAACACCGGTGGCGAACGAAAGGGAGAGGGCTTCAGAAGCCGCTGCATCGATAGAGCCAGATTTTGAGCGGTGCATTCTGGGGTCGCCTGGGCATCAGAATCACTGCTCAACTTCTCGAGCCGATCCTTTGCTCCGAGGTCGAACAAGAAGTTCAAGATCGAGCGCCCAGAGCGTATCGAAGAGCGTACCCCGACGCCTGTAGATGGCCGAGTTTTCAGGCGCGGAGACTGTTGCCTGGCGAAGGTGGATGCGCGAAGCCAGCGCCTCCTCGAAGCCAGCGCCTCTTCGGAGAGGCTAAGTTCTCTGCGGCGGCGCAGCAGCAGTGTGCCAAGCTGCTTCGGCGTACGCGTGATTTGCTCCATGGGAGGACTTCAAAGGCTCAAAAGAGCCGCTACCGCAACTAAACGCCCCCCCCGAAGCCGCCCAAGTCCTCTATCGGGCATGGGCTGCGAATCATTCTTCACGATCCATCCCTGTCTCGCCAAATCTGCTCGAGAAGTTTTCCGGGGGCCTTCCGCTCGGCCCCTATCGCAGCTCGCATCCGAGCTCGAAACCTGCCTCTTCGCGCGCCGAGGAGGGCTTGCGCGCGCCCAATTCTCGTTGTCCCTGCGGCGCCCATCCCGTGCGAGTTTTGAGTCAATCTTTCAGGGAAAATTCACACGATCTCAGCATCTCACCGCCAAGTAATTGAAAAATATGATCTATAAAAAATACTTTGACAGTTGTATTTGTTTCGAATTAAGATCGTGATGGTCACTATCGACCCTATGGAGGTATTTTATGCGTCGTATTCTTGCAGCCACCGTTCTCGCGTCCCCGTTCATTCTCTCTGCAGCGGCCATTGCGGCCCCCCCGGTTACTGATGCCACTGCTTCAACCCCGGCTCGCCCCCTCTCCACCGGTGTCAAGCCGGCCCACGTCCTCTCCTCGCGCGACGTCGATCTGCGGCCCGCCGCGTTCCAGACTCTTCCGGTCGGCGCAGAGGTTGTCCTGTCGCTGAACGTCGATGAAAAAGGCCACGCCCAGGGCATCCAAGTCCTCAACTCATCCAACCACGAGCTCGACGGTCCGGTTGCCGAATCCGTCAGCCACTACCGCTTCCGTCCCGCCACGCTCGACCACCAGCCCGTCACCACGCCGATGACCCTCACTGTCCTGGTGCAGCGCTAAGATTCGGGCTACGCCTTTTTCTTTAACTGAACTCCTCTTGAAGCCGGCCGCGTTGTCTCCTGGCGGCCTCCCCTCCATCCTGGCGATCGATGCTCGCTGCCGGGATGGAGGTTCTATTTGCCTGCGATCTCCCCCTCGCCGCGCCCCCCTCATCTCGTGGATTCCGCTCTTCCGCTCCCGCCTCCTCGTCCCCCAACCGCATCCGGCAAGTTGTCCGATTCCGAACATCCATTCTCGATTCCGCACAAGGGGCCTGAGGGAACGCGGTCTTTGCCTCGAGCTCATGCGTCGAAATTGGAAGACTTAGGCCGCGTCCCGTTTGGCCGCCAACGTGCACGTACTGTCGTCAATGTGCACTCGATCAAGCTGAAAAAGACTTCATTCAGCAGGCACTGCGCGGGAGGCTTCCATGGGAACCCTGTTTCAGGACCTTCGTTTTGCGTTTCGTCAACTGGGCCGTGCGCCCAGCTTTGCCATCACTGCGGTGCTCACCCTGGCCCTCGGCATCGGCGCCAATACTGCCATCTTCAGCCTGGTGAACTCGCTGCTTCTGAGGCCGCTGCCGGTTCAGAATCCCGGACAGGTTGCCGAACTGGCTGAAGCCTTGGGCAAGGGTCCCATGTTCCCCAACTTTTCCTTGCCGGA
Organism: Occallatibacter sp.; assembly: GCA_036519195.1. Taxonomy (GTDB): domain Bacteria; phylum Acidobacteriota; class Terriglobia; order Terriglobales; family Acidobacteriaceae; genus Telmatobacter. Next base: position 15,065 of record DATDLS010000131.1, on the reverse strand, counting down.
GTTCAAGCAGGTTCGTGCCGAGGCCAGTCACTCTTTTTCGGGCATCGCCGCCGCCACCATGGGCCTGGACGGCATTTCCATCAAGGGCCAGCAGCCGGAACGCATCCTCACCACCTATGTCAGCGGCAACTTTTTCCGTGTTCTTGGATTGAAGCCGGCGGCCGGCCGTTTATTTCTGCCCAGCGAGGGCGAAGTGGTGGGACAGGATCCGGTGATTGTGCTCAGCTATGACTACTGGAAGGAAAAGTTCAACGCCGATCGAGCCGTGGTGGGCCGGCCGGTGACGGTCGATGGACGGCCGTTCACCATTATCGGCGTGTCTCCCAAGGAATTTCACGGCGTGCAGACTTTCGCCAATGTCGAGGCATATTTGCCGGTATCGGAGCTGGGCATCGAAAGCGCCCAGGCCGATACTTTAACCAATTGGCAGAACCGGGGGTTCAATCTCTACGCCAGGCTCCAGCCGGGGGTGAGCTTTGAGCAGGCCAGTGCCGACATGGCCGTGGTGGCGCGGGACCTGATCCGCCTGCAGCCGGTGGCCGAAAAAGGCCTGGCGCTGGCAGCATTTCCTGAGCCCACCATGCGCATTCCCACAGGCAATGGAGGCTCGATTTTTATCATGGCAGGCCTGTTCCTATCGCTGGCCATCATGGTCTTACTGCTGGCTTGCGTGAATGTGGCCAACCTGGTGCTGGTGCGCGCCACGGTGCGCGAGCGCGAGATGGCCATCCGCTCCGCCCTGGGGGCCAAGCGCTCGCGCCTGATGCGGCAGATGATCACCGAGAGCGTGCTGCTGGCGCTGATCGGAGGACTGGCCGGGGTGGTTCTGGGCATGTGGGCCAGCAATGGGCTGTCCTACATCAATCCGCACGCCGATCTGCCCCTGAACCTCAAGTTCAGCTTCGACTGGCGCATCTTCTTCTACTCGTTTGCGACGGCACTGCTGGCCGGAGTCGTGGTCGGATTGGCGCCGGCCATGCGCATGGCCAAGGCAAACGTGAGCGGCGTTTTGCGCGAGAGCGGCCGCGGCGTATCCGGCGGACGACACTGGTTTCGCGACGCCCTGGTGGCTTTGCAGATCGCCGCTTCGCTGGTGCTACTGGTTGTGGCCAGCCTGTTTGTGCGCAGCCTGACGGCCATGGAGTCGATGGACTTCGGCTTCAAACCCGATGGGGTGCTCAATCTCGTCTTCGATTCGAGCGAGGTTGGAATGACCGATCAGCAGGCGCGCGACCTGGGCAGAAGCATTCTGGCCCGCGTTCACCAACTGGCCGGAGTTGAAGCCGTGAGCCACGCGTCGAACGTTCCGCTGGGATACTTCGGGAACGGTGGCGATGTTGTGACCATTGACGGCGCACCGCCGCCGGCGGACCCGAACGCCCTTGGCGTAGGGTTTAACGTCGTTTCGCCGGAGTATTTCACCGTGATGGGCATTGACGTCCTCAGAGGCCGCAGCCTGGCCGAGCAGGACGATGAACATGGCCGGGATGTGGCCGTGATCAGCCAAGCCATGGCGCACAAGTTCTGGCCGAACCAGAACGCCTTAGGCCGCACCTTCCACATGGCCACGGTAAAAGACAGCAAGATCGAAGTTGTGGGCGTCGTCGGCGACGCGGAGTTTCAAGTCTACGCCGGCGGCAAGACACAACCTTTTCTGTATCTGCCTTACGCCCAGCACATCGTGGGGAATTCCTTGATGGCGCTGCAGCTCAGAACCGCGCACGATCCGATGGCGCTTGCTCCCGAGGTCCAGAAAGCGATCCACGATCTGGCTCCCGGATTGCCCATCTTCCAGGTGCAGACCATGCGCCAGGGGCTCTACACGTTCAATGGGCTGCTGCTGTTCCAGATAGGCGCCACGCTTGCGGCCATCATGGGCGGCCTTGGACTGACGCTGGCGGTGATTGGCCTCTATGGCGTGGTCTCCTATGCAGTCAGCCGGCGGGTGCACGAGATTGGCCTGCGCATGGCGCTCGGCGCCAGTCGCAGCATGGTCTTCAGGATGATCTATCAGCAGTCGATTCTGATGATCTCGGGCGGCCTTGCGGTCGGACTGGGCCTGGCGCTGGCGGTGGCGCGGGCGGTGGGCAGCTTTGTGGTAGTGAATGTGTTTGATCCGACGACGTATATTGGCGTGGCCCTGGTGCTCGGTCTCGCCGCCCTCGGGTCCTGTTATCTCCCCGCGCGGCGGGCCATGGCGATCGAGCCGATGGTGGCGCTGCGGGAAGATTGAGGCGCGGGGCCGGGAGCTTGTTCTTTTCTGATTCCTGTTCCCTCTACCCTGGTTTTCTACACAGGGTACCGCTCCAGTTGAATCGCCTGCCGGGCCACGGCGCGGCTCAGAGCCACCACATCGGCTGGCGTGGTCCGCGCCAGCCGGCGAAGGATCGCCAGTTGCGTGCGCAGCATATCGCCCTGTCCGCACGCCGCCAGTACCCGCCGCGCCGCCTGCTCGGCCAGCGCCATCGTCTCTTCGGCCAGAAGACCCGTCATGGCTGCCGCCACCTCCCCTGCTCCCTTGCCGGAGAGCTTGGCCGCCCGCAGCAGCGCTGACTCCAGCGCGTACACCTGAGCAATCATATCCGCCAGATCAGCCATCACTTCCTGCTGATCCTGCAACGCCGTCATAAATCGCTGGCTGGCCACGCCGGCCGCGAAAAGCGCCATCTTTCTGGCAGCCGTCAGCACTTCGGCTTCGCGCGCCAGCGGCTCACCGGTGTCCTTGCCGGAGTCGAACGAGGGCGGCAGCATCACCTCATCCATCAGCTTCTTGATTGAGGCCAGCAGAGGCAGCTGCCCGCTCAGCGCCCGCTTCATCAGCCATCCGGTAATAATCAGCCGGTTGATTTCGTTGGTGCCTTCAAAAATCCGATTGATGCGCGCATCGCGATAGTAGCGCTCGGCCGGATACTGTTCCACGTAGCCATAGCCACCCATCGTAGCCACCAGTTCATCGGTCACCGTGCTGAGCATCTCCGACCCGTAGACCTTCAAGATCGAACACTCCACCGCGTACTCTTCGATGCGCCTTTGTATCTCCCGCGGCGAGCCAGCCTGCTCCTCGTTCATCTGCGCCAGGCTGGCGTCGATCATCCCCGCCGTGCGATAGGCCATGCTCTCGGCGGCAAACAGCCGCGCCGCGCTCACCGAGATCTTGCGCTGGATCAACCCAAACTCGGAGATCGTTTTCCCGAAGGCCGTCCGCTCCTTTGCGTAGCGCACCATGTGCGCCAGAGCATGGCGCGCTCCTCCAATACAGGCTACGGCCAGCTTGAATCGCCCCATATTCAGAACATTGAACGCGATGTGATGTCCTTTGCCGGCCTCGCCCAGCAGATTCGCCGCCGGAATGTGGCAGTCGGAAAACACCAGCGGGCAGGTCGACGATCCGCGAATGCCCAGCTTGTGTTCCTCCGCGCCCACCGCAAGACCGGGCGTGGTCCGCTCCACCAGAAACGCCGAGAACTTTTCCCCATCGATTTTGGCAAACACGGTGAACAAATCCGCGATCCCGCAGTTGGTCGTCCACATCTTCTCGCCATTGAGGACATAGTGCGCGCCGTCGTTGGAAAGCGTCGCCCGGCAGCGCACATTCATCGCGTCCGATCCTGAGCTCGCTTCGGAAAGGGAGTAGGCTGCAATCCATTCCCCGGCCGCCAGCTTGGGCAGATAGCGTTGCTTCTGATCTTCGGTCCCGTACCAGACCAGCGGTAGCGTCCCGATCCCGGTCTGGGCGCCGAAGGCTGTCGAAAAGCTCGCCAGCACCGACAGATGGTCGGTGATCACGGTCGAAGAAACCTTATCCATCCCCATGCCGCCAAACTTTTCCGGAATGTCGACCGACGAGAATCCCAGTTCGGCAGCCTTCACCAGTTTGCTCCGCAGAACGCCGGGCTGTTTGGCTTCAATCGCATCGGCTGCGGGCAGAACTTCCTCACGCGCAAACTGCGCGGCGGTCGAAGCGATCTGCCGCTGCTCCTCGTTCAGGTCTTCCGGCGTAAACACCTCTGCCGGAGTGCGCGTCTCGAGCAAAAAACTGCCGCCCGCGGCGGCGACGATGGGAGAGGAAATGAGAACAGGCATGAATAACCCTCCAACTGCAACAAAACCCTACGCCTCGAAGGCGTATGAGAGCAAACTCGGACGAAGAATTCTTTGAGAAAAGCTGAGGGAGGGAGCGAGCAAGTCCTCGGCTCGAATTGCTTCGATCCTGCCGGTGGCCTTGTCTGGGAATCCGATTTGCCCGTGGGCAACAGCTGTGGTCGAAATCTACCTGTGTCGCCGAGGCTCGCCCGTTCGACGATGAATGCCTTTTCCGAAAATCCCCCCTCCGCCGCCGATTGCTGGACAGAAACGGGGCTGTCAACGAGCAAACAACCAGAACAACGCCTACCCCCGATGCGTTTTGCGGCCTGGTCGGCGGATCCGTGTGATGGGCACGGATGTGGCTGGGGGCGAGGGCCAATTGCGGCTCTTGACCAATTGCCTCTCTTGAACCAATTGCCTTTCTTGAAAGGGCGAGTGGATTCCGAGCTACCGTGCCGAAGCTGGCCGGCTCCGCCCGTGGGGACGGCGCCTGGCTCGCGCACTGCGCCAACTCCTTCCATCGCATACAATGAACGTTATCCCGGTCGTGGAGGCTCTCCCTGTTCGCCCCGCTTGTGACTCGTCTCATCCCAATCGCCGGCGTACTCCGCAGTCTGCCTGCACACTTGGCCGCGTATCTGGCCCTGGCGCCCCAGAACGGTTTCATTCATTACCTCAAGGCCATGCGTTCTACCGACCGGACCTTCAAGGGCCTTTACCACTGGAACGCCTTTGACGCAGTGCTTCTGTTTCCCTATTTCACCGTCATGATCGTGCTGGCCATCTATGGCGTTCACCGTTATACCTTGTGCTACCTTTACTTCAAGTACCGCAAGAACGCCAACCCCAATCCCAGCGCCCACTTCCATGAACTACCCCGCGTCACCGTGCAGCTGCCCATTTACAATGAGCAGTTCGTCATCGACCGGCTTCTCGAGGCTGTCTGCGCCATGGACTACCCGGACGACAAGCTCGAGATACAGGTTCTCGATGACTCAACCGACGAAACCCAGCAAGTGGCGGCAGACATCGTGGCCCGTTACCGAACACTCGGCCATCCCATCGTCTACATCCATCGCAGCAATCGTTACGGCTTCAAGGCAGGCGCGCTCGACGCCGGGCTGAAAGTGGCCAACGGCGAATTCGTTGCCATCTTCGACGCCGACTTCGTTCCCCCCACCGACTGGCTCATGAAGGTGATCCATCACTTTGCCGAGCCCGCTATCGGCATGGTGCAGACGCGCTGGACGCACCTGAACCGCGACTACAGCATGCTCACCCGGATCGAAGCCATCCTGCTCGACGGCCACTTTGTCCTCGAGCACGGCGCCCGCTTCCGCTCCGGTGGCTTCTTCAACTTCAACGGCACCGCCGGCATGTGGCGCATCCAGGCCATCACCGATGGTGGCGGCTGGCAGCACGACACCCTCACCGAAGACACCGACCTCAGCTACCGCTCGCAGATTGCCGGCTGGAAGTTCAAATACCTGCCGCAGATCGAGTGCCCCGCCGAGCTGCCCATCGAAATGACCGCCTTTAAAACCCAGCAGGCGCGCTGGGCCAAAGGCCTCATCCAGACCAGCATCAAAGTGCTTCCCAAAATCTTCCGCTCCAGCGTGCCGCGCCGCATCAAGGTCGAAGCCGTCTATCACCTCACCGCCAACCTCAGCTATCCGCTCATGGTGGTCATGTCCGCGCTGCTTATTCCAGCCATGATCTGCCGCTTCTATCAGGGCTGGTTTCAGATGCTTCTGATCGACGTGCCGCTGTTTACCGCCTCCACGTTTTCCATCGCCGTCTTCTACCTGATGAGCCAGCGCGAGCTGTTCCCCAGAACCTGGATGAAGACCTTGCTCTACTTGCCCTTCCTCATGGCGCTCGGCATCGGCCTCACCGTCACCAACACCAAGGCGGTCATGGAAGCTCTCTTCGGCATCAAGAGCGCCTTCGCCCGCACGCCCAAGTACCGGGTCGCCAAGAAGGGCGAAAGGTCACAGGCCGCCAAGTACCGCAAGCGCCTGGTGCTGGCTCCGTGGATCGAACTGCTGCTCGGCACCTACTTCCTGGCCGCCATCCTCTACACCTTTTCCAATCACAACTACTTCACGGCGCCATTCCTGATTTTGTTCGTGATCGGCTACTGGTATACCGGCCTGATGAGCCTGTTGCAGGGCCGCTTTGAGCGCTGGCGCACCGGCGCCGCCAACACCGACGACGAGTCCAGCCCCAAGCCCTTCCCGGTCGGGGTATGACGAAATCTGACGGCGTTCCTGGCTCATTGATGCTCCACGACTGAATGCAAAAATCGGGCCAAATTGTACGATGAGCCAATCGTGCCGGCCGCTGAAAAGGTTCGCGCTGCTGTTGAAAACCTGAGCCCCACTCAGGGAAAAGTCGATCCGGGGTGTGCCAACGGCGGTAAAGTTCGCGACGCCTTGGCGTGTCATCCTTTTCGGCTCCTGGCCGCTCCACCAGACGCTGCGACGCAGTCTGGACGAGGTCACGATGACCATCGATCTGGCCCGAGCTTACCAGCCCGGGAGGCTAAAACTGCTTTTTAGCCGCTGTTGACGAGGGGTTGCGGGTTCGAAGCTGTGGTTTATTAGCGCACACATACCCCCCCGGACCGTATCCGTGGGCGGAAATAGGCCGAAGACTGCTTCGAATTTGTCCAGGCTGGTAAAGTCGGGCTCGTGATGTATTGTATTTACCAATCGAAATTCTATGGAGAAATCGTGCCCCGATCCCAAAAACGGCAAGAACTGGTGCTTGGCACGCTCGACATGCTCACCCTGCGCACACGAATCATGGGGCCAGCTCATGGCCATACCACCGCGCACGTCATCAAGCAGACCTGCGATGATGCTTTGCAGGTCGAACCAGGTTCGCTCTATCCGGCGCTCCATGGTCTGGAAGATCATGGCTGGGGCTCTTCGTTTTGGGGAGCCGGCGAAAACCATCGCCAAGCGCGCTTTTACCGCCTGAGCGCGGCGGGCCGCAGGCAGCTCACTGCGGAAACACACCGCTCGCGCACAAAGGTCGAAGCCATTGGCCGCATTCTGGCGACGCAAGCAAAGTCGTCGATTGATGCAAGAAAGGCATGCCAATGAGTCTCCGCCGATTCTTCTGCCGTCGTCCGTGGGACCAAGAACGCGCCCGCGAGTTGGAGTCTCATCGTGCGCATGAGATAGATGACAACACCGCACACCCACATGCCGCCCGAGGAGGCGCGCCGCCAAGCGTACACACTGTTGGGCAATCCCATCGTAATCCGTGAGGAAATCTGGCAAATGAACAGCTTCCCTTTCGCTGAAAATCTGTGGCGCGAGCTTCGCTACGCCGTTCGACAGCTGCGCCGGTCGCCGGGGTTTGCGATTACGGCGACTCTCACTCTGGCCCTGGGCATTGGCACGGCGGCGGCCATGTTCAGCGTGATAGACGCCGTTCTACTGCGCCCGCTTCCCTACAAAGACGCGGATCGCATTGTCAGTATCAATACCAGAGCAGCCGCCGGCTATATGCAGCCGGAGTCATGGCCGGAGTATCAGGACATGCGTCGGTTGAACTCGACTTTCAGCGTTGTGGCCGGAATTGCGAACGGCGGGGGAGTGACGCTGACTGAAGGAGCCCAGGCCATTTATCTGCATGCGGTTCAGGGGACGGATAATTTCTTCGACTTATATGGAGTTCAACCGTTGCTGGGCCGAACCTATCGGCCCGATGAAGACCGGAATGGGAAGAATCATGTCGTCGTCCTTAGCTACAATGTCTGGCAGCAATACCTCGGCGGCGAGAACAGTGTCGTGGGACGAACCGTAGACCTGGATGGCACACCCTTCACTGTCATTGGCGTGATGCCTGCCGGGTTCCGGGTATTGTTCGACACGCCGAATGTCGTCTACACTCCGCTGCAACTCTCCGTCGACCAGATCAAGTCTCGAGGCAGCCACTGGATGCCGACCTTCGGGTTGCTGAAACCCGGGGTGACCATGGCGCAGGCCAACGCGGACATGAATCATGTCTTCAGCGAGATGGGTATGCAGTTCCCGGATGAAGACAAGGGTAAGACCGCGCACCTCGTGTCTCTGTTCGACGCGATGCACACCAACCAGCAAGGCAACGACGACAGGCCAGAGTTGTGGGTTTTGCTGGCCGCTGTATCTTCTGTTTTGCTGATAGCCTGCACAAACGTCGCGGGTCTGCTGCTGGCGCGCGGTCTGTTACGAGAACGTGAGATGGCCGTGCGCGTTGCACTGGGATCCGGGCGCAAACGGCTGGTGGGGCAGATGCTGACGCAGACCATGCTGCTGGGGCTTGCGGGGGGGCTTGGCGGGCTGGCGCTTGGCTACCTGCTGCTGGTTGCCTTGCGGCAGTTTCTCGAAAAGTCCTTCGCGCGCGGCGGCGATGTCCATCTCAATCTTGCCGTAGTCGCTGCAACTTTCGTTGTTTCCCTAATGGCCAGCGTGGCTGCAGGATTGGTTCCTGCATGGAGGACAACGCGCATTGACGCCAACACCATTCTGAAGTCTGGTGGCAGCGCCGGAACCTCGCAGAGCCGTCACAGGCTGCGTTCCACTTTTGTCGTGGCACAGGTGGCTCTGTCGCTCGTGCTACTGGTCTGCTCCGGCCTGCTTCTGCTCGGCTTGCGTTCGATGCTCGAAACCAATCTGGGCTTTAATCCCAAAAACCTTCTCACCCTCGAAGTGGACATTCCTTCAGGCGATTACAAGGGCAGGGACATTGTGCAGGCGCTGGTCGAACCCCTCGAATCCCGCGTTGCCGCCATCCCCGGCGTGCGCGGTGTTGGAAGCAACGATCTGCTGCCGATCTTGCAAAATGGGTCCAATGGCGATCTCCCGCTGGTGGGGAAACCCGTCGATCCGATCGACAAGCAGCGGCTGACCGAAGTGCGTTTTGTCAGTCCCGGCTATTTTCAGGCGATGCAACTGAACATCCTGCGAGGGCGTGAGTTGGGCGCGCAGGACACGGCCAAATCGCAGCAGGTTGCGATTGTGAATCACGCCTGGGTGGAGGAATTCCTGAACAAGCATGAAGATCCCCTCGCCCAAGCTTTTGCCGGCGATCCGGGTTCACCGCCTACGAGCATCGTGGGCGTGGCAAAGAGCGGCCGTCAGGACATCACGCAGCCGCCAATGCCCGAAGCGGATTTTCCCATGGCACAGATGCCAGAATCGTGGAGAGCTTTCGTACCACAGTTCTATCTCTTCGTGCGCACCTCCGTCCCGTCGACCAGCATCGTTCCGCAGTTGCGAAAGGCGCTGCACGATGTCGCGCCGAATGTTGCTTTCCGCGCGCCGGAGACGATGGAGAACGTGCTCGCCGACGCACTCGTCACCCATCGCATGCTGAGCTGGCTCTTTGGCCTTTTCGCCGGCATTGCCGTGCTGCTCACCTCTATTGGCATCTACGGGCTGCTCAGCCAGGAGGTCGCCAGCCGAACCCGTGATATCGGCGTACGGATAGCTCTTGGCGCAACCCGGGGCGAGGTGGCGCGGTTAATCTATACCCGTGTGGGTATTTTGCTGGGGATTGGTCTGATGTCTGGGCTGGGCGGGGTGTTTCTAGTTCGTCACGTCCTGAATGGGCTGGTGACCGTTCCACCGCAAGGCGAGGCAGGTGCAATTGCAGGGCTCGTTGCCGGCCTCGGAGCGATTGGCCTCATATCGGCGTTGATCCCGGCGCGCCGCGCCATACATGTGGAACCGATGCAGGCGTTGCGATCGGAGTGAATAGGCTCTGAAGTGACGTGAACATTGGGATTCACTCATGGACATGCCCAGGGCAATGTTCCAAGCTGCGGCTCAGATTGTCAGAACGCGTGAATTTTGAGGCGGTTTTGATCGGTGTCTATCTGATCGAGAGCGGATAGTAGTACGACGATTCATCCTGTTGGTGGGCCGTTGAGAGGAAGTTGGCCCGCGCCTTGGCCTTGCGCAGATCGAGATCGACCCCGACAGTCTCTTTATCTCCATAGGCAAGCGCTGGCGCGCTGCCTTCGGCCAGGACACCGTTGCCAGATTGATCCCCGGGGACCGCGACGAGGTACTGTCCAGGCAGACGGAAGCGGGGCAGGATGATCTTCAGCTTCACGCGGGCCGCAGGCAACGCTACGGATTGCAGTTGGCTGGGCTGCGCGCCCCGGAAAGTGCCGACACCCAACAGCTTCACGGTCTGAGATAGGTCCAAGCGCACCGGAGAGAGTTGGGCCTGACTGCCTTGGCGGCGGCCTCCAATTTCTGATCAAAAGCCGGGTGCCCAGTCGGATAGGCCCAACTTCACGTCAGCTCGTCCCAGCTCGGATCTGTTGGCGGCATCTGCGAGTGGCTGCCCGCGGGGGGGGGATTAACCACCAGCTAAACAATAGAATAGGCGACGAGTTCGCCGGCTTACCGAAAATGATCGCCACAGCCAGCCCCAAAACGCCCTCGGAAATGCCTTTAGCAGGTAGAGGGACACCTCCACGAAGCCGTCCCTAAAGAGCACTACAAAACCTCGCCGAACTGCGGCGGTGCGGAATGACCCGCGTTGCGTCAGGGCAAGCTCGGCGAGATTTGGACCGGGACCGCCGCCGGACGGCATCCACGGTAACGTCGCACCGCGGCCTGAATGACTTTGGCCCAAGACTGGCTGAGCGTGGAACAGGAGCCAATTGCCATCGCCCCCCAGCGCAAGATGAATCTCGTGTCCAGTTCGCCATCACGCTCATTCGGGGTGCATCGAAGATCGGGATTCTCTCCCGGATTCAGAATGGTCCCGCGCGTTTGAGCCGGCTCCCCGGGATATTTCCTTTCGCGTCAAGGAAAATGCTCACCCTATTCGCACGGATTTGAGTGGCAGACTCGGGCATGTCGAATCTTCGCTCTCCGATCCGCAGGGCCTGGCTGTCTTGCGGGTCCTGCGGAGGCTGATAGCATGGAGCCCGGAATATTGGAAGCACCGCAAGGAGTCTCCCCGGATGGAATCTCCGTCCGCAAGGCTGTCCTTTCAGAATCTGAAGCCGGCCAACAGCACAATGGGCCGGTATTACGAGCAGGCGCTGGAAGTGGCAGGTTGGATAAGCCTTGCTCTGCCAGGTCTACAACACGGAAGCCGATCTGCTTCCAGATCCACGGAGCAAAACGTGAACGGTATCGATCCATCAGCCCACCAACGCCGCTCATGACCTCGCCCTCCAACCTCTCTGCAGGCAGGTCAACGCCACGGAAACAACCTTTCCGGGTTCGGATTTGCGTATGATGTACAAAATCGGCTGGTGTTAATTTCCCGGTAAATCAGGATGTCCGAACTTAAGATGCTCGTCTACCGTTCGATTTGATCTTCCCATGCGCCGCTCCAAGTCAAACCGAGCGTCAGGGAGACGGTCCGCCTGATTCTGGAGCACATCGTGACCGGGATCACCGTCCTCTCCGGCACTCCCTCACCCCCCTCCGCTACAATAGACATACGCGCCTGTCGCGCCGGGACCTGCAATTCCCGGCCGCCAGGCGCGTCCAACTATCATGCTAGCCAAAAACCTTCCCGAAGCTCTTACCTTCGATGATGTGCTGCTGGTTCCCGCGCACAGTGACGTGATCCCGGTTTCCGTGAGCACCCAGACGCAGCTGACGCGCGACATCACGCTCAACACGCCGCTGCTCTCCTCGGCCATGGATACCGTCACCGAGTCGCGTATGGCCATTGCCATGGCGCAGCAGGGCGGTATCGGCATCGTGCATCGCAATCTGACGATCTCTGACCAGGCCGGTGAAATCGACAAGGTGAAGCGGTCGGAGAGCGGCATGATCGTCGATCCGGTGACCATCGGACCTGACCAGTCGATCTCCGATGCGCTCGATGTGATGCGGCGCTACAAGATCTCTGGCGTGCCCGTCACCCAGGGAAAGCGCCTGGTCGGCATTCTGACCAATCGCGACCTGCGCTTTGAAACCCGCACGGATATTCCCATCGGCGGCGTGATGACCAAGAGCAACCTGATCACCGTCCCAGTCGGCACCACTCTCGAAGAAGCCGAGCTCATCCTGCATAAGCATCGCATTGAAAAGCTGCTCGTGGTCAATGACCAGTACGAGCTCAAGGGCCTCATCACCGTCAAAGACATCCAGAAAAAACTCAAGTACCCCAACGCCAGCAAGGACGATCAAGGCCGCCTGCGCGTAGGCGGAGCCATCGGCGCGAATGGAGATTACCTGGAACGCGCCGCCGAGCTGGTCCGCGCCCGCGCCGATGTGCTGGCCATCGATTCCGCACACGGCCACACCACCCGCGTGCTTGAGGCGGTGCGCGAAGTGAAGAAGCTGTTCCCGCAGATTGGCTTGCTGGCCGGCAACGTGGCCACCTATGAAGGCGCGCTGGCTTTGATTGAAGCCGGCGCGGACGCCATCAAAGTCGGCATCGGCCCCGGCTCCATCTGCACCACGCGCATGGTCACTGGCGCCGGCATGCCGCAGATCACGGCCATTGCCGAGGCCTATCGCGCTGCGCGCGAGTACGGCATCCCCATCATCGCCGATGGCGGCATCAAGTACTCCGGCGAAATCACCAAGGCCATCGCCGCCGGCGCCAGTTCGGTGATGATCGGCTCGCTGTTTGCCGGCGTCGACGAGAGCCCCGGCGAAACCATCCTCTACCAGGGTCGCAGCTTCAAGACCTACCGCGGCATGGGCTCGCTCACCGCCATGAGCCAGGGCTCCGGCGAGCGCTACTTTCAGAGCACGGAGGATCTGGCCAGCGCCGAACACGGCACCACCGGTGTGGTGCAACGCGAACGCGCCAGCCAGAACCGGCTTGCCAAGTTTGTGCCGGAAGGCATTGAGGGCCGCGTGCCCTACCGAGGGCCGCTCGAGTCCATGGTCTACCAGCTGGTCGGCGGCCTGCGCTCCGGCATGGGCTACGTGGGCTGCGGAACCATTTCGGAACTGCAGCAGAAGGCTCACTTCGTCCGCATCTCCTCCGCGGGCCTGCGCGAGAGCCACGTGCACGACGTCATCATCACCCGCGAGGCGCCCAACTACCATGTCGAGTAGGCGGACCCACGACCTCCGGTATTGGATCTACGTCTGGCTCCCCGTGGTGCTCGGCATCGCCGTCATCGCCGTCGAATCCACCGAAGCCTTCGGCGCCGATCACACCAGCGCCCCGTTGCGCAAGATCTTCGAGGCACTGTTCGGACACGTCTCCAACCCGAGCTGGGAAGTGATCCACCACTACATCCGCAAGACCGGCCACTTCCTCGGCTACGGGTTTATCGGCCTCGCCTGGCTGCGCGCCTGGTGGATGACCCTCCCCCACTCCCGTTTCCGCAATGACGCGTTGCTGGCCCTGCTCGGTACCGCCCTCGTCGCCAGCTGCGATGAGTGGCATCAGTCCTTCCTGCCCAACCGCACCGCCTCGCCTTGGGATGTGCTGCTGGACTGCACCGGCGGCATCACCCTCCAACTCATCGTCTACATCTTCATGCGTATCTTCAAACCCAAGCGGCTGGCCCGTGCGGCGTGAGCTTGTTCGAGGGCGTGAGCTTCCCGAAGCCCGAAGGAAGAAAGAGCGATTCAGCAGCCGCCTCAACCCTTCGCGCAATTGGCCGACTCTAACGTTTGAACCGAAGAGATCTTCAGCGAGGAGACAATTGCAATGACCAAGAAGAGGCTCGGCAACGAAGCTCGGATCGGTCGGCGAGCTCGCTCATAGAGCTAGGACGGCGGAATGGTAAGGGAAACGCGGGCTGAGCTCGAGCCGATCACCTGATCCCGCTGTCAAATGCTCCCGATCCGACAGACCGAATCGCCGGATCTTCGCACACGGAAAGTGAAAGGGCGAGGTCTCCTGAGAGACTCGCCCTTTTGCTGTTTCCCACCCTCAAGTCCGCACACAAAAACACGGGCGTTCGCCTGAGCCGATGCCCGTCTATGGCGCCAGGGAATCAGCAGAGGAGCGGAGGAGCTAAGCTGCTTCTTCTCCCGGCTCTTCCTTCTTGCTTTCTTCCAGCTGCTTTTCGAGCTCGGCGCGCTTTTTGGCCTTGACTTCGTCGCGCTTCAGGCGCTTCACCTCAAGCTGCTTCTCGGCGCCCAGCAGTTCGATGAAAGCCTTCTCGGCCCCATCGCCCTTCTGGAAACCGGTCCGCACGATGCGCAGATAGCCGCCCTGGCGATCGCCGTAGCGCGGAGCCACGGTGTCAAACAGCCGCTCCACGGACTTGTCCGTCATCAGAAAGCTGAGCGCCTGACGGCGCGAGTGAAGATCGCCCTTCTTGCCCAGGGTAATCATTTTTTCAACCAGGGGCCGAACTGCCTTGGCCTTGGCCACGGTGGTCTCCACGCGGTCTTCGATGATGACGGACGTGACCAGGTTGCGCAGCAGCGCGCGGCGGTGGCTGGTGTTGCGTCCGAGCTTGAATCCTGCATTGCGATGGCGCATGTTGCAACTCTCTTTCGAATCAAAATCAGGTTTCAGGGGTCAGGGGTCAGGGATCAGAAGTGACTCGATGCGGTTTCGACCAGATCAAGACAACTGATCCCTCCTCCCCAGCGTGCTTAAAAGTTCTCCGTCTCAGTCGGCAACTGCAGGTCCACCGAATCCAAGGGCTCGTCCTCGTCGTCGTAGCGGTTGTAGCTTGCTGCCAGTGCGGCGGCGGGAGGAATGCTGGTCGGTCCGGGAACCGGGTTGCCGTTTTCGTCGATCTTCATGCCCAGCGAAAGACCCATCTGGGCAAGAATTTCCTTGATCTCGTTCAGACTCTTGCGGCCGAAGTTCTTGGTCTTCAGCATCTCGGCTTCGGTTTTCTGCACCAGCTCGCCGATGGACTGAATGTTGGCGTTCTTCAGGCAGTTGTAGCTGCGCACAGAGAGCTCAAGCTCTTCAACGCTGCGATTGAGGTTGTCGTTGCGCAGCAGGCCGCGGCTTTCTTCGCCGCGCGCTTCGGCTTCGATTTCCTCCTCGAAGTTGATGAAGATGTTCATGTGATC